>DASXXR010000264.1:0-13159 GCA_036502945.1 Paraburkholderia sp. | reverse complement strand
CGTTCGAAGACCGGACAGTTCAGGCAGCGCGAATATTCGGCTAGCGCGGGACATGACTGGTCGCCGCGCGTGCCGATGCGATTCCAGCAATCGTCGATGAGCATCACCGGGTCCGGCTGTTCAACGGCGCCGTGTTCCATGGAACCCTCGTGTCTGGTTGACGTGCGGTGCCGGCGCTTGTGATGCTTGTGATGCTTGCGGCGCCTGTACCGCCGCGCGCTGCGCGCGGCGCAGATGCCGCTCTGCACCGGCACGATCGCCGGCCATCTCGAGCAGTGCCGCAAGATGCGTCAGCGCCTCGTAGTGGCCTGGTTCGAGATACAACGCCTTGCGGTAATAGTCGCCGGCCTCCGCGCTGCGGCCGCGCGCGTCCGCGATCAGCCCGAGCAGATAGAACGCGGCGGCATCCGGTCCGTACACGACGATGCATTCGTCGGCGACGCGTTCGGCTTCGTCGAGCCGACCAGCATCGGCAAGCCGGCGCGCATCGGCTAGCGAAGCGGACGGCTTCTCCGGCGCGTGCGCGGGCGGCGTGCCGCTCGGCGCTTCGGCAGCGGCGGCGCGCGGCATCGAGGGCGATGCAACCACCGGTGCGCGAGGGCGCATCGCGCCGGCTTGGGCCGCGGGCTCGGCAGCCGGTGCGACGCGTGGCGCAGGCATCGCCTGCGGCGTGCGTGCTAACGGCCCGCCGGGTGGCGATTGATCGGCCGGTGTACGCTGAAACGCGAACGCAAGCGGAATGCGCACCGAACTCAACGCGTGGCGCATCATCAAGCCGGTTTCCGCCGGCCCCACGAACAAGCTGCCGCCCGGCGCAAGTTGCGCGTCGAGCAGGCGGATCGCGCGATCCTGCGCGTCGCGATCGAAGTAAATCAGCACGTTGCGGCAGAAGATGAAATTGTAGTGCGCGTGCGGGTTCTGCGGTGCGTCGAACAGGTTCGCCTGAATGAACCGGACCCGCTGCTGGACGCATTCGTTCAGCCGGTGGCCGCCTGCAGCCGGGGTGAAATGGCGATCGCGGAACGCTAGCGCGTGGCCGCGAAACGAATTCCGTCCGTAGACCGCCTTGCGTGCGAATTCGATCGCGCGAGCACTGATGTCGAGCGCATCGACCGCAAAGCGCTCCGGGCCGATGCCCGCGTCGAGCAACGCCATCGCAATCGAATACGGTTCCTCGCCGGACGAGCAAGGCACGCTCAGCACACTCAATGCCCGCGCCGGTTCGCGGACCAGCCGTTCATTGGCGAGCCGCACAAGCGCGACGAATGCCTCGCAATCCCGAAAGAACCACGTTTCCGGTACGACAAGCAGTTCGACCAGCGCCTGCTGTTCGTCGCCCGATGCATTCAGCCATTGCCAGTACGCGTCGATCACTTCGCCTGAAACGATCTGCGCCGGGTCGGCGGCTGCCGCCGCAGCGGTCGCATCGGGTCCCGCGCCCAGCCGGCCGTCGGCGTGTGCCGCACGCGCGCGTTCGAGCACGGCGCGCCCGAGTGCATTGACGCCGAGTGTCGACGCCTCGATGCCCGTCTCGCGCAGGAGCCAGCCTTCGAAGCGCAGATCGATGCCCTTGCGTGCGTTCATCGTGTGGATGCCTGTGTCTGCGCGTACGATGCTTGCGGGAACAACAGTGCGTTGACGTCTTCATTGAGCATTTGCTGGACCCGGACCCACTGCACAAGGCCGATACCATCGTTCGCGACGGGCCCCAGCCACAGCGCATGAGGTGTCGCAATGCCGCTGTCGGTGAACTGCGAGCGCTCGATGCGGCGGGTCTGCGTCGCGCGCTCGACGATCAGGCCGAGCACCCGCGGCGGCGCGTCACCGTTGCTGCGCGCACCAGGGTGCGCGCCGTCGCCGTTCGGATCGGCCGCGCCGTAGCGCACGATGACGAGACGCGTTGAGCGGAGCTGGCGCGCGGCGCGGCCCAGTGCGAGTTGCGGCACGTCGATGACCGGCACGGCTTCGCCGTGCCGGTCGAACACGCCCGCGACCCACGCGGGCGTGCCTGGAATCGACTTCGCCGGCCGCAATGCCAGCACTTCGACAATCTCCGCTGCGTCGAGCGCGTAGCGCTCGCCATCGAGATCGAACAGGAGAAACAGCATCGCCGTCACCTAGGCTAAAACGTTGCCGGACGTCATGCGTCGATCTTGAAGCGCGACACGCCGGTGCGCAACTGATTCGCGACCAGCGTGAGGTCGTCGATCGCCTGCGACGACTGGCGCAGCGACTCCGCGGTCTGCTGCGCCGCTTCCGACAGTTGCGACAGCGCCTGCGTGATCTGCTCGGCGCCGCTCGCCTGGGTCTGCATCCCTTCGTTGACCAGCTGGAAGCGCGGCGCCAGCGTCTGCACTTCGTGGATGATCTGCGACAGCTGGCCGCCGACCTGCTGCACGTCCTGCATGCCGCGCCGCACTTCCTCCGAGAACTTGTCCATGCCCATCACACCTGCGGAGACGGCCGACTGGATCTCCTTGACGGTCTGCTCGATGTCGTAGGTCGCCACCGCTGTCTGGTCGGCAAGACGCCGGATTTCGGTCGCGACGACCGCAAAGCCGCGGCCGTACTCGCCGGCCTTTTCGGCTTCGATCGCCGCGTTCAGCGACAGCAGGTTGGTCTGGTCCGCGACCTTCGTGATGGTCGCGACGACCTGATTGATGTTGACCGCTTTGTCGTTGAGGATCGCGAGCTTCGCGTTGACCGAGCCGGCGGCTTCCATCACGCTGCGCATCGTGTCCTCCATTCGCGTGAGGCCGCTCTGGCTCGTGCCGGCAAGCGTGGCCGACTGTTCAGCAACCCCTGAAACCTCGTTCATCGTGCGCAGCAGATCGCGCGACGTGGCGACGATCTCGCGCGACGTCGCGCCGATTTCGGTAGTGGTCGCCGCGGTTTCGCTCGCCGTTGCCTGTTGCTCCTTCGACGTCGCTGCGATCTCCGCCACCGACGTCGTCACCTGCAGCGACGACTTTTGCGCCTGTGAGACGAGGCTCGTCAACTCTTCGGCCATCCGGTTGAAACCGCTCTCGAGCGTGCCGAATTCGTCGTCGCGGTGCAGGTTCAGGCGCTGCGACAGATTGCCCGTGCGCATCACGTCCAGCACTTCGACGAGCCGTGTCATCGGGACGGTGACCGCCTTGAAGAGCCGGTAGCCGGTCACGAGCGCGATCAGCAGCACGACGCCCAGCGCAGTGGCAAGTGTGATTTCGGTACCCGTGACCGAGTCGCGGATCAGCCGCGCCGATTCGTTAGCCTGACTGTTGTTTTCTTCCACCATCGCGTTCGCGGTGCGAATCACGTTGTCCCAGATCGGGGTCAGGCGGACGAAGGCGGCCTGGGCCTCCGGCTTCGAGGTTTGCACGATGCGCGCCCCATCTTTGAGCAGCGGCAGCGCCTCGCCGTATGCAGCCTTGAAAGCGTCGAAGCGCACGCGGTCGACGTCGCGAACCACCGTACCTTGATAGTCGGTCGAGAACTGGTCGGATTTCTGTAGCAGCTCCTGCATCCGGTCGATATCGCGCTTCGTGCTGCCGGCATCGGTATCAATGAAAGTCGCCGCTCCGAGGGCGGTAAAACTGTCGTCCAAGGTCGCGCGCAGCGAGGTCGACAGATACAGTCCTTGTACCGAATCGCGCTGGAGGCTGACCGCTTCTTCGTCGATCGCACGCAAACGCGTGTATGAAATGACCGCCATGACGAGCATCAGCAAAAACAGCGTGCCGAAGCTAAGCAGAATGCGATTGCCGAGCGTAAATCTGCCAGCAAGGCGGGTGCCTGGCAAACTTCCATGGGCGGTTCGTGGGGTCGCTGTAGCCATTCTTGAAGTCTCGTTGAGAGCGGAGGTAAATGGATGCCAGCCGGAAAAGCGATATTCGAAGAATAATGGGTTGAAGTATGGCCGTAAACAACGCCGTGAAGGTTCCTCAAGGTGGAGAGCGCACTCAAATAATTCCTTCCGTTTGCGCTTTTCTATATAGATTCGTTTTGCATACCCGGCGAGCGTCCGAAGCGTCGACGCCTTCAGCCGTTAGGCAAAGAGATAGGCACTACGACATAGCGCCGCCCGAAGCGTACCGAAACCGATTGCGACGACAACGAACCTCAGCCAGCCCGAGCGCGGCACCCACGCTATGTCCTTTCTTCTATCTCGCGGGCTTGCAGTTCGGACGACGCCGCAGTGCGGCGCGAGTCGTTGACGAGGGAGACGACATAGAACGCCAGGGGCGCGAACACGAGCCCGAAGAGCGTCGCCGACAGCACACCGCCGAAGGCTCCCGTGCCGATCGAACGGCGGCTTTCCGCGCCGCCGCCGCTTGCCGTCACAAGCGGCACGACACCGACCAGAAACGCCATCGACGTCATCACGATCGGCCTGAAGCGCGCGTGCGCTGCCTCGATCACCGCCGCGCGCAACGACATGCCGCGCGCGCGCAGATCACGCGCGAACTGCACGATCAGGATTGCATTCTTCGCGGAAAGCCCGATTACGGTAATCATCCCGACCTTGAAGTACACGTCGTTGGGCATGCCTCGCACCAGCACCGCAGCGGTCGCGCCGACCAGGCCGAGCGGCACGATCATCAACACCGAAAACGGAATGGTCCAGCTTTCGTACAGCGCGGCAAGCACCATGAATACCGCCAGCACCGACAGCCCGATCAGCAGCGGCGTTTGCCGCGTCGCGATGGTTTCCTCGCGCGCCGCATTCACCCAGTCGTAGGCGATGCCCGTCGGCAGATTGGCCGCCAGCCGCTCCATCTCCGCCATCGCCGCACCGGAGCTATAGTTGTTCGACGCCCGAGCGCTGATATCGAGCGACGGGTAGCCGTTATAGCGATTGAGCGACACCGGCCCGATCGACCAATGCCGCGATGCGATCGCCGACAGCGGCACCATGTAGCCCGATGCGTTCGGCACGGACAACGCCATCAGCTGATCGTCAGTCATCCGGGACGCCGCATCGGCCGCGACGATCACGCGCCGCATACGCCCCGCCGCAGGAAAGTCGTCGACATAGTTCGAACCGAAGGTGCCGCCCAGCACGTCGGCGATCTTGTCGAACGACACACCGAACGCATAGGCCTTCTCGCGATCGATCTCCAGTTCGACGCGCGGCACGTCGGGCAGGTCTTCCGAGCGCACCGACGCAAACACCGGGTCGGCCTTCGCCAGTTCGGACAGATGCTCGCGCGCCTTCTTCAGCGCGGCCATGCCGACGCCGCCGCGATCCTCGAGCCGGAACGTGAAGCCTTCCGAATGCCCGATGCCAGGCACCGAAGGCGGCAACGACGCGTCCACGTCGCCGTCGAGAATCTTCGAGAACTGCGCGTTGAGCGCGTCGCGCACCGCTACCGCGCCTGCGCCGCGCTCGGCCCAATCCTTGAGCTCGACGAACGCCATCGCGACATTCTGACCATTGCCCACAAAGCTCCAGCCGATCACACTCGTGACGTTTGCGACCGCCTGCTGTTTGTGAAGGATCGCTTCGACCTGGCGTACCACGGCCATCGTGCGTTCCTGGGTGGCGCCGGCCGGCAGTTGCACGGCGACCTGAATCTGCCCCTGGTCTTCGGTCGGGAGAAAGCCACCCGGCATCGCCCAGTACATCAGCGCACACAGGCCGAGCAGCAACGCGTACACTGCGAGCGCTACCCTGACCCGCCCGACGGTGTACTCGGTCAACCGGCGGTAGGCCACTGCTACGCGCGCAAAGCCGCTTGTAAAACCGTCCGCAGCCCGCGCAACGAAGCCGGCCGGGCCGCGCCGCCTCGCGCGCGGGGTGCCGTGCCCGGTCGGTGTGTGCTTGAACAGATTCGCGCACAGCGCGGGTGTCAACGACAGCGCCAGGAACGACGACACGAGCATCGATCCGATCATCGCCACCGCGAACTGCCGATAAATTCCGCCGACGCTGCCGGGGAAAAAAGCCATCGGCACGAACACGGCGGTCAACACCGCGGTTACGCCCACGATCGCGCCGCCGATCTGCTTCATCGCACGACGCGTTGCTTCTCGCGGCGGCAAATTCTCTTCTTCCATCACGCGATGCACGCACTCTACCGCGACGATCGCGTCGTCGACCAGAATGCCGATCGCGAGCACGAGCGCGAACATCGTGAACACGTTGATCGACAACCCGAATGCCCACATTGCGAGAAACGCGCCCATCAGCGTGATCGGAATGACGACCGCCGGCACGAGCGTATAGCGCAGATCGCGCAGAAAAAGCCAGATCACGCACACCACAAGCACGATTGCTTCAAATAGCGTAAGCACCACTTCCCGAATCGCGGTGTGCACGAAATGGGCGCTGTCGAACGGAATCTCGATCGCGACACCGGGCGGCAGACTCTTCGACAGTTCCGCGAGCCTCGCGCGAATCGCGTTCGACGTTTCGAGCGCATTGCCGCCCGGGCCAAGTTGAATCCCCACTGTTGCCGCAGGTTTGCCGTTCAGACGCGACCAGTACGAGTAATCGTCGCGACCGAGTTCGACGCGCGCGACGTCGCGCAAGCGAACCGCCGAGCCATCCGGTTTCGCCTTCAGCACGATGTGGTCGAATTCGGCGGGCGAGACCAGTTGCCCTTTCACGATGACGGACGCCGTCAGCTGCTGGCCCGCAACAAAGGGCGCATCGCCGATCGCGCCCGCCGTCACCGCGGAATTCTGTGCGGCGATGGCCGCGATCACGTCTTTCGCGCCGAGGCTGTATTCGCGCAGCTTCATCGGATCGAGCCAGATGCGCAGCGCCTCGCCCGCGTCCCACAACTGCGCCGCGCCGACACCCGGCGCACGCTTGAGATCGCGCAGCACATACCGGTTCAGGTAGTCGCTCAACTGGACCGAGTCGCGCGTACCATCCGTCGACGTCAACGCAACCAGCATCAGGAACGTATTGGCCGCCTTGAACACGCTGATGCCCTGCTGCACGACCTGCTGCGGCAGACGCGGCTCGACCTGCTTCAAACGGTTCTGCACATCGACTAGCGCGATGTCGGGAGGGGTGCCGGGCGCAAACGTGATGTCGATTTCAAGGCCGCCGTGGCCGTCGCTGTTCGTTTCGTAGTAGAGCATACCGTCGGCACCATCAAGACTCTCTTCGATGATGCTGCCGACGTCCTCATCGACGGTTTCGGTCGATGCGCCGGGATAGGTTGCGTTAAGGATGATGCGCGGCGGGGCGAGGCGCGGATACTGGGCGACCGGCAGATGCGGAATGGCAAGCAGGCCCGCGACGACGATTGCAAGCGCAACGATCCACGCGAACACAGGACGGTCGATAAAAAATGACGGCATGAAAATTCCGGTACTCGACTACGCGGGTCAAGCAAAATGGAGTGGTGCCGGATGATAGCGATTCAAAAATCAGGAGCGCTATTCGCCGCATTAGATAGTTACGTGTGTTTATGGTTTGAGGCGGAGAAGCACCAGTTTGATGCTTGCGAAGGTCGCCGGAATATGCGAACTGGATCGACTCTCGAAGAGAGTGCTTTTTTCACGGCTAAACGCTCATGCGCAGTGCACTAAGCGTGCTCGCCGCGGCACGGACGATATGCAACAATGTGCCGGGAAATCAAAAACCTTACAAATATAAAACGCGCGAATTTGGGGGAAATCCAGCACATCACCGGACGGCGAGGCGTACAGCAAGAACGATCAGCAGGCTGCCCAATACTGCGTCGATCGGGCGTCTTAACTTGCGGTAGATGGTTCGTGCCGGCCGCGCTGAAAAGAGGATCGCGACGGCGAGATGCCATGCGCCTGCGATGAAAGTGATGATCAGGATCGAAGTGAAGCGGACCCACAGCGGCGCATCCACTGGCAGAACGGTTGCGAAAAGACTCCCGAAAAAGATGACCAGTGTCGGGTTGGTCATGTCGGTGGTGAACCCGCGACGCAAGGAAGCCCAATCGCTACTCGAAATGGCTCTAAGTTCAATCGCGGCTGGCTTAGGCCGGATGGCGCCAAGCAGCAACGTCGCTCCGAGATAAACCAGATACAGCACGCCGCACACTCTGATGATATGTGTGAACGATGCCTGCTTCAGCGCAAGGAAATCCAGCCCCACAACCGCAGCTGTCGACCAGACGCTGCATCCAAGCGCTACACCGGCGGCCGCGAAGATTCCGCTCTTGCGAGCGCTAAGGGCATGTGACGTGACGTTCACGAAATCCGGACCGGGAGACATGCACGTGATTGAGTACAGCGCCGCAAGCGTGAGTAGATTTGCAGCATAGCCCTCGTACATAGGGCCTCCTTTGGCAAGATCGTTGCCGCATCGCATGACAGACGATCGACAATGCTTCCGACAGGCACTTCGGTACTGCCGCGCCCTATCCGGACTCGCGTCGACAACGGGCGAGACTTAAGACCATGGAGCGACGGTCGTCGAAACCGATATGGGCCGATATCGCCCGCGTGCGCGTAACCGCCTGGCAGACTGGCGGTTGCCGATGCCCCAGCAAACAGAACAGATGGGCTCGTCGTTTATTCCATTTGTTCGGGCGCGGCCGAACGAGGCGGCGCACCGCGTGTCGAGCACTCGCTATGGAACCGATCGAAAAGAACTGAGCAAAGCAGGAAGAACACCGTGTGAGCAAACGCGAAATACAACATGCCGCCCACGCTTGGCACCCGATGACCAGCAAAACCCTGGGATCAGAACGCCTTCAGTGCGTGCGGTCGATAAGCGGCGCCAGCCTGCACTCGAACGTGGCGCCGTAGCCGTCGTTATTAAATGCCCTGATCTTTCCGCCGTGGGCTTCGACGATCGAACGGCAGATCGACAGCCCGATCCCCATGCCTTGCGGCTTCGTACTGAAAAAGGCGTCGAACAACCGGTCTGCATTCTCCGGGTGGATTCCTGTGCCGCAGTCCCGTACGGCGAGAATGACTTCGGTGTTCTGGTCCTGCTTCGTTTCGATCGACAGTTCGCGTGGCCATTCGCAGACACCATCCATCGACTGAATGCCGTTCATCACGAGATTGATCAGCACCTGCTGCAATTGCACCCGGTCGCCGAGGACGGGCGGCAGCGATGGCGCGAGCCTCACGCGCAGCGGCACCCGGTGGCTCAGCACCTCGCGCTGTGTCAACGAGATGACGTCGTTGACGACGTCATTGAGGTCGAGTGGTGCTTTCTGCCCCGTGTCCTTGCGCGCCAGTGTTCGTATCCGGCGCACGATCTGCGTGGCGCGCCGGCCCTCGCCGATCATGCGTGCGACGCTCGCCCGTGCCTCTTCGGATTCCGGCGGCTGACAGTCGAGCCAGCGCAAACAGGCTTCGCCGTTCGTGACGATCGCCGCAAGCGGCTGGCTGACCTCGTGTGCGATGGACGCGCTCAGTTCACCGAGTGTCGTTACGCGCGTCACCTGGGCGAGTTCGCTTTGCGCGTGATGCAGTTGCTGCTCCGCCTGCCTTGCCGGGGTGATATCCATTACCGCGCCCGCATACCGCAGCGGGTCCGATTCGGCGGCTGTCGCGTGCGCCACCACATGAACATATTTGACAGCCCCGTCGGGCATCAGCAGGCGATACTCGAAATCGAAGTCCTTCCGATGCGTGGACGCATATCCGATCGTCTCCCTAAAACGCACGACATCGTCCGGATGCACGCGCTGCAGAGCCAGTTCGAGGGTAGGAACGATGCCGGCTTCGTACTCGAAGATCCGGAAAGTCTGCTCGGACCAGAACACCTCGCCGCTGCCCACATTCCAGCCGAAACTGCCCGTATTGCTCAGTTGCTGCGCCTCGGCCAGGTAGGTTGCCTGGCTTTGCCGCAATGCTTCTTCGGCCCGTTTGCGGGCCGTAATGTCATTGCCTGTCTCGAGCGTTGCGAGCGGCCGGCCGCCGCCGTTGCGCTGCAGCGACCAGCGGCTGGCAATCACCAGCTCGGTGCCGTCCTGCCTCGTATGAATCAGTTCGCCATCCCAACGGCCGGTGCGCAGCAACTGGGCGGTCATCTCTTCGAGAGAGGTAGGAAAGCGTGTCTTCAGGAAGCTGTGAATGATCTGACCAACCGCTTCGCGCTTCTTCCAGCCGTACATTTCTTCCGCGCCGCGGTTCCAGTACAGAATGACGCCTCCCATGTCGCGCACGATCACGGTGTCATGCGTGAGATCGAGAAGCCGTGCCTGCTCGCGCTGCACTTCGCCGAGCGTGCGGACATGCCGCACCAGTGCGGTGATCGCCAGCGACGAAATCATAAAGGCGAACAGCGCCGGCAGATCGCGCTTGTACTGCAACTGAATGCTGAATAACGGTTCGAAGAAAAAGAAATTGATGCACAGGAAAGCAAGCAGGCAAAAGAGGAACGCCGAAATGAAGCTGTTCATCAGCGACATCAGGACGATGATGATCAGGAAGATCGATTCGGTCGCAACCGGGTCGAGCCTGAGCCTGAAGCAGATCCAGCTCACGACACCGAGCGCGATGCAGCCCGCGATCCACGCCAACGCGAGGTAGCGCAGTCGCGGGGCGGCGTCTTTCAAGCCGGATAACGACTGGGATTCCGGCCCGGCTGGCGCCCGGTTGCTGCGATTTGCCGATTGAGAGAACAAGATCATGATCCCCCTGGCAACGTCACCCAGTCGCCCATGCAAGACACGAATGCCAGCTGTGAACACCCTGCGTGACCGCCGAACGCTCAATACGTATAGCGTTCCAAACGACCCATTACAGCACTTTCACCTATGTCGATCATACGCTCCGCCAGGGCTTGTGTGTCGCTCCGTGCACGAGCTGGAATAAGGTTATCAGCAGGACTTCCGGCGCTACAAGGAGTTCGCGGACGCGGGCGCGGCCTGGCTCATACCTCGTTGCGGCGCCAGCACGACCTGATTGCGACCATTCGCCTTTGCTCGATACAGCGCGCCGTCGGCCCGTGCAATAAGCTCCGCCGCCGATTCGCCTGCCTCATATTCGGCCACGCCGAAACTGCAGGTAACCGATCCCGCCTCCGCGAACACGACATGGCCAATCGCGTCGCGCAGTTTGTCCGCGGCTTGAAACGCCATCGGGCCGGTCACCCCCGGTGCCAGCATGAGGAACTCCTCCCCGCCCCAGCGAGCAAGGAAGTCGTTCTTGCGCAGCAGATCGGGCACGAACCGCGACAGTTGAACCAGCACCTTGTCACCCACGGGGTGGCCGTAGGTGTCGTTAATTCGCTTGAAGTGGTCGACATCGAACAGCACCAGCGAGAGCGGTGTGCGGTAGCGGTCCGAGCGCTCGATCTCGTCGGCAAGCGTCTTGTCCAGCATCAGCCGGTTGTGCAAGCCGGTTAGCGGGTCCGTGCTCGCCTGGAGACCCAGTTCGATTGCCTGCTGCTGAAGTCTGATACGGTTGCCCGTCTCGATCTCATCGTGAACCCAGCGGCCCCTCCCTACCAGGTAAATTAACGCCATGATCGTCACGAGCAGCGTGATGACAATGCCAAGAAAGCGGCTCGCAAAGATCTCGTGCGTCGGCTTCAGGACGACCAGCGACCACTGGGTTTCCCCCACAAACCGGCGGCGCACGTAGTTGCGGTCGTCATCCACATTCGTCCAGCTACCGTCGACGATTTCTCTTTCCAGCATCGGCCGATCGCTCAGCCTGGCGCGTCCGCGCACGATCGGCGACCGCGGCAGCGAGCCGTCGGCGGCAACCGGCCAAAGGTGCCGCAATCGCGCGTCCGGCCGGTTTGTCATGACAACGACGCCGCGCGGATCCGCAAAGAAATACGGACGATCGAATTGCCGGAGATCCGCTTCAAACGCATCCAGCGACTTTGCCAGCACGGCAACCCCGACCACGCTCCCATCGGACTCGCGGACCGGATAGCTTGCGTAGTAGTCGAGCGCGCCAGTCGCGGCGTCGAACACGAACTGGTAGTCGGCTTTGCCGGTTATCGATTTCCGGAAGTTCGATGCTGCATTGCGATCCGGCACGCCGCCGAGCACCGTTCGCCCGTTCGACGCGGCGACCACCGCGCCCGAAGCGTCCAGCAGGTAGCCTTGCCGCGCGCCCGACGATTCCACGTCGAGTTTGAGCGTGGCGCGTCCGGCATCATCGTCGCGAGCATGGGCCCCTTGCAGCAAAGGCAATACGGAAGGCGATCCGGCCAGCGCTTTTACCATGCCTTCGACGGTCGCCGTTTCGCCCGCCAGCCGGCTCGCGAGCAGATCGATGTCGGCGCGCGCCTCCTGCTGCACGTTGCGCCGGTAGATTCCTCCCAGATATTCAGTTAGCGCCCAACCGCACAGGAGGATCGCGCCCATCGCAACGAGCGTCCATGCCAGGTGGCGGCGTACGTACGCTGTGTACCGCGCCGAAGATATATCAGCGGCAATCTGCTGGCTGAAGATGCCCCAGACCGAAAACGACAGCCAGCAGGCGAGCAAGCCGCGGACAAATTGAACAGGGATTCCCGTCAGACTGGAAAACAACCTGTAGTTGACGATATTCGCGGGCCAAAATGGTGCATCAGGCACAACGATCCCTGCAACTACGGCATAAAGCAGGAAACCCGCGGCCGCAAGGACGGTAAATCGCCTTGCTGCCCCGGAAGCGGCTTTGGCCTGCCGTGCGAACACCAGGCTCGCCGCGAGTGCGCCCGAAAACCCAATGGCATAACGCGCGGCAACGTTAGCGGAAGTCACGCCGTAGGCAACGCCGACCAGCGCGACCAACGTCACCGGCAGCACATGTATCCACCGACCGGGCAAACGCGGGCCCAGCCCGATCGCCTTCGAGCGGGCAAATTCCAGCAACAGGACGAACGATAGGGTCATGACTGCCGTTCGCATTGCAGCAAACGCGGGGCCGTCGCCCACAATCAGTGCCGAGAGATCCAGCCACTCGCCCAGCCCGTGCAAGAAGCCAAACCCGGCCAGCATCCCCCAGGCGGTGCGCCTCTCCCCGATCTTGCTTCTCGCTATTGCGAGGCAGGTAACGCCAAGCAGAATGAACGCGAGTCCGTAAAAGAAGAAGATGAAGTCGAGCTGGTTACTCATAAAGGCAGCCATGTCTCCCCTCCTTCGTCTTGATCTGGTGTTGGCGCAGCTCGCTCCGTGACACGATTGAACCGGGTGGAGTCAGTCCGCGTCTGTTAGCTTGTACTAGATTACACGCTAGCAAGACGCTTGCCCGTACTGTTTCGTCGCGATGCCGACGCGGCTCG
>DASXXR010000263.1:0-7074 GCA_036502945.1 Paraburkholderia sp. | reverse complement strand
CGGTCCATGGCGCGCGCCAGAATGGGATTGACCTTGTAGGGCTCGGCCGGCACCGCGAACGTCATGTAAAGGAAATTTTCCGAGAAACTCAGGTCGTTGCGCGGATGCATGAAGGGCTGGCCGATGGAATATTTGTAGGTGAGAGCCGCCAGCGTCGGCACTTTTGCAATCAGCCGGCAGGCGCTGATTTCGCGCTGCACCGGGTCGTTGATATCGAGGCTGTCATGATAGAAAGCCGAGAGCGCGCCGACCGTGCCGACCATGACCGCCATCGGGTGGCTGTCGCGGCGGAAACCGCGGAAGAAGAACTGCATCTGCTCATGCACCATCGTGTGCTGCGTGACGGCGAACGTAAATTCCTTCTTCTGCTGTTGATTCGGCAATTCGCCCTTCAGCAGCAGGTGGCACGTTTCGAGGAAGTCGGCGTTCTGCGCGAGTGCTTCGATCGGGTAGCCGCGATACAGCAGATCGCCCTTGTCGCCGTCGATGTACGTGATCGCCGAATTGCACGCCGCCGTCGACATGAAACCCGGGTCGTATGTGAACTTGCCGGTCTGGCCGTATAGTTTGCGGATATCGATCACGTCCGGGCCCATGTTGCCCTTGTAGACCGGCAACTCGATCTTTTCGTTACTGTCCGAAAACGTCAATGTTGCGTGTGCGCCTGAGTTGTTCATCCGTAGTCCTCTTTCAAATCCATTATGCGAGCCGCGGTGATCGCATCATCAAATGCGGCATCGTTCTGTCAGCATTCTACGGTGCGTCCACGTCAAATTTGAGTCGTTATCAGCAACAATGCGTACTACCGGATGAAACACTCACCGGTGCGGCTTCGTTTTAGCAGCGGCGCTTGCGCCATCGCGCTCCTTTGTCGACAAAATGAAAGGGAATGCCATTACTGCAACAATCTTTTGTCCCGGCGGGTAGTCCATAACGACAATTGGTCTGCGATACTGCATTCACGCAATGCTCTGCTTGCATGGGCACATGATTGCCCTGCTCCGCCTTAACAGCGGATCTTTAGAAGCTGATTAAACAGGATTGTCAAAAATGACGCTCAACATAGACGCGCTCTTTCCGGATACCGATGAAAAGGAAGAAACGGTCGTCACCGCGCTCAATCATCAGGACATCGTGCTCGCCATGTCGGCTGCGCTGGCCACGGAGAAGATCGCCGTTTTGCACATGCTTTATCCGCGCACCGACGCACGCACGCATGACAGTCTGGACGCGCTCGTAGCCGTACTGCACGGCCACGGCCTGCACCAGGTTGCGAGACTGATTTCGCAACAGGCGCATTATCTCGTGTTCAGAAATCCGGCGAAGGCCTGGAAGGCATTTCATGAGATCCGCAATGATTCGCTCGCGATCGGCGTACATCTTTACTACTGCGGCCGTATCGGCGAAGAGGCGGAGCATGCGCTCGATAAGGATGCGCACGTCAAAGCTTGATGGCAAACGCGCAAGCGCGCGTCTTTGCGGCGCTTAAGCGCCGCTCACGTCGCGAATGAATTCGTCTACATAACGATTGAACGCTGCCGGATGCGCGAGATTCATCCCATGCGATGCGCCGTTGACCGTTTTGCGACGCGCATCCGGCAGCCATGATGCAAGCGCCGTCGCGGTGCGCCTGAACATCTCCGGACTCTTCTCGCCGTCGATCAACAGCACCGGGCAGCGCACCTGTGCAGCGTCTTCGGGCAGATAAACCGGCAACGGATCGCGAAACTGGCGCGCAAGCGTATGCGCGTTATCGATCGCCATCGTGCGAAATGCGGTCGTGCTCTTCGCCCAGAACCCCGGGCGGCTTACCGAATCGACAAAGAGCTGTAGCCCCACTTGTACATTCCCTTCCTCGATCAATTGCGCCGCGCGCGCACGCAGCGCATTGACCGTCTCCGGCAAACGCGCCGGCGGACGACCCGCAATCTGCAATGGACCGCCGGGGTCGGCAAGCGTCAGCGTGCGCAGATGCTGTGCGTAACGGCGCGCGAAATGAAACGACACGCAACCGCCCCGCGAATGTCCGACCACATGCGCCGGCCCTGCGCCGAGACGCTCGATGAATTCGGCCAGTTCGTCGGCGTGGCGGCTCCAGCTGAACGGCAGGCCGGCAGGCGTATCGGTGATGGGCCAATAGTGCGTGAGGCTGACGGCAACGCATCGATAGTGCTTCGACAGTCCGGCCAGTTGCGGCTGCCAATAGCGGTAGTCGCACAGCGAGCCGTGTATGAACAACAGCAATGCGCCGTCGCCCGCTTCGACATAAGGCATGCGCAAGCCATTGCGCAACTCGATGAACAGCGGCGACGAAACGGGAACAGGAACAGATTGATTCACAGGCAGATTTGCAGGCAGGCAGGCGGATAGTGGCCGCGGACATCGCCGCGAAAAGCGCGCGGCTCACCCACGCCGAAGACGATTGGCACGCGGATCTCCGCGCGACGTACGCGTTATTGTCACACAGCCTTTACCGGCTCGCGTTACACGGATTGTTCAGGCTAACTTTTCACGGCCGCCGCGCAACAGCCCATTCGCGATCGCATCGTGCGGCGCCCGCACGCCGCACGCTTCGCGCAGCGCGTCCAACCGCTTCATTCGTATGCGTACGTGCCCAGCAATCCCGCTCCCGCCGCGGCGCCAGCGCCGCGCACCGCGCATGTGAGCGGCTCGTCGGCGACGCGCACTTCGAGACCCAGTTCGCCGCTCAGATATTGCGCGAGATTGCCGAGCAGCGCGCCACCGCCCGTCAGCACGATCCCCGTGTGCGCGATGTCCGTCACCAGCTCGGGCGGCGAGTTTTCGAGCGCCGCCTTCACCGCGACCAGCACCTGGCGCAGCGGCACGGCGATCGCATCGGCGACATCCTGCGAACTGATTTCAATCGTGCGCGGCAGGCCGTCGTCGACGCTGCGTCCGGTTGCGCGAATCTGCTGCATTGGCACCTCGCGCAACGCGGAACCGATCGTCTTCTTGACATGCTCCGCCGTCTGCTCGCCGATCAGCACACCGTACATGTTGCGCACGTAATTGATGATCGCGGCGTCGAACTGGTCGCCGCCGACGCGAATCGAACCGCTATAAGCCATCCCGCCGAGTGCGATCACGCCGATCTCGGTCGTGCCGCCGCCGATATCGACGACCATCGATCCCGTTGCCGACGACACCGGCAACCCTGCGCCGACCGCCGACGCAAGCGACTCCTCGATCAGATTCACTTTCCACGCGCCGGCCGCCACGGCCGCTTCACGGATCGCGCGCCGCTCGACCTGGGTCGCGCCGGCCGGCACGCAAATCGTGAACGCCGCGCGCCGCGCGAAGAACGGGCGCGGCCGCGCCATGTCGACGAACTGCCGGATCATGTGTTCGGCTGCGGGGAAATTGGCGATCACGCCGTGCCGCATCGGCCGCACCGGCTCGATATTGCCGGGGGCGCGGCCGAGCATCTGCTTCGCCTCGCTGCCGACCGCCGCCACGCGCCTGCGCCCTTCCGCCGAAACCTGCTTCAGGAAGCACACCACCGACGGCTGATTGACGACGATGCCCCCGTCATCGGTATAGATCAGTGTGTTGGCTGTGCCGAGATCGACGGCGAGCGTAGTGCGAAACAGGCGTCCGAAAAACGAATGATTCGGCGAAGCTTGTGGCATCGATCGGGCCATATGCAGGCTCTGTAGGTGTCTAGTTGGCCGCCCTTGTATGGGCGGCACGAAAGTCGAACGCAACGGGTAGGCGTTGCTCCAGCTCGTGCGTTCGGGCACGTTCTTCAGGCTTATGACCCGTTTACGGCTCGTTATCGGTAATCTTTAGCGGAAATCTGGAGGGTTTACCGGCACGTCTTACCGGCTTCTGCGCGCCTGAGACCACGCGCGTCATCGCGAGAACGAATTAGCGGAAATAGCGCGCCGGCGTTTCGCCAAGCAACTCCTTGAACACCGCGATAAACGACGACACGTCGTTATAGCCCACCTCGAACGCAACCCGCGTCACGCTCGCGCCGGTGCCGAGCCGCTCCAGCGCGATCAACAGGCGCAGTTGCTGGCGCCACTGTCCGAACGTGAGCCCGGTTTCCTTGACGAAGAGGCGCGCGGCCGTCCGCGCCGTGACGCCGGCCACCGCCGCGAGTTCATCCAGCACGCCCGACTGCGCCGGTCGCGCCATCAGCGCGTCAGCGATCCGCAAGATGCGCCGGTCGCGCGGGTATTGCAACGCGAGCGGCGCGGCCATCAGCAGCGGCAAGCGGTCGACGATCACGTCCACGAGACGCGCCTGCGGGCCCTCGGCCGGGTAGTCGACGCCGAACTGCGCGGCGGCGATCAGCAGTTCACCGACGAGCGGATCGACCGCCACCACGCAACTCTCCGGCGGCACGGGCGCGGCGCTGGGGTGCGCGTACAGCGTCCTTGTCAGAACAGGCGCCACCGAAGACGCCCGGTGCGACACCCCCGGCAGCAACCACACCGCGTGATGCGGCGGGACGACCCACAGTCCGCCTTCGGTGCGCACAGTCAGCACGCCTTCGCTGACGTGCACGAATTGCGCGCGGTGCTCGATGTGCCATGGTTTGTCCAGCACGTCATGCCGCTGTGCGAGCACAAATGCCGGACGCTGCATTGCATCCGGACCGGTGGCTTCCATCATGTCCGTTTTGCCCTGTCCCAAATCGAAACCGAGCGAGATTAGCACGGCAGCCGTCGCTTTGCTGCTGCGAACGCGCACATCCCGACTACGTGAGTGGCATTTGACAAAATATCTTAAGATATATATCTTAAGATACATCTTACGACTCAAGGAGTATCACCAATGCGCAATCACCACCCGTTCCCTCCGCACGGCATGAACAGGCTGTCGTTTGTGGATCAATTTTCGCTCCACCGGCTGTGGCATGCGATCGGCCGCCATCATCACCATCGCGGCGGCCGCTTATCAGGCGGCGGACCCGGCGGCTTCGGCAACGACAGCGACGGCTTTCCGCGCGGCCGTAAATTCACATCGGACGACCTGCAGCTGCTGCTGCTTGCACTCATCGACGAACAGCCCAGTCACGGCTATGAACTGATCAAGGCACTTGAAGTGCGGTCGAACGGCTTTTACAGCCCAAGTCCGGGCATGGTCTATCCGGCGCTGACTTATCTCGATGAACTGGGCTACGTGACGGTTCAGCTGGAAGGCAACCGCAAGCGCTACTCGCTTGCGCAAGCGGGCCGCGCGTATCTCGCGGCGAACCGCGAACGGGCCGACCTGATGTTCGCGAAGCTGAACCACATTGCCCGCAGGATGGATTCGGTGCGGCGCGCGTTCACCGGCGAAGCCGCTGCGCAACCGTCCGGCGACGACACCGAAGGCGCCGGCTGGCTGCCCGAATTCATCGAAGCGCGTAGCGCACTGAAGCAGGCCCTGCTGTTGCGCGACAACGCGCCGCTAAACGAACAGCGCCGCATTGCGGCGATCCTCGCGCGCGCCACGGCGGAAATCGAGGGACTGACGGGCAACGACATGCGCTGACTGTCGTCTCATCCACGCGCGGCAGCGGCGGTACACATAGTCTTCCTACCGATCAGGAATGCCGTCGTTTCGGGGGTGCTGCGCATGCGCCAGCAGACAACAACAAAATCCGGTATGTTTCGTGCCCACGCCAAACGCGGCGCCCTTATACAGCTTTCACAATGAAGGTTGAAAGGAAGGTAAATGCAGCGCTGATGTGCCGCATTTGAAACCCTGTGTGCCAAGCAAGAGAGAAAGACAATGGAAGCGAGACCCTCTGCCCCCAAGCATCAGCAATCCGAACGACGCGGCATCGTAAGCGCGCTTGTCTACCTGTTTGAACGCATGATGCCCGATCCGTTCGTGCTGTCGATCGGGCTCACCGCCGTCGTGATTCTGCTTTCCGTGATCTTTGCGCCGAAGGCGGACGTCGAACACATTCTCACTTCATGGTACGGCGGCGCATTCGGCATTCTCGGTTTCGCGCTGCAGATGATCCTGATTCTGGCGACGGGCTACGCAATCGCCGACGCACCGGTCGTTCAGCGTGGGTTGCGCGCGCTCGCTTCGCGCGTGCAGACGCCGACGAAAGCGGCGCTGGTCGTGTTTCCGATCGTCGGCGTGGCAGCGTGGCTGAACTGGGGCCTGGGGCTCGTGGTCGCCGCGTTGCTCGCGCGCGAAATCGCGAAACGGGTGAACGTCGACTTCGCGTGGCTGGTGGCGGGCGGCTATTCCGCGTGGTCAATCTGCAATAGCGGTCTGTCGAGCTCGATCGCACTGTCGCAGGCATCGCATGGCAACGCGTTGAATCTGGTCGAAAAGGCCACCGGTCACGTCATTCCCTTATCGGAGACGGTGTTCGCGCCGTTCGTGTACTTGCCGACCGTGGCCATCGTCGTGCTGATGACGTTCATCTTCATCAAGATGCATCCGCGCACAGCGGACATCACGCCGTTTCGCGAAGAAACCGCCGCGCCCGCCGACGATCCGCATGCACGCAGTGCTGCCGGCAGCGGATCGTTCGCGTCGCGGCTCGAGCAATCGATGATCGGCACGCTGTTCCTGCTCGCGATGGGTATCGGCTATCTCGCGCTGCAGTGGCACGCGAAAGGGTTCGAGCTGGATATCAACACGACGATCCTGATCTTCCTGCTGGTCGGTCTCGCACTGCAGCGCACGCCGATCGCTTACGCCGATGCGATTCGCCGCGCGGCGCGGCAGACGGGTTCGATGCTGCTGCAGTATCCGATGTATGGCGGCTTGATGGGCATCATGAGCGGCACCGGGCTCGCATCCGTGATCGCCAAGACGTTCGTCGCCGTCGCGACGCCCACGACGCTCGCACTGTGGAGCTACCTCAGTTCGCTGATCATCACGCTGCTGATTCCAAGCGCAGGCGGACACTGGGCCGTGCAAGGGCCTTTCGTGCTGCCCGCCGCGCTCAGCCTGCATGCGCCCGTCGCGCGCACCGCGATGGGCGTCGCGATGGCCGAAAACGTGTCGAACATGCTGCAGCCGTTCTGGGCCGTGCCGGTCGTTGCGATTGCAGGCATCCGGATTCAGCGTGTGATGGGCTATACGGCGGTGACG
>DASXXR010000262.1:0-4200 GCA_036502945.1 Paraburkholderia sp. | reverse complement strand
GCGCTCTTCGCAGGCGAACCGAGCGCGCGCAGCGTCTCCTTGACCGTCGCGACGCGCACCGCCAGATCCGGACTGCGCGTTTCGATGCGCAGCTTGTCCTGGCCGGCAAGCTTGATGTGCTTGTGCTTCTGCACCATCTCGATGATGCGCATCGCATCGACAGGCGGGTTTGGAATGAACTGCAGTGCGATCACGGCTTCGCCCGCATCGATCTTCGAAATGCCGAGCGGCCGCGCGGCGAGCCGCAGCCGGTGCGTTTCGACGAGCGCATGCGCCTGCGGCGGCAGCTTGCCGAAGCGGTCGATCAGTTCTTCCTGAATGCCGTCGATCGCATCGTTGTGTTCGCAATTGGCGAGCCGCTTGTACAGCGACAGCCGTTCCTGAACGTCGCCGCAGTAGTCGGCCGGCAGGATCGCGGGCGCGTGCAGATTGATTTCGGTGGTGGCCGCGAGCGGCGCAGTAAGGTCCGGCTCGCGGCCTTCCTTGAGCGCCTTCACGGCGTCGTTCAGCATATCCGTGTAGAGCTGGAAGCCGATCTCGTGAATCTCGCCCGATTGCTTGTCGCCGAGCACTTCGCCGGTGCCGCGGATTTCGAGGTCGTGCATCGCCAGATAGAAGCCCGCGCCGAGTTCTTCCATTTGCTGGATCGCTTCGAGGCGCCGCTGCGCCTGCTTCGTGAGCCCCTGCGGATCGTGCACGAGCAGATATGAATACGCCTGGTGATGCGAGCGGCCGACGCGCCCGCGCAACTGATGCAACTGCGCGAGCCCGAATTTATCGGAGCGGTGAATCAGGATCGTGTTCGCGGTCGGTACGTCGATGCCGGTTTCGATGATCGTCGTGCACAACAGCACGTTCGAGCGCTGCGCGACGAAATCGCGCATCACGCGTTCGAGCTCGCGCTCGTGCATCTGGCCATGCGCGACTGCAATGCGCGCTTCCGGCACGAGCGCTTCGAGCATCGCGCGGCGGTTTTCGATCGTCTCCACTTCGTTGTGCAGGAAGTACACCTGGCCGCCGCGCTTCAGTTCGCGCAGCATCGCTTCGCGAATCACGCTGTCTTCTTCGCGGCGCACGAAGGTCTTGATCGCGAGGCGCTTCTGCGGCGCCGTTGCGATCACCGAGAAATCGCGCAGCCCTTCGAGCGCCATGCCGAGCGTGCGCGGAATCGGCGTCGCGGTGAGCGTCAATACGTCGACTTCGGCGCGCAGCGCTTTCAACGCTTCCTTCTGCCGCACGCCGAAGCGATGCTCTTCGTCGATGACGACAAGCCCGAGCCGTTTGAACTGGACATCCGCCGACAACAGCTTGTGCGTGCCGATCACGATGTCGATCGTGCCTTCGTTGATCTGCTGGATTGCTGCGTTGACTTCCTTTGTCGACTTGAAGCGCGACAGTTCGGCGATCCGCACCGGCCAGTCGGAGAAGCGGTCGCTGAACGTCTGCGTGTGCTGCTCGGCGAGCAGCGTGGTGGGCGACAGCAGCGCGACCTGCTTGCCGCCCATCACCGCGATGAACGCCGCGCGCAGCGCAACTTCGGTCTTGCCGAAGCCGACGTCGCCGCAGACCAGCCGGTCCATCGGCTTGCCGCTCGTCATGTCGCCGATCACGGCCGCGATCGCCGCGGCCTGGTCGGGCGTTTCCTCGAAGCCGAAGGTTTCCGCGAATTTCACGTAGTCGCGCGGCTCGAACCTGAACGCATGGCCTTCGCGTGCGGCGCGCCGCGCGTACAGGTTCAGCAGTTCGGCGGCCGTGTCGCGGATCTGCTGCGCGGCCTTGCGCTTCGCCTTTTCCCACTGGCCGGAGCCGAGCGAGTGCAGCGGCGCGCTTTCAGGGTCGGCGCCGCTGTAGCGCGAGATCACGTGCAACTGGGCGACGGGCACGTACAGCTTGCTTTCGCTCGCGTATTCGAGGTGCAGGAACTCGGTCTCGCCTTCGCCGAGATCCATGGTCACGAGGCCCATGTAGCGGCCGATGCCGTGCTGCGAATGCACGACCGGATCGCCGATCTTCAGCTCAGACAGGTCGCGCACCATCGAATCGACGTTGCTCGCCTGTTCCTGGCGCCGCCGCCCGGTGCGGCGCGCGAGCGGCCCGTACAGTTCGGTTTCGGTGATGATCGCGAGGCCTTCGGCGGGCAGCGCAAAGCCGTTCGCGAGCGGCGCGACGCCTAGCGCGAAGCGCGTATCCGCCGTGAGCCACGCTTCATAGGTGTCCGCCGAGCTTGCGCGCAAGCCGTTTTCCGCGAGCAGTTGCGCAATCGTCTCGCGCCGACCGGCCGATTCGATGGCGAACAGCACGCGGTTTGGCGTGGTGTCGAGATAGGCGCGCAGCGCGGTGACGGGGTCTTCCGCGTGACGGTCGAGCGCGAGGCTCGGCAGCGGCGCCGCCCAGCCGCCTTCCGCGCTCGCCGGCAGTGTCAGGCGCGCGAACGGCTTCGCGAACGCGAAGAAATCTTCGTCGGACAGAAAGAGCCGCTGCGGCTCGAGAATCGGCCGGTCGCGGTCGTGGGACAGGAAGTTGTGGCGTTGCTTGGTATCCGCGGTGAAGCGCCGGATCGACGCTTCCAGATCGCCGACGAACACGAGATGCGTGTGTTCCGGCAGGTAGTGAAAGAGGGTGGCGGTTTCTTCGAAGAAGAGCGGCAGATAGTATTCGATGCCCGCCGACGGCACACCGTTGCCGATGTCCTTGTAGATCGACGCGCGGCTCGGGTCGCCTTCGAACACTTCGCGCCAGCGGCTGCGAAACGCGGTGCGCGCGGCTTCGTCGAACGGAAATTCGCGGCCGGGCAAGAGGCGCACGTCGCGCACCGGGTACAGGCTGCGTTGCGTGTCAGGATCGAACGCACGGATCGAATCGACCTGATCGCCGAACAGGTCGAGCCGGTAGGGCAGCGGCGAGCCCATCGGGAACAGGTCGATCAACGACCCGCGCACGCAATATTCGCCCGGTCGGACGACCTGGCTTACATGCTCGTAGCCGGCGAGCGTCAGTTGCGCCCTCAGCTTCGCCTCGTCGAGCCGTTCGCCCTGCGCGAACAAGAACGTGTAGGCGGCCATGAACGACGCCGGCGGCATCCGGTACAGCGCGGTGGTCGCCGGCACGAGCACGATGTCGCAGCGGCCTTCGCCGAGGTCGTGCAGCGTCGCGAGCCGCTCGGAGACGAGGTCCTGGTGCGGCGAAAAGGTGTCGTACGGCAGCGTTTCCCAGTCCGGCAGCAGCCGCACCCGCGCATCCGGCGCGAAGAAACCGATTTCCTGCGACAGCCGCTGGGCATCCACCGCGCTCGCGCAAACCACGGCGAGCAGCGGCAATTGCTGCTTGTACGCAAGGTGGTAGCGGGCGATCAGAAGCGCATCGGACGAGCCGTGCGTGCCGTCGAAAGCGAAACGCTGGCCGGCTTTGACCAGCGCGACAGGCGGGTTGGACTGCGGGGATGCGGCGATGTCTGGCATAGAGGGGGGAGCGGCCGTTGATTCACAGAAACGGCAAGTTTACGCGTGTCGGGACGTGCGGGCGAAGGACCTATTATAAAATCCGTCCTTCACTTTGACTTTGCGCCGCGTCCGTTCTGTGACTTCTCGCCTTTTTGCCTTGATTCCCGGTGCCGGCACCGGCAGCCGTTCCGGCGCGCCGATGCCTAAACAATACCGAAGCGTCGCGGGACGCGACATGCTGCATTACTCGCTCGCCGCGTTCGATGCGTGCAGCGAATTCGCGCAGACGCTCGTCGTGATTGCGCCGGACGACCAGCATTTCGATGCGCGCCGCTTCGCGGGCCTGCGCTTCGCGGTGCGGCGCTGCGGCGGAGCGTCGCGGCAGGCTTCGGTGTTGAACGGGCTGCAGGCGCTCGCCGAATTCGGCGCGCGCGACGACGACTGGGTGCTCGTGCACGACGCCGCGCGGCCGGGCATCACACCCACATTGATCCGCGCGCTGGTCGACGCGCTGAAGGACGACGCTGTGGGCGGCATCATGGCGTTGCCGGTCGCCGATACGTTAAAGCGCATCGCGCCGGATACCGACACCCGCATCGCGCGCACCGAGGGCCGTGATGGGCTGTGGCAGGCGCAGACGCCGCAGATGTTTCGCGTCGGCATGCTGCGCGAAGCGATTCTGCGCGCGCAGCAGGACGGCCACGATCTGACCGACGAGGCGAGCGCGATCGAATGGCTCGGGCATGCGCCGCGTCTGGTG
>DASXXR010000261.1:0-9484 GCA_036502945.1 Paraburkholderia sp. | reverse complement strand
CACCGACGAGCCGTTCATAGTTACTCTGATTCGCCGCACCGATGTTGACCCAGCCGTCGCGCGTGCGAAACGCCTGATACGGCGCGCTAGTCGGATTGGCCGAACCTGCCTTGGGCAGCACGGTGCCGTCGGCGAAATAGTTGGCGAATGCCCAGTACATCTGCTGCAGCCCAGCTTCGAACAGCGATGTATCCACCATCTGCCCAAGCCCCGTTTGCTGCTTGCTCGCATACGCCGCGCATATGCCGAGCGCGGCGAGAATGCCTGCGTTGATGTCGGTCACCGGCGAGCCGGCCTTGATCGGCGCCTGCCCCGGCTCCCCGGTCATGCTCATCAGTCCGCTCATGCCTTGCGCGATCAGATCGAAGCCGCCTTTGTCCGCCATCGGGCCGCTGCGGCCGAAGCCCGAGATCGCGCAGTAGATCAGGCCCGGGTTCGCGAGCTTCAGCGCCTCGTAGCCCATGCCGAGTTTTTCCATTGTGCCGCGGCGGTAGTTCTCGGTTACCACGTCGGCTGTCGCAAGCATTTTGCGCAGCACTTCCCGCCCGCCGTCGGTCTTCAGGTTCAACGCGATGCCGCGTTTGTTGCGGTTGACGATCATGAACGATGCGGACTCGCCGCCTTCGACGATCGGCGCGAAACGGCGGCAGTCATCGCCACCGGGCACCTTCTCGACCTTGATCACGTCGGCGCCCATGTCCGCGAGCATCATCCCGCAGATCGGGCCCGACATGATGTGCGCAAGTTCGATTACCCGCATGCCGGCTAGCGGACCGCGGCCCGCTGTTTGACCGGACGCTCGCGTGACCGCGTGATCGGCTGCTTTCGTATCCGCCATGTCAACGCCCCTTGAATTCCGGTTTGACCTTGTCGAGAAACGCCTGATAACCCGTGCGGAAATCTTCGGTGCCGAAACACGCAAAGCCTTCGTCGCGTTCGGCAGGCGTTAGCGGCGCGGGGTCCATTACGCGCTTCACAAACTGCTTGTGCCAACGCGCGACAAGCGGCGCGCCTTCGGCGATACGATTCGCTGTCTCGTAGGTATGCGACGCGACCTCGCTATCCAACACGACACGTGTAACCAGACCTTTAGCAAGCGCTTCCTTCGCATCGAAGATGCGGCCCTCCAGCAGGATCTCTAGCGCAACAGCGGGTCCGGCAAGACGCACGAGACCTTCCAGTTCCGCATGCGCCATCACGAGACCGAGGTTCTTGATAGGCACGCCGAAACGGCTCGATTCGCCGCAGATGCGCAAGTCGCACATCGCTGCGATTTCAAGTCCACCACCGACGCAAATGCCGTGAATCATCGCGACAAGCGGATGTCGACAAGCCTTCAACGCTTCGAGCGTGCGATGCATGAGCTCACCGTACGCGTGCGCCTGTTCGACATTCGCGCGGTCCGTACTGAATTCGCCGATATCGTTGCCGGGCGAAAACGCTTTCTCGCCCGCGCCGCGCAGCACGATGCAGCGCAGCGCGTCATCGGCCGACAGTGTGTCGATGGTCTCGCCAAGCGCGCGCCAAAGCCCCTTGGTCATCGCATTGAGCCTGGCCGGCCGGTCGATGATCACCGTCGCAATGGTGCCCGTGCGTTCAACCGCAATAGAAGGTTCTGCCACACCGTCTCCCCGGAAATGACCCTGGCTTGAAATGCGGGCCGCGCGTTGCCGCGGCCCGGCTTCGTCCCGTCACACGAACTTGCGCACCTGGGCCGCCGCGGCCTCGTCCTCTTCGACGCCGAGTGCCCGGTCGGGCCGCATCGTGAACGACAGCAGAATGCCCGCCCCCATCAGCACCATCGACACCGTGAACGGCAGATTCCAGTTGCCGGTGCGATCGATCAGCCATCCGCCGACCACCGGGCTGATGATCGCGGCAAGCGCCGAGCCCGAGTTCATGATGCCGCTCGCAGTGCCCGCGTGTTTCGGCGCGATATCCATCGGCACCGACCACATCGGACCGATCGTCATTTCATTGAAGAAGAACCCAGCACTTAGGCACACTGCGGCAAGCGTGATCGAAATGTTCGAGACGAACATGATCGGCGCGAGCGACAACGCCGTCAGCAGCATGCAGACGGCCACCATCACATTGCGCGCAAGACGCACGTTGCCGCTGCGCCGCAGAATGCGGTCGGTGATGGAGCCGCCGAGCCAGTCGCCCAGCACGCCCGCGAAGAACACGCCCGACGCGAACAGCGCCGACTTGCCGAGTTGCATGTGGTAGTTGTGCAGGAAGTACTGCGGAATCCAGCCGAGGAACAGCCACAGCACCCAGCCATAGCAGAAGTACACCGCGGTAACCGGCGCCATGCGGCCGAGCAGGAGGCGCCACGGCACCGGCTTGCGCTGCTTGACGCCCGAGTACGTCGACAACTCCGCGCATTCGCTCTCGGTGATGCGCGGATGGTCACGCGGATTGTCGCGGAAGTACCAGATCCACACCATCGCCCACAGGAAGCTCACAATGCCGGTGACCACGAACGCGCCGCGCCAGCTGGTTGCAACCATCAGCCACACGATGAGCGGCGGCGCCACGGCATTGCCGATACGCGACGCAGCGTGCGTCGTGCCCTGTGCGAAACCGCGTTGATCCGCGCGCATCCAGTTGGACATCGCACGGGTTGCAGTCGGGAAAGTTGCGCCTTCGCCGAGGCCGAGCAACAGCCGCGCGATGATCAGCGACACGAAGCCGCCCGCGAGACCCGTCAGCACCGTAGCGCCCGCCCAGATCACCGCACAGACGGCGAGCGTGCGGCGCGGCCCGAAACGATCGCCGACCCAGCCGCCGATGATCTGGAAGATCAGGTACGGATACGCGAACGCGGAAAACACAAAACCGATTTGCGTGTGCGACAGGCCCAGTTCCGCGCCGAACTGGCTTGCGGCCGTGCTGACGTTGACCCGGTCGATATAGGTAATGAAATACATCGCGCATAGCAGCAGTAGAACGCGCGTCGTGGCTCGACGGAACATCATCCTCTCCTTGATAGCTGTGCGTGACCCTGACGTACTAAAACGCCGGGGGTTTTCGCATAACGAACTTCGAAAGTGCTGCGGTGGGTGATGCGGGTCGTTACTGCGCCCGGCGTCGCGGGCAGCGGATGCTGGAATTGCGCGGTCGTGTCATGGCTTGTCTCCATTTGCGGAACGTGGTTCGTCCGCTCCCCGTTTAATGAATGTTTATTTTTTTACTGCAGCGCCGCGGCGAGTACTCTCGCCACATGCAGCGCTTCGGTATTCGTACCATCGGCAATTTGATGGCGGCAGCTCGTGCCGTCGGCGACGATCACCGCATCGTCGCCTGCGTTCCGGATGGCGGGCAGCAGCGTAAGCTCCGCCATCGCTTTCGACGCTTCGTAATGCTCGGCTTCGTAACCGAAGCTGCCGGCCATCCCGCAGCATGTCGATTCGATCGCTTCAACCTTGAGCCCGGGAATCCAGCCGAGCACTGTCTGCACGGGACGGACAGCATCAAATGCTTTCTGGTGGCAATGACCGTGCAGCAACGCCTTCGCCGTATCGAGCGGTTTCAGCTGCAATTGCAGGCGCCCGGCCTGCTTCTCCCGCACGAGAAACTCTTCGAACAGGAACGATGCTTTCGACAGGCGTTGCGCCGCTTCGCCGTAGCCGTAGCCGAGGAATTCATCGCGCAGCGAAAGCAGGCACGACGGCTCAAGGCCGACGATCGACACACCCCGCTCCACATACGGCAACAATGCATCCAGCGAGCGGCGCGCTTCCGCCTTTGCCGCGTCGACGAGACCCGCCGACAGAAATGTCCGGCCGCAGCACAGCGGCCGTTCGCCTGCTTGCACGTTGAAGTGCACCGTATAGCCTGCTGCTTCGAGCACACGCTGCGCGGCACGCGCGTTATCCGGTTCGACGTAGTTGTTGAACGTATCGACGAACAACAGCACTTCCTTCACGCCTGCCGCGGCGGTTGCAGAGGGCCTGGCGGCAGTAGGCAGGAACGGCTTCGTAAAACGCGGAAACGAGCGCTCGGCCGCAAGCCCGAGCCGCGCTTTCAAAAAGCGTGCGACGCGCGGCATGCGCTCCACCGCGCCGACAAGCCCGGGCATCCGGCTCGCATAGGGCGCGTAGCGCGGCAAGAACGCGACGAGCCGCTCGCGCAGCGTCATGCCGTGGCGCGCATTCCATGCGGCGCGCGCTTCGATCTTCACGCGCGCCATGTCGACGCCGGTCGGGCAATCGCGCTTGCACCCCTTGCACGACACGCACAGATCGAGCACGTCTTTCACGTCCTGGCTTGCAAGGCCATCTTCGCCTAGCTGACCGGATAGCGCAAGACGCAGCGTGTTCGCACGGCCGCGCGTCACGTGCTGTTCGTCCTTCGTGATCCGGTAGCTCGGGCACATCGTGCCAGCGTCGAACTTGCGGCAATGGCCGTTGTTGTTGCACATTTCCACCGCCTTCGCGAGGCCAGCACTAAGATCGCCGCCCGTACCGGCTGCGCCTTCGATGCCCGTCAGTGGATCGCGCGTGACGTTCCACGCGGACCAGTCCAACTGCGGCTTCCATGTTTGTTCGCGGTAAACGGGGGGGAAACGGAAATTGGTTGCGTCGTCCATCTTCGGCGGATTGACGATGCGGTCCGGACTCATTCGGTTGCCCGGGTCGAACAGCGCCTTGATGTCGCGAAACGCCTGATTGATGCGCGGGCCGTATTGCCATGCAACCCATTCTCCGCGGCACAGGCCGTCGCCGTGTTCGCCCGAATACGCCCCTTTGTATTCCCGCACCATCGCAGAGGCTTCTTCGGCGATCGCGCGCATTTTCTGCGCGCCGTCGCGGCGCATATCGAGAATCGGCCGGACATGCAGTGTGCCGACGCTTGCATGCGCGTACCAGGTGCCTTCGGTGTCGTGCTTGTGGAACACTTCGGTCAAGCGGCTTGTGTAGTCGGCGAGATGTTCGAGCGGCACCGCGCAGTCTTCAATGAACGATACGGGCTTGCCGTCGCCCTTCATGCTCATCATGATGTTGAGGCCGGCTTTGCGTACTTCCCAAAGCGCCTTCTGCTCCGCGGCGTCCGGCATTTCGACGACCGAGCCGGGCAGACCCAGGTCGCCCATCAATTCAACGAGCTGCGCGAGCCGCGCAAGTTGCGTGTCTTGGTCCGCGCCCGCGAATTCCACCAGCAGCACCGCCTGCGGCTCGCCGACCAGCGCCTTCTCGACCACCGGGCGAAACGCGGGGTTCGACATCGCGAGATCGATCATCGTGCGGTCGACCAGTTCCACCGCCACCGGGCCGAGCTTCACGATGTGCTGCGTCATGTCCATCGCGCCGTAGAAGGTCGGGAAGTTCACGACGCCGAGCGCCTTGTGCGCAGGCAATGGCGCGAGCTTCAGCGTCAGTTCGCGGCTAAACGCAAGCGTGCCTTCCGATCCGACCAGCAGATGCGCGAGGTTCGGTTCGCGGTCCGCGCTGAACGGCAGCGGGCTTTGGCATTCGAACAGATCGAGGTTGTAGCCGGCGACGCGGCGCAACACTTTCGGTATGCGCTCACGCATTTCGTCGCGTTCGCGCTGCGCGATCTTCCTCACGTCTTCGACCAGCGCGCGCGTGCGAGCGTCGGCAGTCATCTTCGACAGCGCGGTGAAGCGCGCCTTGTGCCCATCGGCAAGCACCGTGTCGATCGCGTCGACGTTGTGCACCATGATCCCGTATTCCATCGAGCGCGAGCCGCACGAATTATTGCCCGCCATCCCGCCGATCGTGCATTGGGCGCTCGTCGATACGTCCACCGGAAACCACAGGCCGTGCGGCTTTAACCACGCATTCAGATGATCGAGCACGACGCCCGGCTCGACCGTGACCGTGCGCGCATCGGGATCGAAGTGCACGATGTTGTTGAGCCACTTGCTCGTGTCGATCACCAGCGCTTCGCCCACCGTCTGCCCGCACTGGCTCGTGCCGGCGCCGCGCGCGAGCACCGGCGCGTTGCTGTCGCGGGCAATTTCCAGTGCGAGCAGCAAGTCCGCCTGATCCCGCGGCACGACGACGCCGAGCGGCATGATCTGGTAGATCGATGCGTCGGTCGCATAGCGGCCCCGGGCCGCGCGATCGAACAGCACGTCGCCCTTCAGTTCGGCGGCAAGACGCGCGGCGAGCGGCGTGAGCCGCGCACGTGCCGCTGCGGGCATCAGGTGAATCGGCTTGACGAGTGCTTGTGGGCGGGCGTTCAGCATCGGCGTCGTGACGAGTGTGCGTGAAAGGGTATCAGGCGAGCGTCAATTGCACGGGCGGCAGCGGCGCCGTCATGCCGCCGCTTTCAGCGACGGTTTCGCGGCATGGCTCGTCAGATAATCCATTGCCGCGGCCACGCCACTCGACTTCAGCGCGACGCCCGCGAGCTTCAGGCCCATTTCGCAACCGGAGAGCGTCGCCATCAGCGTGAGATCGTTGCACTCGCCGAGGTGGCCGATGCGGAACATGCGTCCTTTCGCCTTGCCGAGGCCCGTGCCGAGCGACATGTCGAAGTGCTCGTAAATCAGCTTGCGCACGGCATCCGCATCGACGCCTTCCGGCATGATCACGCCCGTCAGCACCGGCGAGTACACCGCCGGGTCCGCACACTGGATCTCGAGGCCCCATGCGCCGACGGCCGCGCGGCACGCGGCGGCGAGCCGCTGATGGCGCGCGAACACCTGCTCGAGACCTTCGCCGAGAATCATGTCGAGCGATTCGGACAACCCATAAAGGAGGTTCGTATTCGGCGTGTAGGGCCAGTAGCCCTGCTTGTTCATCTCGACGATGTCGGCCCAGTCCCAGAACGCACGCGGCAACCGGGCGCTTTGGCTCGCCTTCAGCGCCTTTTGCGACACCGCATTGAAGCTGATGCCCGGCGGCAGCATCAAGCCCTTCTGCGAGCCCGACACCGTCACGTCGACACCCCACTCGTCATGCCGATAATCCGCCGACGCGAGACCCGAAATCGTATCGACCAGCAATAGCGCCGGATGGCCCGCTGCATCGATCGCGCGACGCACTGCCGCGATATCCGAAGTGACGCCTGTCGAAGTCTCGTTGTGCACGACGCACACGGCCTTGATCGCGTGATTGGCGTCGGCGCGCAGCCGCGCTTCGATCATGTCCGGCTGCACGCCCCTGCGCCAGCCTTCGATGCCCGGCAAGCCGAGAAACTCGGGATGCAGGCCCAGGCTCTCCGCCATCTTTTTCCAGAGGGTCGCAAAATGTCCCGTCTCGTACATCAGGACCGCGTCGCCAGGACTCAACGTGTTGCACAGCGCCGCTTCCCACGCGCCGGTTCCCGACGCGGGGTAGATTACGACCGGCTGGTTCGTCTTGAAGATCTTCTTGATGCCGTCCAGCACCTTGAGACCCAGCGCGCCGAATTCAGGACCGCGGTGATCGATGGTCGGATAGCTCATCGCACGCAGGATGCGATCCGGCACCGGGCTCGGCCCCGGAATCTGCAAAAAGTGGCGTCCGGCCGGATGAAAGTCGAGTTTCAGCATAATGCGCGTCCTGTTTTTGAATTTTGCATGCAAAATACTCTAGCGCATCGATCGGACAACGGAAAGAAAAAATCGCGTCGCGCGCGTAGGGGAATACCCGTTGACGTTCTTTCGCGAACAGCTGCGCTAAAATTACAGCGAACCCAAATATTGAGGTATTGCATGCAAAATGCTGATATGCCGATGGCATTGATGCCCCCGACATTGCCGAAAGTGGAACGACAGCGTCTGCACGACACGGTGGTCGACCATCTGCGCAATTTCATCGTCGAAGGGCTGCTCGCGCCTGGCGTGAAGCTCAACGAACGCAAGCTGTGCGAGACACTCGGCATCTCGCGCACGCCGCTGCGCGAGGCACTGAAGGTGCTGGCCTCCGAAGGGCTGATCGATATTTCGCCGAACAAGGGCGCGTCCGTTTCGCAGATGACCGAAGCGGAGATCCGCGAGACGTTCGAACTGATGAGCGGACTCGAGGCATTCTCGGGCGAGCTTGCCTGCGAGCGGATCACGCCGGTCGAACTCGCCGAGATCAAGGCGCTGCATTACGCGATGCTTGCTTGCCGCGCGCAAAACGACCTGTCCGGCTACTACAGCCGGAACCAGGTGATTCACGACAAGATCAACGAAGCGGCGCGCAATTCGGCGTTGCGGCAAACCTATATATCCATCAACCGGCGTTTGCAGGCGCTGCGCTTTCGCTCCAACTTCCAGACGCCGAAATGGGACCGCGCCATTCGCGATCACGAAGAGATGATTCAGGCACTCGAGACACGTGATGGCAAGCGAATGGGCGTCATTCTTCGCGCGCATTTGCTGTCCAAGCGCGACGCGGTGCTTGCGGAGCGGACTATGACAACCGTGCGGCCAGACTCATACGAGTGACGCGCTGACGAATTCATCGTCGGGTTTCGCTCTCCCAAACGCACTGCAAGCCTACGCCGCCTTCTATTCTTTGCCACCGCGCACGGAGCCGTATTGGCTTAGGGGTCGCCGTGGCGTCCGCTGCAAGCGGTGACTCCGACGAACCATCGGCACCGGTCGAACCCGGCTGGATCGAACGTTCGTCGCCACTTTCCGGACTGAACCGAACATCGTTCGATGAACGGCCGTGCGGCCTGCTTACTCTCCGGACGGTTGCGCCGTGCAAGGACGTGGGCAGCTGCTGTTCGTTGTCCGAATTCGATACTTTTTTGATTGCGACTGTCACGTCATACGGGTAGCCGTTTTGCATTTTGTGTTCTCCGCAAGAACAAAAAACAAATTCCCCGTTATTGGACGACGCCCTAGCTATACCGCTGCGCGCCGCTGCATTTAGGTCTTCATCTTGTATTTGCTGCTAACAAAACAGTAGTCGCACTACGGTTATTCCATCGGTCCGTGTGGATTGGGGAAAAAGAGCTCTGGCGGATAAGGCAATATGCATTGCTTACATATATTTCGATATTCGCATGATTACCTCTTACTGAAGGCACGTGCCGCGAGGTTCGCAGGTTAGCTGCAAACCCCACCACGGTTTATAAAGAGATTGGTTATGCCAGGCACGGCGTATATACCACCGCCGATATCCTCTCGCTACTCGCTGCTCATTCAGCAGTCAGTGAGCGTCGGCGGGCTTGATGAACCGCAGCGTCATCCGGTCGGACTCGCCAATCGCGACATAACGAGCCTTGTCCTGATCACCTGCGGCAAAGGTAGGAGGCAGCGTCCATACGCCCTTTGCATAGTCCTTGGTATCACGCGGATTACTGTTGATCTCGCTGCGGCCGGCCAGCTGGAAGCCTGCCGCGCGCGCATGCTCGATCACGAAGTCCTCGGTTACGTAGCCGCTTTCGACGGTCTGTTGCAACGTGGTGCCAGGTTTAGCCCGATGCTCTTCCACCCCCAGGATGCCGCCCGGTTTCAACGCGGCATAGAAGGCCTTAAGGTTGGCGTCGAGATAACCGTCCTTGATCCAGTTATGGATGTTGCGGAAGGTCA
>DASXXR010000260.1:0-4061 GCA_036502945.1 Paraburkholderia sp. | reverse complement strand
CCTGAGCTACCTGAACATGCCGGCGCTGATCAGCGCCGCCGAAGTCACCGACGCCGAAGCGATCCACCCCGGCTACGGCTTCCTGTCCGAGAACGCGGACTTCGCGGAGCGCGTCGAGCAGTCGGGCTTCGTGTTCATCGGGCCGCGGCCTGAGACGATCCGCATGATGGGCGACAAGGTGTCGGCCAAGCAGACGATGATCAAGACCGGCGTGCCGTGCGTGCCGGGTTCGGAAGGCGCGCTGCCGGACGATCCGAAAGAGATCGTCAAGATCGCGCGCGCGGTCGGCTACCCGGTGATCATCAAGGCTGCGGGCGGCGGCGGCGGCCGCGGGATGCGCGTCGTCCATACCGAAGCGGCGCTCGTCAACGCGGTCAACATGACGCGTGAAGAAGCGGGTCGCGCGTTCGGCAATTCGCAGGTCTATATGGAGAAGTTCCTCGAGAACCCGCGCCACATCGAAATCCAGGTGCTCGCGGATTCGTTCAGGAACGCGGTCTGGCTCGGCGAACGCGACTGCTCGATGCAGCGCCGTCACCAGAAGGTGATCGAGGAAGCGCCGGCGCCCGGTATCGCGCGCCGTCTGATCGACCGTATCGGCGACCGCTGCTCCGACGCGTGCAAGAAGATGGGTTACCTCGGCGCGGGCACGTTCGAATTCCTGTATGAAAACGGCGAGTTCTACTTCATCGAAATGAACACGCGCGTGCAGGTCGAGCATCCGGTCACCGAACTGATCACCGGCATCGATATCGTGCAGGAACAGATTCGCATCGCGGCCGGCGAAAAAATCGCTTACCGCCAGCGCGACATCCAGTTCCGCGGACATGCGATCGAATGCCGGATCAACGCCGAAGATCCGTTCAAGTTCATTCCGTCGCCAGGCCGGCTTACGTCGTGGCATATGCCGGGCGGCCCCGGCATCCGCGTCGACTCGCATGCGTATAACGGCTACTTCGTGCCGCCGAATTACGATTCGATGATCGGCAAGCTGATCGCCTATGGCTCGACGCGCGAGCAGGCCATCAAGCGGATGCGCATCGCGCTGTCTGAAATGGTTGTCGAAGGCATTCAGACCAACATTCCGTTGCACCGCGAACTGATGCTCGATGCGAAGTTCGTCGAAGGCGGCACCAGCATTCACTATCTCGAAAACCGGCTCGCCGCGAAGCAGCAGGCCGCGCCGGAAGAAGCGTAAGCAATGAGCTATCGGGAACTGATCACCGAGCTGGCGCGCGAGCATGCGGAGGCGTTGTCCGATGCGTTGCTCGAGTTGGGCGCGCTGTCGGTGTCGGTCGAAGATGCGGATGCCGACACGCCCGACGAGCAGCCGCTGTTCGGCGAGCCCGGGCTCACGCCTGCGCGCACCGCGTGGCAGCGTTCGCGCGTGATCGCGCTGCTCGCGCCCGAACAGGAGCCGGCGGTGCTGCTCGCCGCCGCGGCAAACGAACTCGGCCTTGCATCGGCGCCGCCGTTCACGGTGCGTGAAGTCGCGGAACAGGACTGGGTTCGGCTCACGCAATCGCAATTCGATCCGATTCCGATCGGCGAGCGCATCTGGGTCGTGCCGTCGTGGCATGCCGCACCGGACCCCGACGCGCTCGTACTCGAACTCGATCCGGGTCTCGCGTTCGGCACCGGCAGTCATCCGACCACGCGCCTGTGCATGGAGTGGCTCGAGCAAGCGGTCGCGGCTGACCAGTCGGTGCTCGACTACGGCTGCGGCTCCGGGATCCTCGCGATCCTGGCGAAGAAGTGCGGCGCGAATCCGGTGGTCGGCATCGACATCGATCCGCAAGCCGTCGAATCCGCGCGGCACAACAGCGAGCGCAATCATGCGGACGTCGCTTACGGACTCCCCGACGACTGCCCCGCTGGCGCGTTCGATATCGTCGTCGCCAATATTCTGTCGAATCCGCTGAAGCTGATGGCGTCGATGCTTGCATCGAAGGTGAAGCCGGGCGGGCGCATCGCGCTGTCGGGCGTTCTCGCGCGGCAAGCGGAAGAAGTGGCGGGCGCCTACGCACCGTGGATCGACATCGCGGTGTGGCGCGAACACGAAGGCTGGGTCTGCCTCGCCGGGACTCGCCGCGAAAGTCATTAGAATAGGGCCTATTGCTCACCCACCGGCCCTTCCGGCTCCCTCGGCACGATATGGTTCTTGCAACGCGCTGTCCCTTCTGCGAAACGGTCTTTCGGCTCCAGCCGGCGCAGCTTGCGCTACGTCGCGGGCTAGTGCGCTGCGGGCACTGCCAGGAAGTGTTCGATGCATCGAGCAGTCTGTTCGATCTGGCTGACGGCGCCGATTTCACGACGGCGACGCCGGTCGCCTCGGACGATGTTGCGCGGCTCGCCGCCGGACTGCAGCGAGAAGCGGAGGGTGGTGCGCCTGCTGCGGCTGCACTCGAAGAGCCGGTAGCTGCGTCGGTATCCGGCGAACCGGCCCCCGCACCCGCGGTGCCCGTATCCCATGAGTCAGCACCCACGTCCGCCGCGCCCGTATTTGGCGAGCCGCTACCCAGGCCCGCATTCACCGAGCCGAGCTCCGCGTCTGCATCGTCCGCCTCCGCTGCGACCCATATCCCCACGCCGGACTTTCGTGCGGAATCGTGGAATCCTTGGGCGCCGGCACCGGACGCCGTCGTCGACCGGCGGATTCGCCACAATGCAACGACGATCCCGTACAAGCCCGTCACGATCCCCCGTTCCGCTCAGCCAAAGCTGAAGCTCGAACTCACCGAGGGGCAGAATCTGCACCTCGAGAACGCGACCGCGCGCCCGCCGGAACCATCGTTCAACCTGCCGCCGGAGTCCGCAGCGCAACCTGAGGTCAGTGAGCAGGCTGACGTCGCGGCGTGGCCTGACGTCGTCACACGGCCTGACGACGCCGTACGGTCTGACATCGCTGAACGGCCCGACGTCGCCGCACAACCCGACATCGTTGAGCAACCATACGTAGCCACCACGCCCGACGTCCCTAACCGGCCCAACCCCACCGAGCGCCCCAAAGTCACCGAGCCGCCGCCGCACACATGGCGCCACGCCGATGCCAGACCGGAACCCGCGCTCGACCCGGACGACGGCACGATGGTCCCGCCCTCCGTGCCCGACGGTGAGCCGCATTTCGGCCCCGCGGCAGCGGCCCCTTTCGCTACCGCCGAGCCGCCGCACGACGAAACACCCTTCACCGTCATGCGCGAAACGCGCGCGCCCGAACCGCGCCGCATGGGCTGGCGCGTTCTCGGTGTGCTGGTCGCGCTCGTGCTGCTCGTCACGCTGCTCGCGCAACTCGCGTGGTGGCAGCGCGAAACGATCATGGTCTATGCGCCGCGCACGCAAATGCTGTTCGCGCAGGCCTGCGCGCAGCTCGGCTGCACCTTCTCGCCGCCACGCGACATCGACGGCCTGCAGGTCGAGCCATCCGATCTGCGCCAGGTCGACGGTCCGCACAAGCTCGAACTGAAGATGCCGCTGCGCAACCGCTTCAACGTGGCGCTCGCATATCCCGCCGTCGAACTGACGCTGCTCGACGAACACAACAACGTCGCGCTACGCCGCGTACTGGAGCCGCAAGACTACGTGAGGCCGGGCACACCGATCGCAGCAGGCTTGCCGCCGCATACGACCGAAACCATGATCGTGCGGCTCGACACCGGCAACGCGGTCGCAACGAATTTCCGGCTGCAGATTTTCTACCCCTGATTTTCACCTCTGGTTTTCATCGCTAGCATCACCGGCACTACAGCGCGCCCGGCGCAGATCCGGCGCGCTTCCCGTTAATCCCTGACAAATCTTCGGAGCACAACATGAGTCAAGTCACGCTGGGTGGCAACCCGATCGAAGTAGGCGGTACGTTCCCGTCCGCGGGCCAGAAGGCGCCCGCGTTCTCGCTCGTCGGAAAGGACCTGAAGCCGGTCACGCTCGCCGATTTCGCCGGCAAGCGCAAAGTGCTCAACATCGTGCCGAGCCTCGACACGCCCACCTGCGCGACGTCGACGCGCAAGTTCAACGAAGCGGCTGCCAAGTTGACGAATACCGCGGTGATCGTCGTGTCGGGCGAC
>DASXXR010000259.1:0-1507 GCA_036502945.1 Paraburkholderia sp. | reverse complement strand
TCGCCGCCGTAGAACGTCGAACGGTCGTAGCGGGTGAGCGGCTTGCCGGTGCGCAGACGTTCGGGCAGGTCGGGATTCGAAATGAACATGCGCCCAAACGCGACGAGGTCCGCATGGCCGTCGATGACGATCTGTTCGGCGCTTTCGCCCGTAAATCCACCCGCGGCGATGATCGTGCCTTTGTAGATGCGGCGGATGTCCTTCGACGTCACGTCAGATTCGCTCGTCTCCTGCTCGACGATGCCGCGAATGCGCGGCTCGATCACATGCAGATATGCGAGGTCATAGCCGTTCAGTCGCTCGGCCACATAACCGAAGGTGGCATGCGGATCGCTGTCGGACATCGTGCCGTATGTGCCGCTCGGCGACAGCCGAAGAGCGACGTGGCTGGGACCCCACACGGAGACAACGGCATCGAGCGTTTCGAACAGGAATCGCGCGCGGTTTTCGATCGGCCCGCCATACGCGTCCGTGCGATGGTTCGTGCCATCCAGCAGGAACTGCTCGAAGAGGTATCCGTTTGCGCCGTGCAACTCGATACCATCGAAGCCCGCTTCCTTCGCAAGCGCGGCGCTGCGGCGGAACTGCTCGACGATGCCCGCAATTTCATCGATTTCGAGCGCGCGCGGCATGCCCAGTTCGGCTTCAGTGACATTGCCGTTCCCGTCGCGAATGGCTGCGTGTTCGAGCGAGCGCAACGCGGAAGGCGCCACGGGCGTGACGCCTCCCGTGTTTGCCGGATGCGCCTGGCGTCCGGCGTGCCACATCTGCAGGAAGATGCGCGCGCCCTTCGCATGCACTGCATCGATCACGCGTTTCCAGCCTTTCATCTGCGGTTCCGTGTAGATGCCCGGCGCGTCGACATAAGCGATGCCAAGCGGCGAGACGGCGGTTGCATCGGTAATCAGCAGACCGCCTTCGGAAGCGCGCTGCGTGTAGTAGTCGACCATCAGGTCGCCGGGGACATTGCCTTCCTCGGTACGCATCCGCGTGAGCGGCGCAAGCACGACACGGTGATCGAGTTCGAAAGGCCCGACCTGGGTACGGCTGAAGAGTGTGTTCATTCGTCCATCCTCTGGGTGAGTGTTGAAGATGAGCGAATCATGGTCGCCGGAGCGGCGGTGCAGAAGAGGGCTGTCAGCGATAACTGTCATTCCGCGTCGGCATGTCGTTCGCCGCGATCAGACCGCCATGCCTCGCCGGAATGGCAGCCCTGCCCGATACGCGCCTGTTGCAAGGCGGACCATGCAGGCATGATCGGCACGTCGGATCATCGAACGAAACAGGGGGTAGGGCGTCCGCAGTCGACGCCGAACGTCGATCGCGGGTGTGCGGCAATCCCGACGGCCAAACAGCAAGGGGGACGGCGACATGAAGATACTGGTGACAAGCGCCAGCGGGGCGAACGGCAATGGATATGGCCAGCTACTAGCGTTCTCGATGGATGGGGCAGCGCAGGGCGCTTTCAGCAACGACTTGCGTATCGTCGATCCGCGTGAACTTGGCG
>DASXXR010000258.1:0-6618 GCA_036502945.1 Paraburkholderia sp. | reverse complement strand
GGTGCCCTTCAACTGGATGTGAATGGTGTCGTCGGGCAAGCCGTCGTGGCCGTACTTCTTCGCGATCATGCCGGACAGCATCGCGCCGACCGTGCGGTTCACGTTGCGCACCGGCTGGATGAACGAAACGTGTTCGCCCTTCTCGATCGCCACTTTCGATTTCTCGATCAGCGTGTGATCGAGTGCGCGCTCGAGACCGTGATCCTGCGTTTCGACATGCAGACGCGCGACTTCCGCCGGCACTTGCGGCTGATAGAACACACGCGAGAAGTCGAGACCCTTTGCCTTCCAGTGCTCGACGCCCTTCTTCGTATCGAGCAGTTCGGCGTGGCCGATCAGATCGTCGAACTTGCGGATGCCCAGTTGCGCCATGATTTCGCGCACTTCCTCAGCAACGAAGAAGAAGAAGTTCACGACGTGCTCCGGCTGCCCCTGGAATTTCGCACGCAGCACCGGATCCTGCGTCGCGACGCCGACCGGGCACGTGTTCAGATGGCACTTGCGCATCATGATGCAGCCTTCGACGACGAGCGGCGCCGTCGCAAAGCCGAATTCGTCGGCGCCGAGCAGCGCGCCGATCACGACATCGCGGCCGGTCTTCATCTGACCGTCGGCCTGCACGCGGATGCGGCCGCGCAGGCGGTTCAGCACGAGCGTCTGCTGCGTTTCGGCGAGACCGAGTTCCCACGGCGTGCCTGCGTGCTTGACCGACGACAGCGGCGACGCGCCCGTGCCGCCGTCATGCCCGGCGATCACGACGTGGTCGGCCTTCGCCTTGGCAACACCGGCAGCCACCGTGCCGACGCCCACTTCCGACACGAGCTTCACCGAGATGCTCGCGGCCGGGTTCGCGTTCTTCAGGTCGTGAATCAGCTGTGCGAGGTCTTCGATCGAATAGATGTCGTGATGCGGCGGCGGCGAAATCAGGCCGACACCCGGCACCGAATAGCGCAGCTTGCCGATGTAGGTGGACACCTTGTGGCCGGGCAACTGGCCGCCTTCGCCGGGCTTCGCGCCCTGCGCCATCTTGATCTGGATCTGGTCGGCCGACGCGAGATACTGCGCCGTCACACCGAAGCGGCCCGACGCCACCTGCTTGATCTTCGAGCGCAGCGAATCGCCGTCCTTCAGCGGAATGTCGACGATCACTTCGTCGCCGATCACCGACTTCATCGTGTCGCCGTTCTTGATCGGAATGCCGCGCAGTTCGTTGCGATAGCGGTTTTCGTCCTCGCCGCCTTCGCCGGTGTTCGACTTGCCGCCGATCCGGTTCATCGCGATAGCCAGCGTGGCGTGCGCTTCGGTCGAGATCGAGCCGAGCGACATCGCGCCCGTCGCAAAGCGCTTGACGATGTCCTTTGCCGATTCGACTTCGTCGAGCGCAATCGCCTTCATCGGGTCGAACTTGAACTCGAACAGGCCGCGGAACGTCATGTGACGCTTTGTCTGATCGTTGATCAGATGCGCGTATTCCTTGTACGTCTGATACGAGTTGCTGCGTGCCGAGTGTTGCAGCTTCGCAATCGCGTCCGGCGTCCACATATGTTCTTCGCCGCGCACGCGGTAGGCATATTCGCCGCCCGCGTCGAGCATCGTTGCGAGCACCGGGTTTTCGCCGAATGCTTCGCGATGCAGCCGGATCGCTTCTTCCGCAACGTCGAAGAGCCCAATACCGCCGACCTTCGATGCTGTGCCCTTGAAGTACTTCGACACGAGGTCTTCCGCGAGGCCGACCGCTTCGAAAATCTGCGCGCCGGTGTACGACATGTACGTCGAAATGCCCATCTTCGACATGACCTTCAGCAGGCCCTTGCCGACCGCCTTCGTGAAGTTGTAGACGGCCTTTTCTGCCGACAGGTCGCCCTTCATGCCGGCAGCGAGCTGCGCGAGCGTTTCCATCGCGAGGTACGGGTGCACGGCTTCCGCGCCGTAGCCCGCGAGCAGCGCGAAATGGTGCGTCTCGCGCGCCGAGCCCGTTTCGACGACGAGGCCCGTGCTGGTGCGCAGACCTTGCGTGACGAGGTGCGTGTGAATCGCCGACGTGGCCAGCAGCGCGGGAATCGCGACGTTGTCGCGATCGGTGCGGCGGTCCGACACGATCAGCATGTTGTAGCCGGACTTCACCGCATCGACGGCTTCCGCGCACAGCGACGCGAGGCGCGCTTCGATGCCTTCCTTGCCCCACGCAACCGGATAGCAGATGTTCAGTTCATACGAACTGAACTTGCCGCCCGTGAATTGGTCGATTGCGCGGATTTTCGCGATGTCTTTAAAGTCGAGCACCGGCTGCGACACTTCGAGCCGCATCGGCGGGTTGATGTTGTTCGTGTCGAGCAGATTCGGCTTCGGACCGACGAACGACACCAGCGACATCACGAGGTTTTCGCGAATCGGGTCGATCGGCGGATTCGTCACCTGCGCGAACAGCTGCTTGAAGTAGTGGTACAGCGTCTTGTTCTTGTTGGACATGACCGCCAACGGCGAGTCGTTGCCCATCGAGCCGACCGCTTCTTCGCCGGCTTGCGCCATCGGCGCCATCAGGAACTTGACGTCTTCCTGCGTGTAACCGAACGCCTGTTGACGGTCGAGCAGCGCCGCCGCCTCGCGGCGTTCGGTGACGACGTCCTCGGCCTTCGGCTCGATTTCGTCGAGCTTGATCCGCACCGCGTCGATCCAGCTCTTGTACGGCTTCGCGTTTGCGAGGTTGTCCTTCAGTTCCTTGTCGTCGATGATGCGGCCGTGTTCCATGTCGATCAGGAACATCTTGCCCGGCTGCAGACGCCACTTCTTCACGATCTTCGATTCGGGAATAGGCAGCACGCCGGATTCCGACGCCATGATCACGAGGTCGTCGTCGGTGATCACATAGCGCGCCGGACGCAGACCGTTACGGTCGAGCGTCGCGCCGATCTGGCGGCCGTCGGTGAACGCGATCGCGGCGGGGCCGTCCCACGGCTCCATCATCGCGGCGTGGTACTCGTAGAACGCGCGGCGGTTGTCGTCCATCAGCGTGTGCTGTTCCCACGCTTCCGGAATCATCATCATCACCGCGTGCACGAGCGGGTAGCCCGCCATCACGAGCAGTTCGAGGCAGTTGTCGAATGACGCGGTGTCCGACTGGCCCGGGTAGATCAGCGGCCACAGCTTCGGCAGGTCGTCGCCGAGCACGTGGCTCGCGATCGCGCCGGTACGCGCGTTCAGCCAGTTGACGTTGCCCTTCACCGTGTTGATTTCGCCGTTGTGCGCGATCATCCGGTACGGGTGAGCCAGCTCCCATGCGGGGAACGTGTTCGTCGAGAAGCGCTGGTGCACGAGCGCGAGCGCCGACACGACGCGTTCGTCCTGCAGGTCGCGGTAGTAGACACCGACCTGGCCGGCAAGCAGCAGGCCCTTGTAGACGATCGTGCGCGCCGACATCGACGGCACGAAGTATTCCTTGCCGTGCTTCAGCTTCAGCGCCTGGATGCGGTGGCTCGCGGTCTTGCGGATCACATACAGCTTCCGCTCGAGCGCGTCGGTGACGATGATGTCCTTGCCGCGGCCGATGAAGATCTGGCGGATCAGCGGCTCGCTCGCCTTGACGGTGGGCGAGATCGCCATTGCATGATCGACCGGCACGTCGCGCCAGCCGAGCACGACCTGGCCTTCGGCCTTGACGGTGCGCTCCAGCTCCTGCTCGCACGCGAGACGCGATGCGTGTTCCTTCGGCAGGAAGATCATGCCAACGCCGTATTCGCCGGCGGGCGGCAGCGTCACGCCTTGCCTCGCCATTTCCTCGCGGTAGAAGCCATCCGGGATCTGGATCAGGATGCCCGCGCCGTCGCCCATCAGCTTGTCGGCGCCGACCGCGCCGCGGTGGTCGAGGTTCTCGAGAATCTTCAGGCCCTGTTCGATGATCTCGTGACTTTTCTTGCCCTTGATATGCGCGACGAAGCCGACGCCGCAGGCGTCGTGCTCGTTTTGCGGGTCATACAGACCCTGCGCCGCGGGAACCGGGTGAAGCGGTTGCTGATGGTCGTTCATGGGGACACCGTCTGTCAGAGGCCGAGCGGCCGTTAAATCGTTTTGTTGTTGCCGGCAGTTTGAGTTGAGCACACAACTCGCGCGCGGGCGGCGGGACGCGGTGCGCGTCCGGCACGCCGGAATTCGGAATATACGCGACGAATCAATGGAATAGCAAACAAAACGTGGTGATCGAACCCCTATTATCAAGTTGGTGCATCGCGATATGTTTTTATTGGGTCCATATCATCAATAGCCGAAAGAAAACGGCATGCGAAGATGCCGTTTCTTGCACAAATCGTCGACGCGAAAAGCCTTTATTGGGTCTGTGGCGTTTCGCGGACCTTGCGCGGCCGGCCGCGCGGCAGCGGCGAAACACGCCGGTTCGCGGCCCGCGCCGCCCACTCCCGATACGTATCGCTGCCGAGCACCCAGCCTTTTAGCGTGGCCTGCTGCAACTGGCTGGCCTCGCGTTCGTCGAGCGGCTGTTCGCACAGCTCACGGTACGCGCGCTGCCGCTCGAACGGCGTGTTGCCAAGCGACCAGTACAACGGATGATCGGTGATCAGGCTGTCGAGCGTCAGCCCGATGTGATGCCGGTAGCTCGACCATCGGTAGTCTTCGGCCGCGCTCGCCAGCTGGCCGCGCACCGGCGACATCTCGACGACGCGGCTCGCCAGCAGGAAATAGCGCTCGCCCTCGATCACCGTCGCGCGGTAGCGGCCCTCCCACAATGTGCCGCGTCGCGAGTAGCGCCGGTTGAAATGCGCAACGTAGCGCCGACCGACCGCCTGCATCGCCTTCGGCAGGCTCGACTCGTCGGTGGGCGTGACGAGCAGTTGCACCGCGCCCGGCATCAACGCATACGCGTGAACGGACAGGTGGTGATCGCGTGAAGCCGCCTTCAGGCAATCGATGAAGAGCTCGTAATCCTGGTCGTCGACAAATGCGGGCTGCTGGTCGAGTCCGCGCAGGATCACGTGTTGCGGCTGGTCAGGAACATAAAGACGTGCAAGCCGTGCCATGCTGGATTATCCAAAATCGCGTTGGTACATACCCGAAGGTCCGAATAGCCGCACCGGCGCGATGTGACGTGCGGCGGGGCTGTGCGTGAAACCATGCGTCGGCTAGGGAGAACGCTCTAGCCTTCGCGTATGGTTTGTTTGAAACGTACTGGTCATAATGTGCGGGCCTTTTGGAGGAGCACATATGAAATTAAAACAGGCCATCACGGGGGCCGCTGCACTCGCATGCATAACGACTGCAGCGCACGCTCAATCGGCCGGAAGCATCTACGTCACGACAGGCTGGTTCCATCTTGCGCCTCAGTCCAGTAGTGATCCGTTGAAGGTGACAAGCATTGGCGGCTCGCCCGTCAATATCGTCGAGCAAAATACAAGCGCCACGGCCGGTTCTGCTGACACAGTCGGCTTCACTGCAGGCTATTTCATCACCGACCATATCGCCACTCAGTTCGACATCGGCGTGCCGCCGACCTTCGACATCAAAGGTGCAGGACAGCTGGAACAGTTCGGCAAGCTCGGTCAAGCAAAACAGTGGAGCCCGGCGCTGCTGCTCAAGTACTACTTCAATGCTCCGCAAACGAAGTTTCGTCCGTTCGTCGCGATCGGCGTAAGCCGTGTCTCGTTCAGCGACGAGAAGATCACCAACAGTGCATTCGAACAAAACGTACTGCATGGTCCGACCACGGTAACTACGGATAGTTCTTGGGTGCCTGTGTTTAATGCCGGCTTCACGTACGCATTCACTGACCATTGGTTCGCAGGGTTCTCGATATCGTATATGCCGCTTAGTACGAACGCGAAGCTGAACACCGCCGCGCAAACGCCGGTTGGCACACTAAACGTGCAGACGGAAACGAAGATCCGCCTGAATCCGATCGTCACGCTTGTGAATATCGGCTACCGGTTCTAACGTAGGTTAGACGAGTTTTTTGTTTTTCGGGCTGGACCGTGCCGACGCGCGCAACGCGGCGGCGTTGTTCACTTCGCGCAGTGCGATGCTACGGCCCGCCGTTGCAGGGCTTCCGGCTGTGCACGCGTTGTAAATTTGACGGACGGGCAGTAGTTGCGGCTGAAATTTCTGCTGCCTGCCCGCGGAGCGCTCCGCGTGCGGCGATGCCCAGCGGCACGGTTGCCGGTGCGTGTCCGCGTACCTCGGCGCTTCGCGCTGATCGATGCAGCTTCGCCCACCAGGCATCGAAGTTGCGTCGGGTGGTGTTACCTCGTCTGGATGCGGGGCTTTCATCAAACCATCATCGACGGAGCGACCATGACAGCACTACCGAATACGCGAGATGCCCTCGGCGAATCCTGGACAACCACGGGACGTCGTGCGCGCCGCATTGCGCGCCACGGCCGCCACGCCGCGGAAGATATTGCCAGCGAATTGCGCACGCTGATGACGGAACTCGAGAACACGCTGGGCGACGGCACCCAAGCCGACGCCGCGGTACTTCGGACGCAGCTGCGCAAACGGCTGGACGACGCGCGCGCACGGCTGAACGAAACCCGCGACGCCGTACGTGAACGCGCAGAAGTCGCGCTGGCGGGCGCCGACGACTACGTGCATGAAAACCCGTGGCGGACTATTGCC
>DASXXR010000257.1:0-2435 GCA_036502945.1 Paraburkholderia sp. | reverse complement strand
GGTCGCTGCACGCGTATCTCGGCCCGTGCATCGGGCCGGCCGCGTTCGAAGTGGGCACCGATGTGCACGATGCGTTTATCGATGCCGCGGGCGGCGCGCAACGCGATGCGACGAGCCGCGCATTCGCGCCGCGCCCCGACGCGCCCGGCAAATATTTCGCCGATCTGCCTGCGCTCGCGCGCATTCGGCTTGCGCAGATCGGCGTGACTCAGGTGGCCGGCGGCGACCAATGCACGTTTACCCAACGTGAGCGTTTCTATTCATATCGGCGCGATCAGCTGACGGGACGCATGGCCGCGTTGATCTGGCTTGCCGCCTGAGCATGCGTCGTACCTGGCTGCGCAGCCATGCGGGGCCGTGCCGGCGTGGCACGCACAGCGATCGCAGACGCCACCCGGGCGTACCGATTGTTGCGCTGCGCGGCGTCGCGCCCAGCGCGCCGCGCGCTTTGCATAAAGCATGTGCCCGGCAGCTTGCCGACGCAAAATTCGCGCTTATCGCGGTCTTCTTTGTCCAATTTGCATCGGGCGTGCTTGCCGCTCCGAAGCCGCATTGGGCTTACATGGGGAAAACGATAATTAAAAAAATATCGCGGTGCGGCAAAATCGGGAACAAGCATTGACATGCCTTGCAATGGGGCGCAAGAATGTCCCCGATTATGGGACAGGGCGTGACGAGGCCGCGAGAGAATCGCCGCCCGTGCGCAAGGCACCTGCCTCTCAACCCGTCCGCGAGGACTCACCGGTAAAAGCAGGTATGGTGACAGCTCAACACTCGTCGACTTCCTCAACCACGAACACTTCATCGGACCGCACGCAAGAGCAGGCGGGCACGAATGCCGCCGGGGTCCATCAGTTATTCGATGCATGGATGAACGCATGGCGTGCGGTCGGCGCGCCTGCGGCCGCGAACGGCAATCCGTTTGGGGTTCCGTCGATGCCCGATTTCACGAAAGCGGTGGCAGGGATGCCGCAGCTTGTCACCCCGTTCGGTGCTCAGTTCGGTGAACACCTGGCCAAACAGTTTGCGCAACCGCTCGCGCAACAGCCCGGTTCGCCGTTCAGTTCGCTCAACCCGTCGTTCGCAGGCATGAAACTGCCGAGCGCGGCGATCCCGCCCGAGCGCTTGCAGCAGTTGCAGGCCGATTACTCGCGCGAAGCGATGCAGTTGTTTCAGCAGGCTACCCAGGCTTCATCGGCGGTGCCCGAACTGAAAGACCGCCGCTTTAGCGCCGACGCATGGAAGACGACGCCGATCTACGCCTACACGGCCGCATGGTATCTGCTGAACGCGCGCTATCTGCAGGAACTGGTCGAAGCGCTCGAAACGGATCAGAAGACCCGCGAGCGGATTCGCTTTGCCGTTCAGCAATGGACTGCGGCCGCTTCGCCTAGCAACTTCTTCGCGTTGAATCCCGAGGCGCAGAAGACGCTGCTCGACAGCCACGGCGAGAGCCTGCGCCAGGGCGTGATGAATCTGCTCGCCGACATGCAGCGCGGCAAGATATCGCAGACGGACGAATCGCGTTTCGTGGTCGGCAAGAATCTCGCGACAACCGAAGGCTCGGTCGTGTTCGAGAACGACCTGATGCAGCTGATCCAGTACAAACCGCGTACGGCGTCGGTGCGCGAACGGCCGCTGCTGATCGTGCCGCCTTGCATCAACAAGTTCTACATCCTCGATCTGCAGCCGGAGAATTCGCTTGTTGCGCATGCACTCGAATCCGGTCATCAGGTTTTCCTGGTTTCGTGGCGCAATGCGGATGCATCGATCGAGCACAAGACGTGGGACGACTACGTCGACGAGGGCGTGCTGACAGCCATCGACACCGTACGGCAAATCAGCGGGCGCGAGCAGATCAACACGCTCGGCTTTTGCGTCGGCGGCACGATGCTCGCCACCGCGCTCGCGGTGGCCGCGGCGCGCGGCGAACATCCCGCCGCGTCGATGACGCTGCTCACCGCGATGCTCGACTTCTCCGATACCGGTGTGCTCGACGTGTTCGTCGACGAGGCGCACGTGCAGATGCGCGAGCAGACCATCGGCGGCAAGAACGGTGCGTCGCCGGGACTGATGCGCGGCATCGAATTCGCCAACACGTTCTCGTTCCTGCGCCCTAATGATCTGGTGTGGAACTACGTCGTCGACAACTACCTCAAAGGACGCACGCCGGTGCCGTTCGACCTGCTGTACTGGAACAGCGATTCGACCAGTCTGCCGGGTCCGATGTACGTCTGGTATCTGCGTAACACGTATCTTGAGAACAAGCTGCGCGAGCCCGGCGCGTTGACCACTTGCGGTGAGCCGGTCGATCTGTCGAAGGTCGACGTGCCGACGTTCATCTACGGTTCACGCGAAGACCATATCGTGCCGTGGCAAAGCGCCTATGCGTCGGTGCCGCTCCTGAGCGGGCCGCTGAAATTCGTGCTCGGTGC
>DASXXR010000256.1:0-1714 GCA_036502945.1 Paraburkholderia sp. | reverse complement strand
GGACGCGTCGTGTACGAGATCGACAGACGGATGGCCGGATCGCGCGCAAGCAGCGCGTTGACGAGCGTCGATTTGCCGGCGCCGGACGGCGCGACAACCATGAACAGGTTGCCGGGATAGGCGCCCGCGTACGGATTGCGCGGCGCGGCGGTTTCGCGTTTGGGTTCGGTCATGCGTGCGTGGCTCCTGCTCTCACTCCAGATTTTGTACTTGTTCGCGCATCTGTTCGATGAGCAGCTTCAGCGTCATCGACGAATCCGCGAGCTCCTTCGCAGCGGCCTTCGAACCGAGCGTATTCGCTTCGCGGTTCAGTTCCTGCATCATGAAGTCGAGCCGCTTGCCGACCTTGCCGCCCTTCTGGATCACGTGGCGCGTTTCGTTCAGATGCGCTGTCAGCCGCGACAGCTCTTCGGCGATGTCGATGCGGATGCCGTACATCGTCACTTCCTGGCGAATACGCTCGGCGATCTCCTCGCGCGACACGATCGTCGCAGCCGCATCGGGCGCAGCAATGCCGAGCGCTTCCTGCAACCGCTCGACGATTTTCTGCTGATGTTTGGTGATCAGTTCCGGCACGAGCGGCGTGATCTTCGCGACGATCGCTTCCATTTCGGTGACGTTGGCAATCAGCATCGTTGCAAGCTGAGCGCCTTCCCGCGCACGCACGTCGATCAGGTCGGCGATCGCCTGCTTGCCGCATTCGAGCACCGCATCGCGCAACACGTCCGCCGACACGCCGCTTTCCGCGAGCACGCCCGGCCAGCGCAGGATCTCGCCGGTGCGCAGCCGCCCCGCCTGCGGGAAGGATTCGAGCACCGCGCGCTCCAGCACCGCCAGTTGATCGAGCGCCGTGCGGTTGAGCGCACCCGCGTTCGCCGCCTGTTCGCTGCGCTGCAGATTGATCCGGATATCGACCTTGCCGCGCGACAGCTTGTTCATCAGCATTTCGCGCAGCGTGGGTTCAGACACGCGCACGTCTTCGGGCATCCGGAAGTTGAGGTCGAGAAAACGCGAGTTCACTGTGCGCAGCTCGACAGACACGCTCACGCTGCCGTTGCCCGTGGCCGCGACGAGTTCGCGCGTGGCGCTCGCATAGCCAGTCATGCTGTAGATCATCGTTTGTCTCGCGATGGAGGATGTGCGGTCGTGCGCACGTCCCGTGGGATCGGGTCGCCCGGCGTGTACGAGACGCGAGGCTGGGAACGGGCATTATCCCATTTTTGGCGAAAAGGCCGCCGGACGCGCGTTTCGGGTATGCGCCCTCGAATGGGCCTCTGTCAGCCGGCTCCGCCGTGGCCCTCTACCTGTACTCGCGCCGCATGCTTGCGCGATTCGCCAGCGCGGTCTGCCCCCGCGGTTTTCCTGACGGTTTGCTCCGCGATGCGCTTCCGTCATCGGCTTCTGTGACCCGCTTCGCGCGGGCACGCTGCCGCAAACTCTTGCCGGGTCTGCTCTCCGATCGGCGGTAAAATCGCGTTTTCCCCTCCGCTCCTTTCCGACGATGAACGACACCACCACCCGTCCCAGCGGCCGACGCGCCGATCAACTGCGCGACGTGCGCATCACGCGCCACTACACGAAACATGCGGAAGGCTCGGTGCTCGTCGAATTCGGCGATACGAAAGTGATCTGCACGGCGAGCATTGCCGAACAGGTGCCGGCGTTCCTGCGCGACCGCGGCCAGGGATGGCTCACCGCGGAATACGGAATGCTG
>DASXXR010000255.1:0-21873 GCA_036502945.1 Paraburkholderia sp. | reverse complement strand
ATCGAAGAGGAAGCGAAGGTGTTTCTGGTCGCGCTCGGCGTGTTCTTTCCGATCTACGTGAATACGTTCCACGGGATCCGCTCGGTCGACGCGAACCTGATCGAAATGGCGCGCAGCTATGGCGTGAGGGGCATCGCGCTGTATCGCGACGTGATTCTGCCGGGCGCGCTGCCGTCGATTCTCGTCGGCGTGCGGTTCGCGTTCGGCTTGATGTGGGTCACGCTGATCGTCGCGGAAACGATCTCCGCGCAATCGGGCATCGGCTATATGACGATGAACGCCCGCGAGTTTCTGCAAACCGATGTGGTGGTGGTCGGCATCCTGCTGTACGCGGCGCTCGGCAAGCTCGCCGACGTGCTGGCGAAAGGGCTCGAGCGCGTGACGCTGCGCTGGCACCCCGCGTATCAACGAGGAGCGAAGGCATGAATGCTACGACATGGTCAGCGTCGTTCGGCGGTATTGCGGGCGCCGATCTTGAAGCCGAACTTGCGCAGACGCGCACGCGCGATCGCGACGCGGCGGATGCGGCTGATGCACAAGCGGTGCTTGAGCGCGCCGGCAGGTTGCCGGTCGATACGGCGGACGCCGGCATCGGGACGTCGACACTGCTGCTGCGCAAGCATAACGAGCTGCACCCGGACCGGCATACCCGGTGGCGTGCGGCCGATCCTTCCGTAGCACTGCGCGGCGTGCACAAACAGTACGGTGAACGCACGGTGCTGGCGGATTTCGATCTGTCGATCGAACGTGGCAGCTTCGTGTCGATCGTCGGTCGCAGCGGCTGTGGGAAGTCGACGCTGCTGCGGCTTGTCGCCGGGCTCGAAACACCGACGCGAGGTACCGTCGACAAGCTTGCCGACGGCGATCACCCGTTCGACACCCGCATCATGTTCCAGGACGCGCGCCTGTTGCCGTGGAAGAGCGTGCTGCAAAACGTGATGCTCGGCCTTGGCCGCGGCGCCCGCGACGATGCCCGCGCCGTGCTGGCCGAAGTGGGTCTCGTCGAACGCGCAAACGACTGGCCCGCGCAGTTGTCCGGCGGCCAGCGCCAGCGCGTGGCGCTGGCCCGCGCGCTCGTGCACCGGCCGCAATTGCTGCTGCTTGACGAACCGCTCGGCGCGCTCGATGCGCTCACGCGCATCGAGATGCATGCGCTGATCGAACGGTTGTGGCGCGAGCACCGTTTTACCGCACTGCTCGTCACGCACGACGTGCATGAAGCCGTCGCGCTGGGCGACCGGATTCTGTTGATCGACGCAGGGCGCATTGTCCTCGACCAGCCGGTGGCGCTTGCGCGGCCTCGCGAACGGGCGTCGACGGGCTTCGCGACGCTCGAAGAACGGGTGCTGCAGCGCGTGTTGAACAGCGGCCCCGCTCGCGAGACGACGCCGCTGCGAACTCGCGCCGCTCCTGATGTCGGGCAGTGGGTGAAGCCGACCGACGTCCGTTGGGCCGTTTAACCACCTTTGAGACATGTCCCGCTCCTTGCCGGGATATGCAACCTGCTTACCGAACCACGGAGCTATCCGCCATGAGCATCACCGCCATCAACGTACGCAATCAATTCAAAGGCAAGGTCAAGGAGATCATCCGCGGACCGGTCGTGTCCGAAGTCGATGTGGAGACGCCGTTCGGGGTCGTCACGTCGGTGATTACGACGCGCTCGATCGACGAACTCGAACTGAAGGTCGGCGCCGAAGTGGTGGCGCTCGTGAAGTCGACGGAGGTGTCGATTGCGCGGCTTTGATGCGTGAGCCGGGCCGGCGGCGCTGATCGCGCAGCTACTTCGCGTTCGCCGCGCTGGCGGGCGGGTCGTGCATCATCTTGTCATTGGTCGCCTTACGCGGTTTCCTGATCGGCATGTTGTCCGGATTGTTCGATCCGCCCGGCGCCGTGGCCGGCGGCTTGACCATCGATGCGCCGCTGTCGTGCGGCAGCGCCTGCGCAGGCGCGTTCTGCGCGAACACGGGCGCGCAGAACGCAGCGGCCGACACGGCGATGGAGACGGCAAGCATCACAGGTTTGATCTGGTTCATTCGATCCTCTTCTGGCGGCCGGGGCGCCGCCACTTTTCGCGTAGACCACCGGTCGCGCGGAAAATTCTCGCATTCTTCGGCGCATATCGACACCGCCCAGTTTCGCGTCATGAGCGCGCGAACTGCAACCACAGCGGCAAGACCGATGGAAAGTGCTAGCATGAACCGAGCACCAACGACGAGTTGCGACGATTTCCCTACTGTAGGAGAGGTTGCGATGGCGAAGCCTTTGAGTCTCGATGCGATCGATACGTTGCGGCAACTGAACGACATGCAGGCAGGTCACGCGTCGTCGCCGCTGCCGGCTACCGTGGTAGCGGAACTGCTGGGAGCGGGCCTTGTTGCGAAGGCGGGCAGCGGTGGCGTCGAAATTACCTGCGACGGCAGAAAGTATTTGTCAGGCGACTGCGATTGATCTGATGCACGCGGCGCTGGCGCGGCGCTTTCGTGTTGCTACCCGAGGAGCGACAGATGGAGCCGCAAGGGCTCGATATGGGCGACTACCTGGAGCGCTATAGGGAATACGACATTGAGGTTGCGGTCGAGCAGGTGCTGACCGGCGTCAAGACGCATTTCCGGGTGCTAAAGGACGGCGCCATCGTGTTGGATTGGCGCCTTGTGCATATCGACGGGTTCTGGTCGACGGAACATGCTGCCGCTGAGGTGGGGTTTCGCGTTGCACGCGAAGCAATCGACGGCGGGCTGGCGAATGCGGGAAACTGACGCTTAAAAAACAACCGGGCGTTCTATTCGAACGCCCGGCTTCAACAAAATAACCCGTCAGAACAGCTTAGTGGCCGAAGAAAACCGAGCCACGGCCCGACGTCGGATTAGCAGCCTGCGAGCCGGCTTGCGACGTGCCTTCGTGCACACCACCGTAGGCGACAGCATTGTCGTTGGCTTGATGCTCTTCTGCCGCCACCGTTTGGGCGCTCACACCGCGTTGCGATGCCGGCGCGCCGACGGACGGATTGTAATACGGTGCCGGGCCCATGCCGCTTGCGAAAGCGGGAGCGGCAAACGCGGCAGAGGCGGCGATCAAGGCAGCAGCGATAAGTTTGGTCTTCATGATGACTCCGATAATTTCGATTCAGGGAGACGCTGCAGCATGGCTTGGGAGGAGGCGCAACGTCGATGTGAGGCAGTGTATACCCGCACTATCGAAATTTTGTACGCGATATCTCGAAATTACTATTCTGTCAATTGAAACAATCCCTCAGCCTTGTCCTGCTTGACTTGGCTCGAATCGGACCGTTTATTCCGACGTTAAATTATTTGTTAACCCGCGATTTCGCTTTGAGTTGCTGAGCCGTCGGTCTGCAGGCTTGCGGTAAAATTGCGGTTTGATTTTTGCCGTGCGACCGCCTCTCATGCCTTCTTCTGTCCAAGCCGCCAGCCCCCGTCGCGTCAGCGTTGCCCCGATGATGGACTGGACGGACCGTCATTGCCGCTCGTTTCATCGTGCGATATCGCGCCATACCTGGCTTTATACGGAGATGGTCACGACCGGCGCGCTGATTCACGGCGACGTCGCGCGCCATCTCGCCTTCACCGCCGACGAAGCGCCCGTCGCGCTTCAATTGGGCGGCAGCGAACCCGACGACCTCGCGCGTTCGGCGAGGCTCGGCGAGCAGTGGGGTTACGACGAAATCAATCTGAATTGCGGGTGCCCGTCGGAGCGCGTGCAGCGCGGTGCGTTCGGCGCGTGTCTGATGAACGAGCCGCCGCTCGTGGCGGACTGCGTGAAGGCGATGCGCGACGCGGTATCGGTGCCGGTGACGGTGAAGCATCGGATCGGCGTCGATGCTGTTGAGACGTACGGATTCGTGCGCGATTTCGTCGGTACGATTGCCGACGCCGGTTGCGACGTGTTTATCGTGCACGCACGCAATGCGATCCTGAAAGGGCTGAGCCCGAAGGAAAACCGCGAGATCCCGCCGCTCAAGTACGAGTACGCGTATCAGTTGAAGCGCGATTTTCCGCATCTCGAGATCATTATCAACGGTGGGATCAAGACCCTCGATGAAGTGGAACTGCACTTGCAGCACGTCGACGGCGTGATGCTGGGGCGCGAGGCGTATCACAATCCGTACGTGCTAGCCGGTGTCGACGCGCGGTTCTATGGCTCGACGGATGCGGCGCCGACTCGCGAGCAAATCGAAGCGAAGCTGATCGGATACTGCGCGGCTGAACTCGCGCGCGGAACGTATCTCGGTGCGATTGCGCGGCATGCGCTGGGCCTCTATCGCGGCGTCGCGGGCGCGCGTGGATGGCGGCGCGTGCTGTCCGACAACAAGAAACTCGCCGCGCACGATCTGTCGATCTTCGATGAAGCACGACAACATTTGCGCGAGCCGGCCGAATTGTTTGAATAAGGGCTAGGCAAACACAGATCCTGTTTGTATAATCTCGCTTCTTGATCGGTGAGCCAGCTCTGGCAAGCCAAACAGATGTTTCCAGTGGTGGCTGTAGCTCAGTTGGTAGAGTCCAGGATTGTGATTCCTGTCGTCGTGGGTTCGAGTCCCATCAGCCACCCCAATCCCAGCAAGCCTTTCCGTCCAGTCAACTGAGTTACATCCAGTGGAAAATTCCCAACCCGGGAATTACAACGCCTTGCGCTTGATTATCGCTGCTGTCGCTTGACAATACTATTGAGGCGCGACATTATTCTTTCCATGATCTCGAACTTCAAATGCTCGGACACCGCAGCGATGTTTACTGGCAAGTGCGTCGCGCGATTCGCGAACATCGAGACCGTCGCCATGCGCAAGCTCGCGATGCTTTACCGCGCGGCGGACCTCAATGACCTGCGCGTTCCGCCGCATAACCGGCTCGAAGCGCTGAAGGGCGACCGGAAAGGCCAGTACAGCATCCGCATCAACGATCAGTGGCGCATGTGTTTCCGGTTCGAGAACGGCAACACGTTTGACGTCGGAATCGTCGACTATCACTGACTGGAGAATCACCATGGCGCGCGAAGTCATGTACCCGACCCCGGGCGAGATCCTGCAAGAGGAATTTCTGCGTCCGATGAGCATCACCCCTTATCGTCTCGCCAAGGACATTGGCGTGCAGCAAGGGCGTATCGGCGAAATCATTGCCGGCACGCGCGCGATTACGGTCGATACGGGTCTGCGCCTGTCCCGCTACTTCGGTACGAGTGATGAGTTCTGGACCGGCCTGCAACTGGATCACGACACGGCTACGGCGAAAGTTGAACTTGCTGCCGAACTCGAAAAAATCCCGCACGCCGAGCCGGCCGCCGCCTGATTCACACCGACGATCGAAGCCGCCCTGCGAAAGCTCGGTGGCTTTTGTTTTGTCGTGAAGGTAACGCGTGGTACTTCAGCACTTGAAAAACTGCTTCGCGTGAACCGGCCACTCGGAAAACGGATCCGATCAGCGTCGATTCGCGGATAGCGATGCAGTGTCATTCCACATCGAGCACAAACAAAAGTTACTATTCGGCTTGCTGCGTGAGGCAGCCGCTACAGCCGTCCCACAGGGAGAACCGATGAAGATTTCCGATCTGGAAGGCCCGCTGCTTGACTACTGGGTTGCACGCGTCGCGTCGCTGCCCAAGCCGCGTGTCGACGATGGTTTTTGCTGGATCGAAGAGCCCGCTTGCGACGGCGATCTGGGCGGCGCGCTCGAGGCGGCGTTCGCGCCGTCCACCGACTGGACGCACGGCGGTCCGTTCATCGAACGCCAGCGCATCTGCATACGCTATACGAATGAGCACGCGTGGGGCGCGGGCATGACAGCCGACGTGCCGCCCCGCTGCTATGGCGCGACGCCGTTGATCGCCGCGATGCGCTGTTACGTGGCGAGCCAATACGGCGACGAAGTCCCGGACGAGAACGAGCCGGCTGCGTGAGTGTCAGCGGGCCGAATCGCTCCGGTCACGCATTGAACCCGAAGCCCCCGAACGTCGCGCGTGCGGCTACGTCAGCCGCGTCTTGTCCCACCACGCCGGTCACACGCGATACCGGTACACGCCGCGGCCGCTGAGATGCGCGCCGCGCTCGCCGAAGGCCCCGGTTTCGATCAACTGCTGCATGCTAGGATTCCTCAAAATCGACCGGGAGCCGAACATGTGGGACAGAACCGAGCACAACGGATTCGAGATATGGGTTTTGCCGGTGCTTGCCTACGGACCGCCGGCGCCCGACACCCTTTGGCATTACACCGCGTATTTCTGCCGGCATGGCGCCGATGCGCATCTGGCGGGCCAAAGCACGCGGTTTCAGGAATTGGTGACGACATTTCGCAGCGAGGAGGAGGCGAGAGATGCCGGCTATGCCGAAGGCCGCCGCCTCGTCGACCAGTTGCTGGGAGTCGTCGCGCGCGGCGCGGGAATTGGTTGATCCAGCGGGTCCAACCTCAGGCTCCTGACGGCCGCACAAAACGATAGGGACGAAAAAAAACCCCGCCAAAAGTCGGGGGCGGGGTTGCGCATGAAAAATTCCTTGGAGATCAAGCGCGTGACTACAGTATCTGCTTAAAAGAACGATTTCAAGCCAGGAAAATGACGAATCGTTACGAAATTGCTGTCTTCGAGCGGCTTTTTGTCAGAAATATGACAGCCAATGGTGATGCATTGGGGTTATTTTTTCCGCAACGGCGCGAGTAAAGACGACAACCCGTTGTGATCGATTTCGTGCATCAAAGCGAGCAGGCGGCCGATTTCGCCGCGCGGAAACCCTTCTCTCGCGAACCAGTTCAGGTAGTGACCCGGGAGATCGGCGATCAGCCGGTCCTTGTACTTGCCGTACGGCATGACGCGGGTGACGAGCAATTCGAGATCTTCGGCTTTCATTGTTGCCGATGCCCGCTCACATGCGCGCCGGCGCGCGGATCAAGCCCGAAGACGTCGAAGATCGAGGCAAGTCCGACGGCCGCGACCAGCAGAAACGCGAGGCTGAAGTCCGCCGGCGTAACCAACGGAGCGGACTGCGCACCGTGCCCATGAATCCACGCCGCGACCCGCAGCGCGATTGCGCCGACCGCTACGCCCATCCCTATCGTCAATTGCTGGATCGTGCTGGAAAGGGTCGATGCGCCGCTCATCTGCGGCTTCGGCACATCGGCGAAGCTGAGCGTGTTGATTGCACCGAATTGCAGCGAGCGCACCAGCCCGCTTGCGAACAGCACGGCGACAATCACGCCATACGGCGTGGCCGGCGTGAGCAGGCTCATCGCCGCCAGCGACAGCGCCGCCAGCACGCCGTTCACAAGCAGCACCGGGCGGAACCCGAAGCGCTGCATCACCTGCGTCGTGACGAGTTTCATCGACAGATTGCCGGCGAACACCGCGAGCGTGAGGAGGCCTGAGCGGAACGCGTTCATGCCGAAGCCGACCTGAAACATCAGCGGCAGCAGGAACGGCACAGCGCTGATCGAAATTCGAAAGAGCGACCCGCCCGCCATCGAGACCGCGAACGTCTTCACGCGAAATGCGGCCAGATCGACGACCGGATGCCGCGCGCGGCGCAGGTGAAAGAGCGCGGCGGCGCCGGCGGCAAACCCGCCCGCGAGGAACGCGAGCGCTTCGAGCCAGCGCGCGTCGGTGCTGCCGAGCAATTCCATCGCATACATGACGGCGGTGCCCGCCAGCCCGCACAGCACGAAACCGATGCCGTCGAACGGACGCCGTTCGGTAACGCCGCCTGCGCCGATGAAGCGCCAGGCGAGCGCGATGCCGGCGAGCCCGAGCGGCACGTTCAGATAGAAGATCCAGCGCCACGACGAATAGGTGGTGATGAATCCGCCGAGCGGCGGCCCGATGACCGGTGCGACCAGACCCGGCCACGTGATGATCGCGATCGCGCGCATCAGGTCGTCTTTCTGTGTCACGCGCAGCACGGCGAGCCGGCCGACGGGCACCATCATCGCGCCGCCGATGCCCTGCACGACACGCGCCGCCGTGAACGGAACGAGTCCGTCGGTCATGCCGCACGCGACAGACGCCGCGGTGAACACGGCCAGCGCGGCGGTGAACACGTTGCGCACGCCGAAGCGGTCGGCCACCCAGCCGCTGATCGGGATGAAGACGGCGAGCGTCAACAGATAGGACGTAATGCCGATACTGAGGTCGACCGGATGCACATTGAACGAGTGCGCCATTTGCGGCAGCGCGGTCGCGATGATCGTGCCGTCGAGGTTCTCCATGAAGAACGCCGCGGCGACCAGTATCACGATCAGCGATGAGCCTTCCGAGCGGGCCACAGCGGGCGGCGAACCTGAAGTCGACATGACGCTCCGGAAAAAATTGAATGGATAACACGAGTAACAATGCATGCTCGGGCACCGGTGCGACATTCTAGCGATCAGCGGGCTTTTCGTCGCCGTGGTAACTTCGCCGGTTTTTCGGTTCGGGCGGATTGCCCGGCCGAACGTCCCGGCGACCCCGGGGCGACGTGTCGGCCCCCGATGCCGCATGAGATAATTCACGCGCTTGCATCGTCGGCCGTGCCGGCCCGTACCCGTTTTTCCACTACACGTTGCCCAATTGAAAAGCCTGCTTGCGCCGCTGGACCAGTTATCCCGCTTCGATGAAATCGTCGACGTGCGTACGCCGCTCGAATTCGCCGAGGACCACATTCCCGGCGCGCTCAACGCGCCGGTGCTGTCGAATGAAGAGCGTGTGATCGTCGGCACGATGTACAAGCAGGTGTCGCCGTTCGAGGCGACGCGGGTCGGCGCTGCGATGGTCGCGCGCAACATCGCGCAGCATCTGGACACCACTTTTGCCGACCGGCCGCGCAACTGGCGCCCGCTCATCTATTGCTGGCGCGGCGGCAAGCGCTCGGGTTCGATGACGATGCTGTTCAACATGATCGGCTGGCAGGCGCGGCAGCTCGACGGCGGGTACAAGACATACCGGCGCTCGATCGTCGACACGCTGCTCACGTTGCCGGGCCGGTTCGACTACCTCGCGCTGGTTGGCCATACCGGGACCGGCAAGACCCGGCTGTTGCAGGCATTGCGGCAGGCGGGCGCGCAGGTGCTGGACCTGGAAGACCTCGCGTGCCATCGCGGTTCGCTGCTCGGCGCATGGCCGGACCGGCCGCAGCCGTCGCAGAAGGCGTTCGATACAGCGCTCGTCGGCGCGCTTGAGCACTTCGATCCGGCGCGGCCCGTGTTCATCGAATCGGAGAGCAGGCGGATCGGAGCGATCACCTTGCCCGATGCATTGTTCGAGCGCTTTCATCGTGGCGCGTGCGTCGAGATCCGCGCCGAGTGCGACGAGCGTGTCGCGTTTCTGCTCGAGGACTACGCGCATCTGTTCGACGAGCGGGCAGGCTTCAAACAGCTGCTGGAACGCCTGATCGGGCTGCACAGCCGGGAGCAGGTGACGCGCTGGCAGCAACTGGTCGATGCGGATGCGCGCAGCGAACTGTTCCATGAGTTGATCGAACGGCATTATGATCCGGCCTATTTGCGCAGCACCCGGCAGCACTTCAAGCAGCTTGCGGGGGCGCAGCATTTCACGTTCAGGCCGAACGCGGCCGATTCGGTGAGCCAGGCGCAAGCGTTGCTCGCACAACTATCGTCTTGCGCCACCGGGGCCTTACCGGCCATAGATGCGCCTGCGTAAGGTGACGGTTACACTGCGGCCTTGCATGCCGTTCTTCGCAGACGGGCGGCTTGACCGTCTGTGAAGCGTCTGCGAACCGTCTTTAACGACAGTCTTCGGGTCCAACGGATACCAACTGATAAACAAACCAATAAACAATAAGCAAACGAGAGGACAACGACGATGAACACCGCGCGACAACCGTATCCCGCATCGCGATGGCTGGTCTTTATGCTGCTGGCCATCGCCGGACTCTTCTACGTCAAGTGGTTTCCCTACTATCACCGCGCGTTCACGGCAGCATCGACGCATTCAATCGGCTCGTCGATCCTGATGGGCACCGCCGCGAGCGCGCCCGCGCCGTCGCTGTCGGCCGCTTTGAACTACGCGTGGGCGTACGGCAAGGCAATCTGGCAGGCGATGGTGCTCGGCCTGCTGCTCGGCTCGGCAGTGCAGGCCTTGCTGCCCGTGCACTGGGTGGCGAAAGCGCTCGGCAAAACCAGTTTCGGCAGCGTCGCGGCGGGCGGACTGCTCGCGATTCCGGGAATGATGTGCACCTGCTGCGCGGCGCCCGTCGTGGTCGGGCTGCGCGCGCGTGAGGCGTCGCCGGGTGGCGCGATCGCGTTCTGGCTTGGCAACTCAGTGCTCAATCCCGCCACGCTCGTCTTCATGGGCTTCGTGCTTGGCTGGCAGTGGGCCGGCCTGCGCCTTGTGCTGGGCGTGCTGATGGTGTTCGGTCTCGGATATTGGGTCAACCGCCTCGTCACGCCGAACGACGCGCAGGCCGCCGACGCGCGGCTCGCGCAATTCGTCGCCGTCCAGCAGGAGGGCAACGCGTTCGCGCGCTGGTTCGCGATTCTCGGGCGGATGGCGGCGCGCCTCGTGCCGGAATACATCGTGCTGATTCTGCTGCTGGGCGCGGCGCGTGCATGGCTCTTTCCGGAGATCGGCCCGGAGATCGGCAATCAGATCGGCTGGATCGTCGCATTTGCGGTTGCGGGCATGCTGTTCGTGATTCCCACCGCGGGCGAGGTGCCGATCATTCAGGCAATGCTGGCGCTCGGCATGGGCGTCGGCCCGGCGGGCGCGCTGCTGATGACGCTGCCGCCGATCAGCGTGCCGTCGCTGGCGATGCTCGCGCGCTCGTTCCGGCCGCGGGTGCTGACGATGGTCGCGGTGTCGGTCGTCGCATTCGGTGTTGTCGCGGGGCTGCTGACGGTCGGACTGGGGTTCTGACAGCCGGCGGCGGGGGGGCGGAAGTTCCGGCATCTAGGGGACGATCTGGATCTCAAGCCGCCGAATCTCGAACTAAACTGGGTGAACTGACGTGCCCGACGTGCCCGTCTTCGACGGGCAAATCTGCGAGGCATGCGGCGCAGACGGTATCGCGCGGGCGAATGGTACGATTCTCGCCCGCAAAATCGACAATGGGCCGGTCGACGGACGACAACAGGCGGCGGCCCCTTCAAAAAATGAGAGAACTCAGGAAAACGCATGGCGCAACAAAAAACCAACCCGAAACTTGAGCAGGCGCTGACGCGCGGAGACCTCGCGATTCGCCAGGCTAATTCGGCGCGCGCCACTGCGCTGCTGCGCGCGCTGGGCAAGATGATCACCGAAGCGTCGTCGACGATCGGAGTCGAAGCGTTCACGCTGCTGCCGGACGGCGACCGCATCTACGATCCCGCCGACGGACTCTGGCCGCAGGCGCTGCTGGTTTCGCTCGACGGTCCGGTCGAAGAAGCCGATCCGGATGAAGTGCGCACGGCCCGGCTGCTCGCCGATGATCCGGGCACGGTGTTTCGGGTCGAATGGCAGCGTGCGGACGGCAAGACCGGACGTCACGAGGGCGGCCCGTTCGCCACGGTGGCGTTCATCTCTGACGTCGATATTCCCTGGTCCGACGATGAAGACTGACGCGAGTCAGCGCATCATTCTGCGGCGCAGCAAGACCGCCGAGATGAGGAACGGCACGACCACGTAGAACGTGAGCACGGCGATGTGCAGCGCCGCATCGTCGATCGGGCGGCCGAGCATCGCGGGCCGGATCAGGTCGACCGCATGCGCAAGCGGCAGCAACTGCGTCACGTATTGCGCCGCCGGCGGCAACTGCGCAATCGGGAAGAACACGCCAGAGAGCAGCAGCATCGGCGTGAGCACGAGCGTCTGATAGAACATGAAAAAGTCGTACGACGGTGCCAACGCGGTGACGATCATGGCGAGGCTCGCGAATGCGAGCCCTGCGAGCGCGATGACCGGCAACGCGGCGAGCGTCGACGGAAAGCCCGCATAGCCGAGCCCGCCCGCCACGGCGACGATCGCGACGCCGGACAACAGCGACTTGCTGGCGGACCACACCACTTCGCCGAGCACGATGTCGCCAAGCGTGAGCGGCGTATGCATGATCGCCTCCCAGGTGCGCTGCACGTGCATGCGCGAAAAGCCCGAATACATCGATTCGAAGCTCGCCGACATCATCACGCTCGACGCGACCGTTCCCGCCGCCAGAAACGAGATGTAGGACACGCCGTCGACGCGCCCGACCATCAACCCCAGGCCGAAGCCGAGTCCGAACAGGTAGATCATCGGGTCGGCGAGATTGCCGAACATCGATGCGAGCGCGAGCTTGCGCCACACGAGGTAATTGCGGCGCCACACGGCGATCCAGTTCGATGCGTTGGCAGGCAGAGCGGCGAAACGCTCGCCGGCCGGCCTGGTGTCATGAGGTGTGTCGTACGAGCGAGCGTCCATCAGCGAGCGTCCTTAGCGTCTTTCATCGAGCGTCCATCATCGAGCGGCAAGGTGGTTGGGTAGTGTGCGATGCAGAGCGAACCGATGGCCGGTTCAGTCCTGCATTTCGCGCCCTGTGAGCCGCAGAAAAACGTCTTCGAGGTTGGCCGGCCGGTGCAGGTAACGCAGGTCCGCGCGCTGCTTGAGCCGTGCATGCACCGGCTGCGGATCGACGACATAGCAGAAGAGCGTCTCGCCGCTGATCTCCGTGCGCACCGCGAGCGGCGCCAGTTCGTCGCGCAGCACGTCCGGATCGGGGCCGTAGATCTCGATGACGTCGCAGCCGATCTCCGATGCGATCAACGCCTTCGGCGCACCTTCCGCGATCTTGCGTCCTTCCTCGATCACGCACAACCGGTCGCACAGCCGTTCGGCTTCCTCCATGAAGTGCGTGGTCAACAGGATCGTCTTGCCGCGCGCGAGCAGCGAGCGTAGACGTTCCCAGATCAGATGCCGCGCCTGCGGATCGAGACCGGTGGTCGGCTCGTCCATCACAAGCACGTCCGGATCGTTGACGAGTGCGCGCGCCAGCGTAAGGCGCCGCTTCATGCCGCCGGACAGTTCGCCGACACGCGCGTCCGCCTTGCTCTCGAGCCGCGCGAATTCGAGCAGCGACGGCACGAGTGCGCGCGTCTCAGCCGCGCTCAAACCGAAGTAGCGTCCGAACACGAGCAGGTTTTCACGGACCGTGAAGTCCGGGTCGAGATTGTCGAACTGCGGCACGACGCCGACGCGCGCCCGCGCAAAGCGCGCACGGCCTGGAATCGGCTCGCCGCACAGACGGATCGTGCCGGCGTCGGGCGCGGCAATGCCGAGCAGCATCCGCAATGTGGTAGTTTTGCCCGCGCCGTTCGGGCCTAGCAGGCCGAAGCATTCGCCCGCACGCACATCGAACGAGAGGCCGTCGACGACGAGCTTCCCGCCATAACGTTTTTCGACCTGGTGGAACTCGATGGCGGCTTCGGACATGGATTGGCAGTTGCTCCGGGAACGTGCGTCAGCGCCTTCAGACGCTGCAAAAGGAGCCTATTCTAGGCCATCGGCGCAGCGCATCGCGCGTCGGCAACGGATGCGGAACCGGTTTCTTGCAGTGCGGCATGCCGGGCGAAGCGTGCTGCGCGCAGTTAGCGTTTTCCATCCCTTGCAAGCGCAATTGCGGCGCACCATGATGGAAAAATGAAGTCCGCGATCGGCGCGGAAGGGAGAACCACGATGGCGAGCTATAACAAGATTCTGCTTTGCTATGACGGCTCGCGCGAGGGCCGCAAGGCGTTGCGCTGCGGCGCGGATCTGGCGCTCGATCTGAAAGCGGAGACGCATTTGCTGTCGGTGGTCGATATGCGTTCGAGCATTGCCCAAAGCGCAGGGCTGCTGACGGACGTCGCGTGCGGCAGTTTCGAGAAAACGGCGCGCGACATTCTGCAGGAAGGCGTCGACTGGCTGACGGAGCGTGGGGTCAAGGCGCAGGGCCATTTCGCATTCGGTCATCCGATCGACGAAATCGCGGCGCTTGCGGAGGAATTGCACGTCGATCTGGTGGTGGTCGGCCACCGGTGCCGCACGGGGCTGTCGCGCTGGTGGATGGGCGCGGGCAATACGCCGCTGCTCGACCGCGTATCGTGCAGCATTCTGGTGGCGTGCTCGTCGGCCGGTGAGCGGTCGTCTGAGTCGTCGCCAGCTGCGGGTTGATTTTTTGCCGCCTTCGGTCCTTGCTTCGGGCGCTGCATGCGCCCATTGACGGGCTGCCTGGCGCCCGGATCGCGAACCACTCGTCAAGGCTCAGGCTAGCTGGGCCGTTTGACGCGCATGACGTCAACCGTTCAGGTCGACGGCCGCCAGTTTCCACGAGAACAAACCGTCGCGGCGCAGAATCGCCGAATAGCGTGCATCGCCGACGCCATGCCGATAGGTGACGACGAACTCGTTGATGCCGCGATATCCCGCCGTGGTCTGCGGCGGTTGGGGCGGCGTCGCGGTTTCATTTGGCGGTGCGGCGGGTGCGGATACTGGCGCGGCGGCGGCCGAAGCGCTGGCCGTACCCGGTGCCGCTGATGCATCCGGCGGCGCTGGCGGCCGCTCGCCCGGCTCGCCACGCGGCGGCATGCCGTTGAGCAGCGCGGCGACGCCGTCCGGCGTCGCGTAAGCATCGACAAGCGGACCAATCAACGCAACGCCGATCATCGCGCCGATGGCCGCAAGCGGATTGCCGTGACCTTCTGTGCCGAGCCTTCTGGCAAGCAAGCCGGTGAGCTGTTGTTTCAGGCTTTCCCGCAGCGCAGGAAAGTCGACGTACTGATTGACGGTTTCGGCATCGCGCGCGTCGGCCGCGCGTTTTAACTGGTTGAGCGCGAGATAGGGCGACGCGTAGCCGAACGCCAACGCAAGCAAAATGACAACGACGATCAGCGTGACCGCCATCGACTGGATGAATCGGCCTTTGATCCGGCTTGGGGTAAATGCTGTGTGGGTCATCGTGCGGGATAGTCCTATCGCGGATGGGATCTAGCGTGGACTCTTTCCGCACGGAAACGATCCGTCGCGATGCTTGCGAGCCTGCATGAAACTCGGTGAAGCTGCGTGAAAGCAGGCGAATCTTCGCAAATCTGCGCGATGCCATGCGTGGCAAATGCCTACGAGGGCCTACGGACCTATCTACGCGGCGCTGCCTTGCAGCTCGGCGCGCTCTTCGGCGATGCAACGATCGATCATCCGGCACACCGCATCGACGGTGCCGACCATGATCACCCGCGACGGCCCGTGATAAACCCGTACCGGGGCGCGCCGCGCGGGTTCGGTATTCAACGCGGCATTCAGCGACACCCGTGCGAATGCCGGCAACGCGGAAGGCAGCGACGGCATACGGCGCGCGTCAGACTCTTCGTGCTCGAACAGCGAACCGCTGCGCGAAACCGGGGGGACATCCGCCGGCGCGCACGGCGCGAGGTTGCGCAAGTGACGCAGGCGACCGAACTGGCGAAAAGGCAGCAAGCGGGCAAGACGTTCCATGAATCTCTCCAGACGATGTTCGGGTATCAGAATTCGGTAGGCCGGATCAAGCCGACCGCGATGCCTTCAAGCGCGAAGTCCGCGCTGCCGGCCTCAACGAAGATGTTTTCGTATTCGGGGTTTTCGGCGATCAGTTCGATGCCGTTCGGCCGGCGCTTCAGGCGCTTCACCGTTACGTCGTCGCCGATCCGCGCGACGATGATCTGGCCGTCTTTCGCCTCAGTGCGTTTCTGGACCGCAAGCAGGTCGCCGTCGAAGATGCCTGCGTCGCGCATCGACAGCCCGCGCACTTTCAGCAGGTAATCCGGCTTGCTCGAGAAAAGCGCTGGGTCGCACGCATAGTGCTGCGAGATGTGCTCCTGCGCGAGGATCGGGCTACCCGCGGCGACGCGGCCGATCAGCGGCAGGGACAACTGCATCAGGCTTGCATGCGGCAGCGTGAACTGATGCGGCGCGTCGTCGTGACCCGTGGCCAGCAGCCGGATGCCGCGCGACGCGCCTGCAGCCAGTTCGATCACCCCTTTGCGCGCCAGCGCGCGCAAGTGCTCTTCCGCCGAATTCGCCGAGCTGAAGCCCAGTTCGGCCGCGATTTCGGCGCGCGTGGGCGGAAAGCCGGAGCGCTCGATGGCGCGGCGGATCAAATCGAAAACTTCTTGCTGTCGTGCGGTGAGTTTGGTCATGGCGCTACTGTATGGATAGACAGGTGCCTGTATTTTTATACAGTATTCGGCGCAATTCAAGCTTTACTTGAACTTCGCCCGCCGGCTGTCGCGAAAACGTCGATTGGCGACGTCCAAACGGCGAAGAACGCGCTGCAACGCCGCGTCTGGCTGTCGTTACCACTTTTGCGTATTAAAAAATGAAGAAACATTATTTTTAATGATGAAAGCGCTTCGATAGACTGAGCCGCAATCGATGTCAGGCACGGCAGAACAAGCGAGAACGAGCGAAAACGCTGTGCCGGCGAACCAGAACGCGGAGAAGATGAAATGGGCAATCGAAACACGGGGCGTGCAGGCGGTGCGAAAAGATTCGTCGCTATGCTGGCGTTGGGCGCGGCGGCGGCGCTCGGCTTGACCGCAGGGGCGTATGCGGCGGATACGACGCTGCTGAATGTGTCGTACGACCCGACGCGCGAGCTGTATCAGGATGTGAACCAGGCGTTCGGCAAAGCGTGGAAGGCGCAGACCGGCGAATCGGTGACGTTCAAGCAGTCGCACGGCGGCTCCGGCGCGCAGGCGCGCTCGGTGCTGGACGGCCTGCAGGCGGACGTCGTGACGCTCGCGCTCGCCTACGACATCGACGCGCTCGCGAACAAGGGCCTGCTCGACAAGAACTGGCAGAAGCGTTTGCCGGACAACGCGTCGCCGTACACGTCGACGATCGTGTTTCTGGTGCGCAAGGGCAATCCGAAGCACATCAAAGATTGGGACGATCTGACGAAGCCGGGCGTCTCGATCGTGACGCCGAACCCGAAGACGTCGGGCGGCGCGCGCTGGAACTATCTGGCCGCGTGGGCCTACGCCGCACATCAGCCGGGCGGCAACGACCAGAAGGCGAAGGAATTCGTCACGAAGCTGTATAAGAATGCCGGCGTGCTCGACTCGGGCGCGCGCGGCGCGACGACGAGCTTCGTGCAGCGCGACATCGGCGACGTGCTGATCGCGTGGGAAAACGAGGCGTTTCTATCCCTGAAGGAATTCGGCCCGGACAAGTTCGAGATCGTCGTGCCGTCGGTGAGCATTCTGGCGGAGCCGCCGGTCGCGGTGGTCGACAAGGTCGTCGACAAGCACGGCACGCGCAAACTGGCCGATGCGTATCTGAACTTTCTCTACAGCGAGGAGGGACAGGAGATCGCCGCGAAGAATTTCTACCGTCCGCGTTCGAACAAGGTGCCCGCGGCGCTGACGTCGAAGTTCCCGAAGCTTAAGCTGTACACGGTCGACGATTCGTTCGGCGGCTGGGCGAATGCACAGAAAACCCACTTCGCCGATGGCGGCGTATTCGATTCGATCTACCAGCCGCAGTGAAGCCAGCGCCGCGATTCGCGGCCCCGGCGGCGGAAAGCAGTCGCGCAAGCGCGCCTTCGGGCGCGCTTTTTGAGTTGTTGAACCTGCGGCGCACAACCTTGAAAGAGCATTGAGCATGACGACGTTGACTTTCCGCAAGCCGAGCGCGTTGCCCGGCTTCGGCCTGACGCTCGGTATCACGGTGGCGTATCTGAGCCTGGTGGTGCTGATTCCCCTTGCCGCAACCTTCCTGAAAACCGCGACGCTCGACTGGAGCCAGTTCGTGCGCGCCGTCACATCGCCGCGCGTGGTGGCGTCCTACCGGCTGACGTTTTTCTCCGCGCTCGGCGGCGCGCTGATCAACGCGGTGTTCGGTTTCCTCGTCGCGTGGGTGCTGGTGCGCTATACGTTTCCGTTCAAGCGCGTCGTCGATGCGATTGTCGATCTGCCGTTTGCGCTGCCGACGTCGGTGGCCGGCATTTCGCTTGCCGCCGTCTATGCGGGCAACGGCTGGATCGGGCAGTTTCTTGCGCCGCTCGGCATCAAGATCGCGTTTACGCCGGCGGGCGTGCTCGTCGCGTTGACGTTCATCGGCTTGCCGTTCGTCGTGCGCACCGTGCAGCCGGTGCTCGAAGAGTTCGAGCGCGAACTGGAGGAAGCGGCGGCATGCCTCGGCGCGTCGCGCTGGCTGACGTTCAGGCGCGTCGTGTTCCCCGCGGTGTTTCCGGCGCTGCTGACCGGCTTCGCGCTGGCGTTCGCCCGCGCGCTCGGCGAATACGGCTCGGTGATCTTCATCGCGGGCAACGTGCCGATGAAGTCCGAGATCACGTCGCTGCTGATCATCACGAAGCTCGAGCAATACGACTATGCCGGCGCGACTGCGATTGCTGTCGTGATGCTGGTGGTGTCGTTCCTGATGCTGCTGTTCATTAACACGCTGCAGTGGTATCTGCAACGCCGCACAGGCCGCAGCGCGGCCGCGCCGGCGCTGCCGGGTTCGCCCGGTCATACAGCGGCCACAGCCGGAGGCGCGCAATGAGCGACGATTCCGCTGCGTTGTCCGCCACACCGCGCCTGGCCGCGAACACCGCGCGCCGCATCGATCCCATCACCGAACCGCGCGCGGTGCGCTGGATCCTGACGGGCATCGCGCTGCTGTTTCTCGCGCTGTTTCTGGTGGTGCCGCTCGTCGCGGTGTTCTATCAGGCGCTCAGCAAGGGCGTTGCCTTCTACTTCGAATCGCTGGCCGACCCGGACGCGGTGTCCGCGATCAAGCTGACGCTGTTGACTGCGGCGATCGCCGTGCCGCTGAATCTCGTGTTCGGACTCGCGGCGTCATGGTGTATCGCGAAGTTCGAGTTTCGCGGCAAGGCGTTGCTGACGACGCTGATCGACCTGCCGTTTTCAGTGTCGCCGGTGATCTCGGGCCTGATCTATGTGCTGCTGTTCGGCGCGCAAGGCTGGTTCGGCCCGTGGCTGCAGGCGCACGACGTGCAGATTGTGTTTGCGGTGCCCGGCATCGTGCTCGCCACCGTCTTTGTCACGTTCCCATTCGTCGCGCGCGAACTGATTCCGCTGATGCAGGCGCAGGGCAACGACGAAGAAGAAGCGGCCCACGTGCTAGGCGCATCCGGCTGGCAGATCTTTCGCCGCGTCACGCTGCCGAACGTCAAATGGGGCTTGCTGTACGGCGTGATTCTCTGCAACGCGCGGGCGATGGGCGAGTTCGGCGCGGTCTCGGTGGTTTCGGGTCACATTCGCGGGCAGACGGACACGATGCCGCTGCATGTCGAAATTCTCTACAACGAATACAACTTTTCGGCGGCATTCGCCGTGGCGTCGCTGCTCGCGTTGCTCGCGCTGGTGACGCTCGGTCTGAAACTGCTTGCCGAGCGTCATATGTCGGCGGAACTGGGCAGTGCGCGGGCGGTGCCCGCACATGCCGGTCCGGCCGCCGCGGCTGCCGCCGCTTTACACGCGCCTTCGGACGCATCGGCCGGCCGCCAGGTCCAATAAGGAGTGGTCACAGATGAGCATCACCGTTCGTAATCTGCAAAAGCGTTTCGGCGACTTCACCGCGCTCGACAACGTGTCGCTCGACTTCCCATCCGGCGAACTCGTCGCGCTGCTCGGGCCGTCCGGCTGCGGCAAGACCACGCTGCTGCGCGTGATCGCGGGTCTCGAATTCGCGGACGCGGGGCAAGTCGTGCTGCAGGGCCAGGATGTCGCGGAAGTGGGCGCACGCGAGCGCCAGGTCGGCTTCGTGTTCCAGCACTACGCGCTGTTCCGCCACATGAGCGTGTTCGAGAACGTCGCGTTCGGCCTGCGCGTGAAGCCGCGTAGCGAGCGGCCGTCGGAAGCGGTGATTCGCGACAAGGTGCATGAGCTGCTGAAGCTCGTGCAACTCGACTGGCTCGCGCAACGCTACCCGTCGGAGCTGTCCGGCGGCCAGCGGCAACGCATCGCGCTGGCCCGCGCGCTCGCGGTCGAGCCGAAAGTGCTGCTGCTCGACGAGCCGTTCGGCGCGCTCGACGCGAAAGTCCGCAAGGAACTGCGCAGCTGGCTGCGGCGCTTGCATGACGATCTGCATATCTCGACGATTTTCGTCACGCACGATCAGGAAGAGGCGCTCGAAGTCGCGGACCGCATCGTCGTGATGAATCATGGACACGTCGAGCAGGTCGGCAGCCCGCAAGACGTGTACGATCATCCGCAGACGTCGTTTGTCTATGAGTTCCTCGGCGCGGCGAACCGCCTGCATGGCAGCGTCGATCGTGGCGGCTTCATGGTCGACGGCGCCGCGCAGCCGATCGCGATCGTTGCGAGTTTCGAAGGGCCGGCGTTCGCGTATGTGCGTCCGCACGACTTGGTGCTGTATCCGCAAACCGCGGGGCATCGCGACGGCATGGCGGTCGGCGTGCGGCGGGTCGTGACGCTCGGCGGATCGGTGCGCGTCGAGCTTGAAGGAAGCGGCGGACATGTGCTTGAAGCGGAGCTCGACCGCGAATCGTGGCGCGATCTGCAGCTGGCCGTCGGCGACGGCGTGACGGCGGTGCCGCGCTCACTGCGCGTTTTTCCTGCGCAGTAAGGGACGAAAACTCGGGACGAAAACTCGGCACGAAAACTCGGCACGAAAGCGCGGCACGAAAGCGCGGCACGAAAGCGCGGCGAGTACCCGCGCAATCGTGCGACCGTGCGATAGCAAGACCCATATCAAAGCCACTCTGGCCGAACCGGAGACACAGAAATGAATTTCCAGCAGTTGCGCTTCGTGCGCGAGGCCGTGCGCCAGAACATGAACCTGACCGAAGTCGCGAACGTGCTGTACACGTCGCAGTCGGGCGTGTCGAAACAGATCAAGGACCTCGAGGACGAACTCGGCGTCGACATCTTCATTCGCCGCGGCAAGCGGTTGACCGGGCTGACGGAGCCGGGCAAGGCGGTGCATCAGCTGATCGAGCGGATGCTGCTCGATGCGGAAAATCTGCGCCGCGTCGCGCGGCAATACGCGGACCAGGACAGCGGCCACCTCGTCGTCGCGACGACCCACACGCAGGCCCGCTATGCGCTGCCGAAGGTGATTCGCCAGTTCACCGAGGTGTTTCCGAAAGTGCATCTCGCGCTGCGCCAGGGCAACCCGCAGCAGATTGCGCAGATGATCATCAACGGCGAAGCGGACATCGGCATTTCAACCGAAGCGCTCGACCGCTATCCGGACATCGTGACGTTCCCGTGCTATTCGTGGCATCACGTCGTCGTTGTGCCGAAAGGGCATCCGCTGGTGGGCCGCGAGAATCTGACGCTTGAAGAAATCGCTGAATATCCGGTCGTGACCTACGATCACGATTTCACCGGCCGCTCGCATATCGACGAGGCGTTCACCAAGGTCGGCGCGCTGCCGGACGTCGTGCTGACCGCGATCGATGCGGATGTGATCAAGACCTACGTCGAGCTCGGCATGGGCATCGGCATTGTCGCGGCGATGGCGTTCGATCCGAAGCGCGACACCGAACTGGTCGCGCTCGACACGCAGCATCTGTTCGAGGCGAGCACGACGCGCGTCGGCTTGCGCAAAGGCGCGTTCCTGCGCGCGTACGCGTATCGCCTGATCGAGATGTTCGCGCCGCAATTGCGCGAAGCGGAGATCGCGAGCCAGTTGCGCGAAGCGGCCTGATTGCCACCCGGAGCGCCGCTGCGGTGCGCCGTCCGCCGCAGCGGGGTGGCCGGATCGCCGCCTGCGCGAAACCCTGCGCGAAGCCGCACGGCGCATCGCTTACAATCGCCGCCATGAATACCTCTGCCTCCGCGTCTTCCTCTTCTTCCGCGCCGCACGGCGCGCTGCCGCGCATCGCGGTGCTCGCGACCGGCGGCACGATCGCGGGCATCGCCGTCGATGCAGCCAGCACAGCGGGGTATCAGGCCGGCGTGGTCGGCGTCGACCAGTTGCTGGCGG
>DASXXR010000254.1:0-2514 GCA_036502945.1 Paraburkholderia sp. | reverse complement strand
CATTTCGGCGACATCTGGGGCAGCCGCGCGCAGCGGGCGAACGCGCTCAACGATTATCTGAACGACCGGCTGGTGGCGATCACGAACAGCCACTATCTGATGCGCCTGTCGCACGAACGGCTTGAAAAGGACCTGTTGTCGAAGCCGACCACGTTGCGCGATTCGATCACCGAGCTGCGCCGGCTATCGGTTGTGCATGGGCTGGAAACGCCGCACGCCGCGCACGCAGACGCCGACGCGATGATGCCCGCAACGCAGGAGCTGCTCGAGTTCGTCGCGCAGGCGTGTCAGATCGAAGTGGCCGCGCTGTATCCGGTGCTGGGCGGCAAGGTCGGACGCGATGCGCTTGCGCGCATAGGCGACGCATTCGAATTCGATCCGCACGACGAACTCGTGACGCGCGTGCTCGAAACGAGGGGCGTCGCGCATCCAAGGAGCGACGAGCATCCGCTCGCGAGCAACCAGCTGCTTGTCTGCGCGCCGCTGATCTCCGCCGACGGGCGGATGCTCGCGATGCTTGCAGTCAAGCGGATGCCGTTCCTGTCGCTGAACTTCGACAACCTGCAACTGCTGCTGGTCCTGCTCGGCTATTACGCGGACGGCGTCGAGCACTCGCAGCAAGTGCGCGAAATCCTGCGCGTGGTGCCGGGCTGTCCGTATGAATTCGCGCTCGACATGAGCCGGCTCGCGCGGCTCCAGCGCTCGGCGGGCATTGCGTCGTCGCTGGTTGCGCTGGTGTTTCCGCATGACGACGCCGGCGATTCGTTCTTCGAGCACGTAACGCGCCGTCGCCGGTCGCTCGATCTGATATGGCCGATCAAGGCGGTCGGCTCCGGCCAGTCGGTGCTGCTCAATCTGATGCCGGCAACTGACGAGACGGGCGTGGACGGCTACCTCGCGCGGATCGAAGCGAGCCTGCGCGTGCAGTTCAATCTCGACCTCGAAGGCGCGCGCATCGGCGTGCATACGCTGCACCTGGGCGGTGACGAACCGGGCCCGGCGTTGCAGCGTCTGTTGATCCGTAGCGGTCTCGATGTCTAGGCCGCTTTCATCGAACCCGGTGCTGCGCGCCGTCGCGATAGGCGGCGCGCTCATCGGTGTCGCCGTGGTTGCGCTGGTGCAAGGCTTCGGCATGTGGCATTTCTCCCGCAGTGCCACGGTGGCCGATCCGTTGTTGCCGGTGATGGCGCTCGGCGTCGTGTGCGGCGCCATACAGGCCTGTCTTTTCAGCGTGCTGTTGCCGCTTCGCTATCGCGAGCCGCGCGCCGCTACGCTGCTCTTTCTATGGCTCGTCTGCACGTTCGTGCCGCTGTTCGGCGGGCTCGTATTGATGGCGAGCTGCATCTGGGCCGCGTGCTTCCCGCCGAAAAGCAGCGGTACTCAGATGCAGGACGTGCTGCCGCCCGCATTCGTCACGTATCTGATGTCGCGCGTCTCGCATGGCGGCGGCGCGCGCTTGCAGGCACGGCTCGTCAATACCCAGGTGAATGCGTCGGACCGGCTGTCCGCGCTCGTGGCGATCCAGAGCATGCCGACCCGCACGACGGGCACGCTGCTGCGCGACCTGCTCGCCGATCCGATCGAAGACGTGCGGCTGATTGCATACGGGACACTTGATCAGGCGGAAAACAAGGTGATGCAGAAGATCGTCCAGGCCGCGCACGCGCTCGAGCATGCGGCCAGCCAGAGCGACCGTCATGCGATCAACCGGCAACTCGCCGAACTGTATTTCGAGCTGATCTATCAGAACCTCGCGCAGGGCGCTGTCTACCTGCACACGCTCGAACAGGCCGACCGCTACGCGCGGGCCGCGCTCGACATCGACGCGAGCGACGCCGCGCTGTGGATGATCCGCGGGCGGCTCGCGCTCGCCAACGGTGCAGCCGACGAAGCGGGCCGGCATATGGCGCTCGCGCACGAACTCGGCTTTCCGCGCGAACGCCTCGTGCCGTGGCTTGCCGAAGTGGCGTTCCTGCAGCGCGACTACGCGCGCGTATCCGAACTGCTCGCGTCGCTGAACAATGCGACGGCGCTGCCGATGCTTAAACCCGTCGTGCGTTACTGGTCATCATGAAACCGTCACTTCTGCGCCGCGCTGCCGATTCCGATGTGTGCCTGCTGCTTGAGGGCACGTTCCCTTATGTGCGCGGCGGTGTGTCGAGCTGGGTCAATCAGATGGTTCGCTCGTATCCGGACACGCGCTTTGCGATTGTGTTCGTCGGCAGCCGTCCCGAAGACTATCAGAGCGCCGCGTATGCGCTGCCTGACAACGTCGTGCATTTCGAAACGCACTATCTGTACGAACCGGCGTCGGCCGATGCGCAACGGCCACGCGAAATACCCGGCGATGCGGACGCCTTCGAGAAATCCGCTGCGCTGCACGATGCATGGCGCAACCCGCACGGCGCCGACCCGGCCGTGCTGATGGCGGAGATCGTGCATATGATCGGCGACCGCGGCCCGCTTAACGAAGCGCAGTTCGTATCGAGCCACGCGGCGTGGGACTTCATCGTC
>DASXXR010000253.1:0-17630 GCA_036502945.1 Paraburkholderia sp. | reverse complement strand
GTCGCAGTCGTTCCGCGGCTACGGCATCGTCAAGATCTTCTTCCAGCCGACCGTCGATATCCGCACCGCCACGGCCCAGGTCACCTCCGTGTCGCAGACCGTGCTCAAGCAGATGCCGCCCGGTACGACGCCGCCGCAGATCATCAACTACAACGCGTCGACCGTGCCGGTACTGCAGATCGCGCTAACGAGCGACAAACTGGACGAGCAGCGGCTCGCCGACTACGCGGCCAACTTCATCCGTCCGCAACTGCTAAGCGTGGCCGGTGTCGCGATTCCCACGCCCTACGGCGGCAAGACACGCGACGTGCAGATCGACCTCGATCCGCAGGCACTGCAGGCAAAACACCTGTCCGCACAAGACATCGCGAACGCGCTTGCACAGCAGAACCAGATCATTCCCGCGGGCACCGAGAAGATCGGCCCCTTCGAATACTACATCAAGCTGAACAACAGCCCGCTCGCGATCGACGAGCTCAACGCGCTACCGGTAAAGACGGTCAACGGCTCGACCCTCTACATCCGCGACGTCGCCCATGTGCGCGACGGCTCGCCACCGCAGACCAACATCGTGCGCGTCGACGGTCATCGCGCGGTGCTGATGAGCATTCTAAAAAACGGCAACGCGTCGACACTCGACATCATCGCGGGCGTCAAGGCAAAGCTGCCGCGCATCGAGGCGACCTTGCCGCCGTCGCTGAAGATCGTGACGATGGGCGACCAGTCGACCTTCGTCACGGGCGCCGTGAGTGGCGTCGCGCGCGAAGGGATCATCGCGGCTGCGCTGACCTCGCTGATGATCCTGCTCTTTCTCGGCAGCTGGCGCTCCACGCTGATCATCGCGGCGTCGATTCCGCTTGCGGTGCTGAGCGCGATCGCAGGGCTCGCGATGACAGGCGAGACGCTCAACGTCATGACGCTCGGCGGCCTCGCGCTCGCAGTCGGCATTCTTGTCGACGACGCCACCGTGACCATCGAAAACATCAACTGGCATCTCGAACAGGGCAAGAACGTGCGTGCCGCGATTCTCGACGGCGCCGCACAGATCGTCACGCCCGCGTTCGTGTCGCTGCTGTGCATCTGCATTGTGTTTGTCCCGATGCTGCTGCTTAACGGCATCGCGCGCTATCTGTTCGTGCCGATGGCCGAGGCAGTCATCTACGCGATGGTTGCGTCGTTCATTCTGTCGCGCACATTCGTACCGATGATGGCGCAATACCTGTTGCGTCCGCATGCATCGGCGGGCCACGCGTCGGGCGAACTCGCCGCCGTCATGGCGCCGCACGGCGCACGCGACCATCCGGTGCTTTCGCGCAATCCGCTCGTGCGCCTGCAACGCGGTTTCGAGCACCGCTTCGAGCGGCTGCGCGGCATTTACCGGATCGGCCTCGGTCTCGCGCTCAGCAACCCGCGGCGCTTCGTCACCGGCTTCGTTGTCGCGGTGGTTGTCTCGATGCTGCTCGTTCCATGGCTTGGCCGCAACTTCTTCCCCAACATCGATACCGGCGAAATCCTGATTCACGCGCGCGGCCCGATCGGCACACGCATCGAGGACACGGCGGACCTCTTCGACCATATCGAGCTCGCGGTGCGCCGCACGATTCCGCCCAACCAGCTTGCGAGCATCGTCGACAACCTCGGCCTGCCGAATAGCGGCATCAACCTCACCTACAACAACACCGGCACAACGGGCCCCCAGGACGGCGACGTGTTCATCTCGCTCACGCCCGGTCACGCGCCCACCGCCGGTTACGTGCGCAAACTGCGCACCGACCTGCCGCGCGCGTTTCCGGGCGTGAGCTTCGCGTTCCTGCCCGCCGACATCGTGAGCCAGATCCTCAACTTCGGTGCGCCCGCACCGATCGACGTCCAGGTGGCCGGCCTCAACGAGGCGGCCAACCAGCGCTACGCAACGGAACTGCTGCGCCGCATCCGCCTGGTTCCGGGCGTGGCCGACCCGCGCATCCAGCAGGCGTCGACCTATCCTCAGTTCACCGTCGCCGTGGACCGTTCGCGGGCGGACCAGCTCGGCATCACCGAGAGCAACGTGACCGACTCGCTCGTCGCGAGCCTGTCGGGCACAGGCCAGGTCGCACCGGCCTTCTGGCTCAATCCGCGCAACGGCGTGTCCTATCCGATCATCGCGCAGACGCCGCAATATCACATGACCTCGCTCTCGAGTCTCGAGAACCTCACCGTGACGGGCGCCGAAGGTCAATCGCAACTGCTCGGTGCGATCGCGTCGATCACGCGTGGCGTCGGCGACCTCGTCGTCTCGCACTACAACATCGAGCCGCTCTACGACATCTTCGCGACAACCCAGGGCGCCGACCTCGGCGCGGTCGCGGCAAGCGTCAACCGTGTCATCCGTGCGACCACGCACGATCTGCCGAAGGGCTCGACCGTCACGTTACGCGGCCAGGTGCAGACCATGAACAGTGCATTCCTTGGTCTCTCGCTCGGTCTCGCCGGCGCGATTCTGCTGATCTACCTGCTCATCGTCGTCAACTTCCATTCGTGGAGCGACGCGTTCGTGATCGTCATGGCGCTACCGGCTGCGCTCGCCGGCATCGTCTGGATGCTCTTCATCACGCACACGCCGCTATCGGTGCCGGCGCTCACGGGCGCGATTCTCTGCATGGGTGTCGCAACCGCGAACAGCGTCCTCGTCACCAGCTTCGCACGCGAGCGGCTCGCGGCCACGGGCGACGCGCGGGTCGCTGCGCTCGAGGCCGGTTTCACGCGTTTTCGGCCCGTACTGATGACTGCGCTCGCGATGATCATCGGCATGGCGCCAATGGCGCTTGGTCTCGGTGACGGCGGTGAACAGAACGCCCCGCTCGGCCGCGCGGTTATTGGCGGCCTGCTGTGCGCCACCTTCGCGACGCTGCTGTTCGTACCGGTTGTCTTCAGCATCGTGCATCGCAACGACCCACCCCCTTCCGATCCATCCGCTCTCTCTGGAGATTCGCATGTCCACTGAAATCGACGTCCGATCGCCGCGGCGACTCGCCCATTTGAAGCTGGTCGGTCTCGCTGTGCTGCTGGCCGCCGCCGGCATCGCCGCCAGCGGCATCGCGAACCGCCTTCACGCGCATCGGGAAGTGGCCGCCTGGACCGCGGCGCAAGCTGTGCCGACGGTCTCGACCATCGCACCGCAAAAGCTCGCTGCGACGCAACCGATGGTGTTGCCGGGACAGCTCGCGGCCTATATCAACGCGCCGATCTATGCGCGCGTCTCCGGTTACCTGCACGCGTGGTACGCCGACATCGGCGCCCAGGTGAAGACCGGCCAGCTGCTCGCAGTCATCGACACCCCCGATCTCGACCAGCAGTTGCAACAGGCTAGCGCTGACCTGCAGCACGCCATCGCCACCGAGAAACTCGCCGCGATTACGGCGCAGCGCTGGACCAGGATGCTGTCGCAGGATTCGGTCTCGCAGCAGGAAGCCGACGAGAAGACCGGCGACCTCGCCGAGCGGCAGGCAACCGTAGCCGCACAGCAGGCCAACGTGCGCCGGCTCGAAGCACTCGAATCGTTCAAGCGCATCACCGCGCCCTTCGATGGCGTCGTCACCGCGCGCAAGACCGATGTCGGCGCACTGATCGATGCGGGCGGCGGCAGCGGCCCTGAACTGTTCACCGTTTCCGAGGCGCGCCGGCTGCGCGTCTACGTGAGCGTGCCGCAGAGCGAGGCCGCCGCGATCCGGCCCGGCATGACAGCGACGCTTACCGTGCCCGAGCGACCCGGCATGCGCTTTGACGCACAGCTCGTCGACACGGACGACGCCATCACCCCCTCTTCGGGAACGTTGCTCGTGCAACTTGCCGTCGACAACCGCGCCAGCCTGCTGTTTCCTGGCGAGTACACGGAAGTGCATTTCTCGCTGCCGACCAGCACGCGTGCGCTACGGATTCCCGCTAGCGCGCTCATCTTCCGCGACGACGGGCTGCAGGTCGCCACGCTCGGCAACGACAATCGCGCGGTGCTCAAGCGCGTGACGATCGCGACCGACCTCGGCACGGATGTCGTGATCGGTTCGGGGCTGACTGCGAGTGACCGCGTCATCAACAATCCGCCCGATTCGCTAGCTGACGGCGACACCGTGCGCGTGGCGGCCGAGCCTCGGCCGCGCGTTGCTTCTGCAGAGCAAGGCCACAACGATGCCGCTGAAACAGCCGCTTCCGTGCGGCCAGCGAAGACCATGGAGTCCGTTCATGGCTAAGCGGTTTCCACGCCTGTCGCCGGCACTCGCCGCCGCGGCCATGCTGGCCGGCTGCTCGCTCGCGCCGCCCTATCACGCGCCCGCGACGGCGACGCCGACAACCTTCAAGGAAGCCGGCCGATGGCAACTCGCACGCCCCGCAGACCGGATTGCGCGCGATGCGTGGTGGAGCGTCTTTCGCGACCCGGTACTCGACGGACTCGAACCCCAGGTGAATACGGCCAACCCCGACGCCGCCGCGGCAGTCGCGCGTCACGACAAAGCGGTGGCCTTCGTCGACGAAGCGAGCGCGGGTCTCTTTCCGACCATCGGCTCCGAGGTGCAGGTGCTGCGCGAGCGGCAATCGGACAACCGGCCGCTACGCAGCGCGGGCCAGCCGTCCACCTTCGACTCGACCACCGCCCAGGTCGGCATCGACTACGATCTCGACCTGTGGGGCAAGGTGCGCAATGAGATCGCCGCAGGCAAGGCAACGGCGCAAGCGAGCGCCGACGATCTCGCGTCGCTGCGCCTTAGCCTTCAGGCCGATCTCGCAAGCGACTACTTCGCCCTGCGCGGACTCGACGAACAGCAGAAACTGCTTGCCGACACGATCGGCACCTATCAGCGCGCGCTCCACCTGACGGTGAGCCGCCACGACGGCGGCATCGCGTCGGGCCTCGATGTTTCGCGCGCGCGCAACCAGCTCGAAGCAGCGCAAGCCGCAGCCGACGACACGCGCGCGCGGCGCGCCCGCTTCGAACACGCAATCGCCACGCTAACCGGCGTGCCGGCCTCGCAGTTTTCGCTAGCGGCCGCCACCGCGCGCCCGTATCTGCCGGCAATCCCGGTGGGCGTGCCGGCCACGCTGCTGCAGCGGCGCCCCGACATCGCGGCGGCCGAACGCAACGTGGCGGCAGCCAACGCGAACATCGGTGTCGCCAAAGCAGCGTACTTCCCCGATCTCTCGCTGGACCTGACCGGCGGCTATCAAACCAACGTGCTTTCGCCACTGCTGATATCGCCCAACGAGATCTGGTCGATAGGCCCGACGCTGCTGTTCACGCTGTTCGACGGCGGCCGGCGCAGCGCCATCACACGCGAGGCGCGCGCGCAGCTTGCGGAGAACGGCGCGCAATACAAATCTACTGTGCTGCTCGCGTTCCAGCAGGTCGAGGACAACCTCGCGCTCCTGCATCATCTAGGCGACGAATCGGTTCACGAGGACGAAGCGCTCAGCGCGGCACAGCGCACGCTGACACTCGCGATGTCGCGCTATCAGGACGGCGTCGTCAACTACCTCGATGTCGTCACCGCGCAGACCACTGAGCTCGACTCGGAGATCTCGGCATCGAATCTCTATACACGGCGGCTCAACGCGTCGGTGCGGCTCGTGCAGGCGCTTGGCGGCGGCTGGTCCAAAGCGGACGACGAGAAAATGGCAGCGCGCTAAGCCTGTCTCAGGTTCTATGGCGCGGGCGCGCACCTAAAGACTCGCTAAACATCTCTTCATGTTCGTACGGCTCAAGCGCTATTCGCTGCCCACTATCCTTGTTCATGACCGATATGGAAATCGCTGCACTTTCGTGATTCGGTCATCCACATTGATGAGGATCGCTATATGAGAACGCTTGTTAAGTCGCTTGTTATCACTGCCGTCGCCACAGCTTGCGCTCCGGTATTCGCCCAAACAGTTACGCCTTATGCCACCAGTTCGGCAACTACCGCGCAAATGACCCCAACGGCCCCGCCCTCTTCGGTCACGCAACCAGGCCAGTGGGTGCCGCCGTACGGACAGCCCGTGCCCGAGAAGACACGCGCGCAGGTCTATCAGGAACTGGTGCAAGCCGAACAGGACGGACAGCTTGCCTACCTGAACTCCACGCTCTATGCACACTGAGCACGCCCTTGCTAGCGCCGTGCATATCGCGCAGGGAGGCGAGTCATGAAACGAATCCGCTTTGTCGCCCGCGCGCTGCGCGTTGCGGCGGTAACCCTCGCAGCCGGCATGATGCTCGCCGGTTGCGCGTCGCTTGCCGCACAGAACAGCGGCGGCTGCACCGGCCAGCCCAGTTATTGCAATGTGTTTTTCGGCGGGTGACGCGATTCGCCGCTGGCGGTCCTTCCTGGAAGGACCGCGCACATAAACAGGATTTCATCTTTCTGCCGTTGATCTGGCGAGGATTTGGCCGTAATTTTCCGTTCGGAACGTAATCAACGCGCTTCGCAAACGAGGACTGCATGTCGCAACCCATGAAAATCGAAACGGTCCAGCAGAACGGGGGCAAGCGGCTCCATTTGACAATCGGCAAACATGATTCCTTGCTCGACGGAAAGGATGTCGAAGAATTGATCGAGCAGCTCAGCTTTCATCGGTCGGCGATGAAGCCGCAGGTAGCGCAAGCATTGTCGCCGACCCACCACTACACCATCGAAATGCACCCCGGCTGGTATGCCGAACCTCATCCCGTGCTCAACGGACTCGTCCTGTTCATGCGACACAGCGGTTACGGATGGACCGGCTTCTACCTTCCAAAAGAAAGTCTTGCAAGACTGCATCGCGAGTTCCGCAAGTGCATCGCTGCGCCGGCAAAAACCGGCGTGCTGCCGAACTAGACGCACGCCTTTTACGACAAGGAAAACATCATGCTGCCGTCGTTTCACATGGAGATCGTCAACGAGTACGGGGCGGGCGAATCCCTGCTGCTCAGCATCGGCGGTGAACACGTCCTGCTCGACGCAAACGAGCTCGACGCGCTGATCGAACAGCTCAGCGCGGAGCGCTCGGACATCACGCCATACGCAAATGCCGAACCATCCCGCACGCACCAGTACATCGTCGAGACCGATCCGCACTGGCAGACCGTGGATAATCCGCTCCTCGATGGGCTCATCGTGTTCCTTCGCCATAGCGGATACGGCTGGACTGGCTTCGGCATTCCCCGGCACAGCATTGCCGAGCTCGCTGACTTCATGACGTCGTTCGATGCGCCTGTTCGTATGCCCGAGCCACTCGCGAGCCAGGCGGATCGATAAGCGGACCCGCTGCGCGTTAGCGTCGCTGCCGCACTTCCCGATCAGGCGCCACGCCCGTCAGTCACCCCTGGACCGCCGCCGGGGTCAGCAGGCTGTGCGGCCAGCATTCGATCGTGGCGACCGTTCCTCCAGCCGCTCCGTCGAGTCGCAATTCGAAGTCATGCAACCGCACAATCGCCGCGACAATGCCGAGTCCGATTCCGGTCCCCGGAATGTGGCTCGTCTGCTTCGCGCGATAGAAGTCCTTCAGTACCGCTTCGCGCTCGTCCGTGGGGATGCCCGGCCCGTCGTCGGCGATCTCGATGATCGGGCCGAACTCGCCTTGCCATAGGCGCAGGCGCACCGCGCCGCCTGCGGGCGTGAACTTGATTGCATTCTCAAGCAGATTGCTCAATGCCTCGAAGAGCAGCGAGCGGTCGCCCTGCACGGCTTCAGCCGGCTCGGCGCACAGCGTGAGACTGACCGCCTTCTCCGCTGCAAGCGGCTCGTAGAGCTCATACAAGTCACCGGCAATCGCTTCGAGCGCGACCGCGCCGAAGCTGCTGCGCCGCCGCAGCGTACCGATCTCGGCAATGCGCAGCATCGCGTTAAAGCGCAGCAGAATCGAATCGGCTTCCGTGCGTACCTTGTCGAGCAGCACGTCGAGCGGCGGTCCGCCGTTTCTGTGCGCAGTCGCGGAGAGATTGCCGATCTGCAGCCGCAGGCGAACGAGCGGCGCGCGCAGATCATGTGCGATGCCGTCGCAGGTGCTCTTCACCTCGCCCATTAGCCGCTCGACTTCGTCGAGCATGCGGTTGACGAGATCCGCGAGCATGTCCAGTTCATCGCGGCCGCCCACTATAAGCCGTTGGTTCAGGTCGCCGCTGGCGATCAGCGCCGTGACGCGCCGGATGTCGGACAAACGCCGCATCTGGCGGACGCTCAGCAGCACCCCCGCGGCAAGATTGGCCAGCAGGCACACGAGGCCGCCCGCCACCAGCATGCGCACCAGTTCGTCGCGCACATGCCGCACGTCGGTGAGGCTGTGCGCGACCACGAGGCGGCGACCGTCGCGGCGGCGCTCGCCCATTGCACGCACCACCGGTAGTAACGGATCGTGCGCAAGCGTGAGCGTCTGCCCTTTCGCGCCGCTATGGGCCTCGCCTTCGTCGTCGAGCGCGAGACCGGCCGGCATAACCGCAATGTCGCCGGCAATCCAGCGGCCGTTCGCCGCAAACAATCCGTAGTAGTTCGCCTGGTGCCGCCTGCTTTCGAGCCGCCGGTCGATCACGCCCTCGAGATCGGCGTCCGGCGTCGAATCGAAGTAGCGCAGTTGCCAGCGAATGCCGCTGTCGGCGGTACTTTCCATCGCGCGACTCACCGAATATTCGATAAAGCCGACTAGCGCGATAACCGAGAGCACCAGGACGGGCGCATAGACCGATAGCCAGCGTAGTGTCGAAGTGCGCCATTGCCAGACGATTTTTCCCGATGGGCTTGCGACCTTCGCTTCGGCGGCATGCGTCGTGTTCGCCGCTTTTGTCATGTCTTGCGTGAACCCACTAGCTGTATGCCTACCGGAAGACTCCGTTGGCGCACAAGTGCAATCTTCGCGCAGGTTCATAAGACGATTCATCTTCCAGATTAGACATCAGGATTCCCTATCTTTTCGCTGTCTTTCAGCTTTCGAACCGCGAGGTTCGTTAAGGCGCCCGATACCACGCGCAAAGCCAACAATGAGATGAGACCTCCCTGCACCGCCTTCGGTTCTCATCGGAAGTAATCGTTTCGGTTCATGAATGAAACGGCATGATGCAAGACCTGTCGCGTCAGGCCGTTTATTCTCGTCCGCAATCAGAACAGCACGCGGACTCCCGTGGCCGCGATGTAGTTGTCCGGCTCGAAACCATTGAAAGCTGCACCGTTGAACTTCGAGAACATATAGCCCGCATAGACATCGGTGCGTAAGCTCAAGTGGTAGTCGGCGAGCACCGAATACTGCAACTGGTTGCCGCCGGCGACGGCGCTCGATTGCATCGTCTGGGTATCGTAGAAGCCAACCGCCACGTCGAATTGCGGCGTGAACTTGTAGTCGCCGCCGATGAAATAGAGATTGTTCTTCGTCGGGTTCACGGTGTTGGTGAGCGTGCCGGTAAAGCCGAAATCATTCACCGTGGCGCCCGGCGCGGCCGGATCGGACGGCGCCTTAAGCTCGAAGTGCTCGTAGCCGCCCTTGATCGTGGCAGCGCCGACCGAGTACTTCGCGGCAATCATGAAGTCTTCGTCATTGTTAAGCGTCAATGCGCCCACGCTGGTCCCCACCCCTGTGCTGCCCACCGCATTGGCGCCGACCAGCGCCGCTGAGTGAATCTCGTCGCGCGCGCGGTAGTAAGTGGCCTGAATGCCGAAGTTGTGCGCCTCATAGCCGATGTTCGCGCCAAACGTCGAGCCGTCGCCGAAATTGCCGGCCACGCCGCCGAAACTGTAGGAGAGCCCGTAGTTGAAAGGTCCGGTGTGGTTCGTGTACTTGATGTTGTTGTCGGTGCGCGAGCCTTCGGTGATGCCGCCTGCCGAATACGAACCCGAAAAGCCGAGCGGTGAGAACAGTTGTGCGGCGAACACCGGATCGTAGTTGAGGATCGTGTCGAAGCCGAGCGTCGTGGTGCGGCCCAATGCGACCGAGCCGAACCGGTCGTCACGCAGCCCGACAAACGCGCCGCGATTGAACAACTGCCCGTTCAGCGCGGAGGCCGCGGCGACCGTCTTCGAGGTCCCTGCGATCGAGGCGGCTGCGTTGTTGAGATCGCCGGATTGCACGTTGATGCCCGACTCTAGTCCAAAGAATGCATGCAGGCTGCCGCCGAGATTTTCGTTACCGCGGATGCCCCAGCGCGAATCCGAAATGCCGCCGTTGAACATGCCGAAGACCGGCTGGTTGAACTTGGTGCTCACCTTGCTCACGGGGTTCACCGTCGCGGGAAATAGCGGGCTGCCGTTCGCGCTGTGTTCAACCGCACCCACGGCGACATCGAGAATGCCGTACAGCGTCACGCTGTTTTCGTCATCTGCATGTGCGACGCCGAATAACGAGCCCAGTATGGCCGTCGCGATTAAATGTTTCTTCATCCTGATACTGCTCCTGGTTTATCAAGCTTTGTGGCGTTCCTTGCGCGGCGGCCTAAGAGGTTGTCTCTGGCGCGACCTCGCTGATGTGTCAAGAACGTCCGTCTCCTTCCAGCTAAGTCATCCTATGTAAAAACGGGTCGCCTCCTTCATATCGTTTCGCACGGTCAGCATCATTAAAAAGGAACGACGATGATTACACCAGCGCTGCGGCCTTCAATACGCGGAACTGAGTCTTTCAGGAAACGCGTTCCACGTTTGTTCCTTACGTACGGGCGAGTTTCGGATTAGCCGGCTATAACGCATTCGACGTTGCAAACGGCCAACGGCATAAGAGTCGTCACGACGAACGCGCGCCGCCGCAGTCCATGCAGACGGCCCTGCGGCAGGTGGAAGAGCGGGTTTCGATTCTTGAAAGAGTGACTTTCCAGAACCATTAATGGCATCTGGGCCGCATATGGACAATCGGCGCTGGATTCGGGGCGGTTCCGCGATATGGCGAATGTCGCGGAGAGCAGACCGGACTCCAGAACGTTCCGGCAATCCGGGGCACCCGAAACATCGACAGGCGAAATCGTATCCGCGGTGGCGTCGATGAGCGACTTCGGCAACGACGCAAGCACGAACAAGCAGGCGATGGCGATGGTCGGTATCCGCCACAAGTTCTAGACGCGCAGCAAGCCGGGGCGCTATGCGCCGCCCCGGCATAAGCGCATGAAACAACTTTCATCCGCACCTCGCCGATACGAGAGCCGCTGGTTTCTATCCTGACTTTCGACGCCGCACTTGATCCAGGTGCGGCGGATCCGCCGCAGCCGACCTAGTCTCAACGACGCGACGGCGGCCCGACCACCGACGAGAAACCACGCTATGAGAATCCCTACCCGTATTGCCGCAAGCGCGCTGCTGCTGCTCTGTACCACCGCGTCCGCCTTCGCCTCCGGGCCGAATCCGGCGCCGCTGACACACCAGCAGTGCACCGACTATCCGTTCGTGACCCTCAAGCATCCCGCAACACATGCACAACTGATGAACGAACTCTCAGAGCTCGAATCGGTGGGCTACGACCCATCGGGCGGCGAAGACAACACTTATCCTGGGAGACTACAGACGGCCGAGCAGCGGCTGCAGGCCAAGTATGCTGCCGACTGCATGGCAACGGAAAGCCAGTCGACCGCGCAGAACGCGACTTCTCCGAATGCGACAGACTAAGTCGCAACACACGCATCGCAACAATCTAAATAATCTTTAATGCGAGCGGACGTGCTCTGTTAGGCCAGGCGTTCGATCATGCGACGCATCGTCGTTTCAGAGCACGAACATGAACCAGATTCAGGGAATGCGCGTTTTCATGCGCGTAGTCGACTTGAGCAGCTTCACGCTAGCGGCCAAGCAACTCGGTATGTCGGCCGCGGCCGTCACGCGCAGTGTCAACATGCTCGAAGCTCACCTCAACGTGAGGCTGATCAACCGCTCCACGCGCAACCTGTCGCTTACCGAGGCCGGCACCGAATATCTGAGCGGCTGTCGCTCGATCATCGAAAGCCTCGACGAAATCGAGTCGAACCTCATCAAGGCGACACGTTCACCGCACGGCACGCTCCGAATCGGCACATCGTCGACCTTCGCCGCCGCCGAGTTGTGTACGCTTCTCGCCGAGTATCACCGCACCCAGCCGCTCGTCGACTTCGATATCAAGACTTTCGACGCGCAAATCGACATGATCGAAGGCGGCCTCGACCTCGGCTTTACGGACAACCGTCGGCTGGTCGGCGCTTCGATGGTGAACCGGGTGCTGATGGATTTCGAAGAGGTGCTCGTGGCGTCGCCCGCCTATCTCGCGCGGCGCGGCGCGCCGAGCTCGCCCTCTGCGCTCGGCTTGCATGATTTGCTGGTGGTCTCGGACGGCTCGGCGCGCACCTGGGAATTCAGCGACGGCGCGGGCATCTACCGGGTCCAGACGATGCGCAACGCGCTGCGCACGTCCAGCCATGCGATGGTGCGCAGCGCCGCTCTCCAGCACATGGGCATCGCGATACTGCCCACCCCGCTGATCCGCGACGATCTCGCGAGCGGCGCACTCGTGCGGCTACTCGACACGCATCGGGTCAACGACGGCGCGCGGCATTTCTCGATTGTCTATTCGAGCCGCAGGCAGTTGACGGCCAAAGTCCGCACCTTCATCGACTTCGCGGTCGGGTTCTATCGCTTGTCCGACCGCGCGATGTCGCTGCTAGCGGCGGCTTGAGGCAAGCCGCCTGCCTTCAGGCACAACGCTTAGAAGCGGTGACGTATGCCCGCGCCAATGACGCCCTGCCGGTCGTTCGACGACGCCGCCAGCGAAAAGATCGACGCGTTGCCGAGTGCAGGAATGCCCTGCGCGCCTGACACGTGCTGATAGACGCCTTCAAGGTAAACATCCGTACGTTTCGACAGCGAATAGTCGACCTGCACCATGAACTGGTTCCACTTCGGTGACGCGTCGCCGGTCGCGGTGTCGAAGCGGCCGTCCGTGAACGTATACGAACCGCCCAGGCTCAAGCTCGGTGTAAGCGCATAGCGCCCGTTCAGTTCGTAGTTATCGAAAATCAGCCGGTTACCGCCGATCGCCACGAAGGACCCTCCCTGAGTGATCTGGTCCGGATTGTCGAGCGTCGTGTGTGTAAAGACGAGGCCCATCGTCGCCGGCCCGAAGTCGTAGTGAGCGGCCGCCGCGATGATGCGTTGTCGATCGCCGGTAAGCACCGCGTCGTTGTCGCTGCTGCTAAGCGCACCGCCTGTATTGGCAGGCGTGCCCTCGCCGCCGGGCTGATTCGCCTGCAGGTACGCGGCCGCAAGCCGCAGCGGGCCGTTCGCATACGCGGCGCCGAAGCTGAACGCATTGTTGTTTGAAAAGCCGCCTGCCGCATTACTAAACGCGTAGGCCGCGCCGAAGCTCAAACCTTCATAGTCGACGGAGCGAAACTTGACGGCGTTGTTCAGGCGAAAGTCGTTATTCAGGTTGTCGTTGTCGAACGGGTGCTCGGCGAGGTTGCCGCCGAAGCCCGAACCGGTCGCCGACAGCGGCGCCACCATGTCGACGACCAGGTCGTACTGGCGGCCGAACGTCAACGTGCCGTAGCGGCTACTGGACAGACCCACCCATGCCTGGCGGCCGAACAGGTCGCCGCCGTTGTTGAGCTTGCCGTTGTCGACGTTAAAGCCGTTTTCGAGGTCGAACACCGCGCTCAAGCCGCCGCCAAGATCCTCGGTGCCCTTCAGCCCCCAGCGGTCGGTACTGAGGTTACCGCTTTCCATCAGCCAGTTCGGCCGACCGCCTCCGGTCGCCGTTTTCTGGTTCGTCACAAAGTCGATGCCGGTATCGATCGTTCCGTAAAGCGTCACACTGCTCTGTGCGCTCGCTGCAATCGAAGTCGTTCCAAGCAGTAAGGTCAGCGTGGCTGACAAAGCCCTGTTCATATAGGTTCCATTCGATAAAGAAACTGCATTCCGTATCGTCGCGCGCCATGGATCGGCCATCGCGACACGGCCACCCCGTAGTAGTCGTTCACGGGCAAGCGCAGGGTACGAGGCGTGAATGACGCGAAAGTGATCGAATCGGCCCGTAGCATGAACAATCGTTCATGTTGACGACCTTGCCAGCCGCCGGTTTCCGCGCCGGTACCGGGATTCGTATCTGAGCGCCCCCTCTCCTTGCGCATGAACTTCTTTTCACGCGCATATCGCCAGAACGCTAGCGCCCACTCCCTATGCTGGTTTCCGACCATGTACAGGCGCGCCCGCCTCTGGACAGTCAGGTCAATATTTTATGAGGATGACTAATATGAAACCGCTGATGATCGGACTCGCTGTCGTTGCCGCTATGGTGTCGGGGCAGGCATTTGCCCAGGCCTCCACGCCTGCCTCTGCTCCTGCCAATGCCGATGCGACAAACACCACTACCGTGGCGCAGGCCGCGGCGAACCCGAATTCCGCCGCGGAGCAGGTTGGCGGTTGGGTGGCACCGGATAGTCTGCCGGGCAAGACGCGTGCGCAGGTTTATCAGGAAATGGTGCACGCACAGCAAGACGGCGAAACCGCCCGCCTGAACGCGACCCTCTACGCGCATTGAATGCGCAACGCCCTTCTCGAAACCCGCGATCCGATGACACCCCGCCTATTCATTGCACGCGCCGTGCGACGAGCTTCGCTCGTGGCAGCCATGGCGCTTCTCGCCGGCTGTGCGGCGAATGCCGCGCAGAATCAATGCGTCGGGCCAACCGACTTTTGTCAACCGTTCTTTGGTTAGAAGGCAGGCGCTTGTGGTCGCAACCATAAGCGCCTTTTTATGAACCGGGCGACACCAGGCGAAAGCGGCGCGAAGGCAACCTGTCTGCGGCATGCGCGCCGCGTCCGCAATCTCTGCGAACGCTGCCTGGCCGTTAAGGTGCCGCCGACAACTGATAGCCGTAACGGCTGACCGTCTCGATGCGGACGTGCGAAAACTGCTGAGCCAGCTTGCGACGCAGCCGCGCGACGACGAGGTTGACGCTTGCCGGATCGACGTCCTCCTTGTCCGACCACGCATAGCGGATCAGCTGCTCGCGCGGCACCGGCATGCCGAGCTGGCGCAACAGACATTCCAGCAGTTGATATTCGCGCTTGGTAAGCGTTAGCCGGCTCGTACCCGCGACGAGCTCGCGGGTGGCCGCATCGAGACTCACCACGGCCGGCTGCGGCGGGATCTCAGCCGGCCTCGCGGAAGCTGTGCGCAGCAGCGCCATGATGCGCTCCTGGATCTCGATGAACGAATACGGCTGTGTAAAACATGCGTCCGCGCCGGCGCGCAACACCTTGACCCGCTCCTGAGCATTCGCTCCCCGAACGATGGCGACAACGACCGGCAAGTTCGGCGCGCCCGCAAGTTTGGGCAGCGCCTGCAGCAGCGCCTGATACGCGGTCGACTCGGTAGCGACCGCAACGATCGCATCGAAGTGCTCCTCGGTCACGAGAAACACAGCGTCCCGGCTGTCTTCTGCACGTTGAAGGCTATGGGCGCTTTCCTTGAAAGCCTTGTGAAGCCATGCGGCTTCCGAGTGCGGCGGCGAAACGAGAAGTATGCGCATGCGCTCAATTGAATGTGACGTGAGGCTCCGGGAACGGCCGCGGCGTCGAAGCGACCGGCGCCGCGGTGCAGCGAGCGGCGCTCATGCGAGTGTCTGCGGCCAGCATTCCACGGTAACGCGGGTGCCGGGTTCCGCACTGCCGATGCGCGCGGCGAAATCGTGCACCCGCATCACGGCCGATACGATACCGAGCCCGAGGCCCGAGCCCGCGATATGCCGCGTCTGCTCGCCACGATAGAAACGCTGCATCACCGCGTGGCGCTCGGCCGGCGGAATGCCGGGACCGTTGTCGTAGATGTCGATCTGCGGACCAGGCTCGCTCTGCGCCAGTTCGACGCGCACCGCACCGCCCGCCGGCGTGAACTTGACCGCGTTGTCGAGCAGATTGCTAAGCGCCTCGAAGAGCAGCGAGCGGTCGCCATAGATAGGCGTGACCGGTTCGATCGTCACGGCAAGCGAAATGTCGCGACTCTCCGCAAGCGGCTCGTAAAGCTCGCACACGTCGCCGATCAGCTCTTCGAGCCTTAGCTCGCCAAAGCCGCTGCGGCGCTGCAGCGCGCCGATCTCCGAGATACGCAGCATCGCGCGGAAACGCTCTAGCAGGCGATCGGTTTCGCCGCGCGCTTTTGTGAGCATCGCCACGAGCGGCTCGTCGCCAAGCTCGGAGGCTCGCGCATCGATGTGAGCAAGCAGCGTGTGCAGATGAGCGAGCGGCGTGCGCAAGTCGTGCGCAATGCCATCGCAGGCGCCTTTCACTTCGGTCATCAGGCGTTCGACTTCGTCCAGCATGTGATTGACGAGATGCGCGAGCATGTCGAGTTCGTCGCGCCGGCCGATTGGCAGCCGCTGATTCAGGTCGCCCTGCGAGATCAGCAGCGTGACGCGGCGAATCGCGCGCACGCGGCGCAGCTGCCGCATGCCGACCGCGAACCCGCCCAGCGCGCCCGCGACCAGACAAAACAGGCCGCCGAACGCGAGCGCGTTCAGGATCGTGTCGCGGATGCGGATAATGTGCGTCAGATCGCGCGCGACGAGCAGCACCTCGCCGTCGCTGCGTCGGTCGGCCATCGCGCGTACTTCCGGCGCGTGCCCGCCGCCTGTCAACGGCAGCGTGTCGAGCGTGACCGCCTGGCGGCCGGTATTGACCTGCGGCGGCAAGCGCATGACGTCGCCGGCAAGATGGCGGCCTGCGGCGTCGAAGAGGCCGTAGTACGCAGCATGCATCCGCTCATGCTCAAGCCGGTGCTCGACAGCCTCAGCGAGCTCGCCGCGCTCAAGCGAGTCGAAGTAAGTCAGCTGCCAGTCCATCACGATGTCGTACTGGCGCGCCATTTCGCCCGTGACCATCCAGCTCATGAAGCCGAGCACGGCCATGATCGATATCGAGAAGATCAGCCCGTAGACCGATAGCAGCCGGAATGTGGTGGTGTGCCAGCGCCGCCCGAGCCCGGTAAGCGGCGCCGCGGATGTCGAACTCAACGGCCTCTCCCTATCCGAGTATGTAGCCGGAGCCACGCACGGTCTGGATCAGCGGCTGCGCACCGGACGGATCGATCTTCTTGCGCAGGCGGCCCATGTGGACGTCGATCAGGTTGGTGCCCGGATCGAAGTGATAGCCCCAGACCGCCTCGAACAGCATCGTGCGCGTGATCGTGCGGCCCGCGTTGCGCATCATGTATTCGAGCAGGCGGTATTCCGTCGGCAGCAATGCGATCTCGTCTTCGTCGCGGCGCACCCTGCGGGAAATCAGGTCGAGTTCGATCGGACCTACCGAGAGCTTCGTTTCGGATTGCGCGACGGGCGCCTGCCGGCGGCGCAGCAGCACCTCGAGGCGCGCCACCATTTCTTCGGGATCGAACGGCTTGGTCAGATAGTCGTCGCCGCCCGCACGCAGGCCGCGCACACGCTCGTCGACGTCGCCGAGTGCGCTTAGCATCAGTACCGGTGTAGTGATGCCGATGCCGCGCATGGTCGTAAGGATGGTCAGGCCGTCGACGCCGGGCAACATCCGGTCGAGGGTGATCACGTCATACTCGTCGCTTAGTGCGCAGGTCATGCCCTCGCGCCCGTTGGCGATCCAGTCTACAGAGAAGCCGCGCCGCTTGAGTTCGCTAACGATCTCATTCGCAGCAATTTCGTCGTCTTCGATGGTTAGCACTCGCAACATGACATTTTCTACCTG
>DASXXR010000252.1:0-1738 GCA_036502945.1 Paraburkholderia sp. | reverse complement strand
GTTTTGTGCGGCAGGAGCAGGTGTCATTGCGCGAATTCCTCGGCAACCGCTTCGGCCAGTTGTATGAAGGCCAGCCGCTCGACGCGATGGCGACGGTTTGACGGGCGCGTCCGGTTTGCGCTGCGTGTGACGTAATGGAGTGCGAGAGCAGGGCCCGGTGCAGTCGGCACCGGGCCCTGTTCGTTTGGCTTCCCGCGCGTGCGAAGGGAGCGTGCACTGCACGCCGGCTAGCCGACGTTCGGCAACACGACGCTTGCAAGCAGCACGTCGCAACCGGTAGCCGCGGGCGCGGTGTTATCGAACCGCGACAGTCCATCGAACTGGCTGAAAACCTGGTGAGTCACAACGGATGGTCCTGGACGGGGCCGGGCGGCGCGCCGTCGGTGTCCTGCGGGGTCGCATCGCGGGTGAATTTGCCGTTGGCATCGAGCCACATTACGTTGATGATTCCGAAACCCAACGCCACGCCAATACCGAGAATCCAGCTGAAATACCACATTGAAATCTCCCTGGTTCAATGCCTGCCAGACCGCGGGCGAACGCGTGTCGCCCGCATGCGGTCGATCATGGCCTGGAAAGCGAACGCCGCGCAAGGGGAGCGCGGCAGTCAAAAGGCGGAGAATGGCTTTCGTTTTTCGCCGCCGGATGCTAGCATTGATAGCAACTGAGGTCGGAGAGAAGAAATGCCGAATCTATTGGTTCGAGGCCTGGATGAATCGCTGGTGCAAAACCTGCGGGAACAGGCTGCGGCGCACGGTCGTAGCGTCGAAGCGGAGCATCGGGATATTCTGGCGCAAGCGCTGCATCACCCGAAAAAGCTTAGCTTCGCCGAACTGCTGATGAGCATGCCCGATGTCGGTGAGGATGCCGATTTCGTTCGGCAGAACAATGTGGACGATGTTGGAGAGGGCGCGTGTGTATTTGATTGATACCAATGTTATTAGCGAAATCCGCAAGCGGGGGCGTGCGAACCAGGGCGTGCGGGATTTTTTCCAGCGGTCGGCAAAAGAGGGGCTCGCGCTGTATCTGTCGGTGATTACGCTCGGCGAGTTGCGCCGTGGCGTCGACCTGATCCGGCATCGCGGCGACGCCGAGCAGGCGGCCCGGCTCGAAGGCTGGCTGAATACGATCATCGAGTCGTACGCGAATCACATCCTGACCATCGGCGACGACGTCGCGCAAACCTGGGGCCGCTTGCGCGTGCCGCATGCGGAGCATTCGCTGGACAAACTGATCGCCGCCACCGCGCTGATCTACAACCTGACAGTCGTCACGCGCAATATCGAAGACTTCGCCGGCACGGGCGCGCGGGTCATGAACCCATTTCGCGCTTAGTTGCCATGCGTACTTGCCACACGCGGCGCGTCCAGCCGTGCGGTCGGACTAATAACAACAACGCAGCCACCACTCATGGAGACAACCCATGCCGTTCCGCATACGGGCAGTGTGCAGGCACGCGCTGCTGGCCGCGGCTCTCGCCTGTATAGCGGCGTGCGGCGCCACGCCCGCCGAACCGGTGCCGTTCAAGGCGGTGCCCGTCGAGCGGATCGTCAAACAGGGCTACACGCAGCCGGGCGACGGCAAGGTGGCCGTCGGTGTGCGGCGCGAGCGCTCCGACAATGTCGTCGTGCGCTTTCGTGACGCGCTGGTTTATGTCGACGGCGAACGCGTCACCGATCTGATGAACGGCGAATACGTCGTGTTCTACCTGAGCCCGGGCCTGCACCGGCTCGCCGTG
>DASXXR010000251.1:0-2374 GCA_036502945.1 Paraburkholderia sp. | reverse complement strand
CGCTTGATACGCGCGATCCACGCAATCAGCGTCTGCGCGACGATCAGCACACCGATCGCCATCGCAAAGTAACGATGGATCATTTCGATCCACGCTTTGGTCATGCTGACGGGGCCGGTCGGCATCGCCTGAAACGCGGCGGAGATCGCGGCGTGCGCGATGAACGGCGACGACGTGCCGTAACACCCCGGCCAATCCGGGCAGCCGAGACCGGAATCGGTCAGCCGCGTGAACCCGCCGAACATTACGAGATCCAGCGTCAGAAAGGTGGTGACCCAGACCAGCTTGCGGAATTTGTCGTCGTCGGTCTTGACCCACACGTATGACAGCGGCAACAACGCAATGCATAGCCCGATCAGGCCCAGTTGCAATACGAACATCTTTCTTTACCCTTGTCGCGACAGTCGAAGCTCGCTGAAAACCGGCTCCAGACGCAAACCGCGCCTGCTTCTATCAGCCGATCCCGGAATTTCTCAGCAGCTTCGACACGTCGCCCTTGATCTTGCTCGGATTCGGATCTTTCGGGAACCGCATCATCAGGTTGCCGTTCGGATCGACCATGTAAATGTGGTCCGTCACCTGCGTGCCTGCATCGGCCGGCAGCCACGCGGCAACTTCGGATGGATCGGCGACCAGCATGTCGGTATCGGGGTAAGCCGTTTCGATCGCTGCCGGCACTTTTGCCGTATCGGTACGCAGCCATACCGTGACGATCCGGTCGCGTTCGCCGCCCTGTGTTGCGCGCACCTGGCGCATGAAGTACAGCTTCGTCGCGCAGGCTTTGTCGCATGTGCTGCTATCGGCTGAAATCATCAGCCAGCGGCCGCGCAGCGACGCGAGCTTCATCGGCTTGCCGTCTTCGCCCGTCACGACGAGCGACGCGGGAATCGGCCGCTGCGGATCGATCAGCGTGCCGTAGCTGGTCGTGCCGCCGGTGGGCTTGAACACGTAGTACGCCAGATACGACGCCACCACCGGCGCCGCGCACACCAGCGCGAGCAGCAGCAGCATCCAGCGGCCGCGTTCCCACGATCCTTTCGCTTTGCCGTCGGATCGGGGGGGCGTCGCAGGCTTGCCGGACTGCGGGGAATGGGATTTTTGCATCGACACTACGGAGCCTCTTTCAATGGTTGCAGAGCGCGGTCGGGTAGGCACATCGGCGACGCTGCGACATAACACCGCATACGATGTTTCATACGCCGGGTGCCCGCGCGTTCTTCGCGCCGCGACGCGCCGCGTACAGACCGAAGACCACCGCGGCGACAGCCATGCCCCACCACTGGAACATGTAGCCGTAGTTGCGTTCGACGCCGGTGGTCGGCGCGGGCCAATCGCGCACGAGTGTGTCGTGGTCGTCGCTGAGTTGCTGGATCACAAACGGTTGCAGCGGCAGACCGGTCTCGGCCGCGTACGCTTCTACGTCGAGATTTTGCCTGATCTGCTGATGCGCCGCGGAGCCGCCCTGCCCGAGCTCGAAAGCGCGGCTCGCGTCCGCGCGCGCGATGCCTTCGATCTCGAGCTCGCCCTTCGGCGAGTCGTACGGCGCGATCGCCGTGCGGTCGTTGATGTTGCGCGGCAACCATCCGCGATTCACCAGCACATAGCCGCCGTCACGCAGTTTAAACGGCATCACGACGTAAAAGCCCGGCTGGTCGTTATACGGCCGATTATCGAGGTACACCACTTGCTGCGGCACAAACTGGCCGACAGCGCGCACGCGGTGAAACTCGATATCTTCCAGCGCGATGGGTGCCGCACCGACCGGCTCGGCCGGCGCGTTCTCGAACTGCGTGATGTGCGCCTGCAGCGCTTCCTTCTGATGCGCGCGGTCGCGCTGCCAGAAGCCGAGGCGCACCGTCACCACGACGACGATCAGGATCAGCAGCGCCGGAAGCCAACGGATCTTCATTGAAACGACCCCGCGAACCCACGACCCATTACGCGCGGTGCGATAATGGCCACATCACGTTTGCCTTCCTCAGTTTCAACAGGTTTCATGCACATTCTCGTTCCCATCGTCTTCGCTCTGATCATCGCCAGCATGATCTCGGCCCTCTACTTCATGATGCACGACCGCGGCCGGACAAAGCGGATGGTCTGGTCGCTGGCAACGCGCGTCGGGCTGTCGATTTCGCTGTTCCTGTTCATCCTGTTCGCGCACTGGATGGGCTGGATTCAGTCGACGGGCATTCCGTACGGCCGGTAGCAGGTCCACCGAGGCTGGGGCAACCGCTGGCCTCGGGCCCTCAAGCAAAACGCCGCCCTGACACGGTCGAGAGCGGCGCTTGGTAGAGCTTCGATACGGCGCTTGGTTGCAGGGCCTCGCGCGTTGCGGGCCGGGCAGAGAGCATGCGCATATCGCCTGCACTCACCC
>DASXXR010000250.1:0-3503 GCA_036502945.1 Paraburkholderia sp. | reverse complement strand
GCGTGCGGCTGTAGCTCAGTTGGATAGAGTACTTGGCTACGAACCAAGGGGTCGTGGGTTCGAATCCTGCCAGCCGCACCATCTATGAAGGGCCTTCCATTTTCGGAAGGCCTTTTGTTTTTATAGTGCATATTCTTGTCGCCCACCACGCAAACCGGCGAACGTGCAACGCCGGCTAACGCGGCGCAGACCTGATGTCGCCGATCTGTCCGTCGGGCGCCGGCGGGTCGTCGAAAGCGCGCGTCGCCGTCTGCTCTCCGATCCGCTCCGCGCGCTCCCCGACTAGCGCTTGAGATTGCATCAGCACATCGTCGACGGTATCGCCGAAGCGGCTCATCACAAACGCCCGCAACAGCGCAAGCCGCAGCGACTCGCCGCGCGCAGCCACGGTGCGATGGCCGCCTTCGAACTCGGCGACGCAATGCGCCGCGCCGTTGCGCGTGCGCTCCCGCACCTCGAGCCGCTGCGCGCGTTCGAGTACCACGGCCGCCGCCTCCCATGACGTCGAAGGCGTAAAACGCCCGTCCCACGGACGCCCCCGATCGTTGCCGCGAATCGAGACCATACGGCCGCTGTCGGTAAAGTGGATTTCTCGCACGAAGTCATGCAGGCTGCGCGCAACCCAGTAGTCGAGCGCGAGCCCGGTCAGATCCGCTACATTCATCGCGTTGCTCCCGGAATCAAATGGCGACTCATGCACTGGCGCAGCAATCGATGGACCCAGCAGAACGAACTGCGCCCGGTCCACCAGACGCTCAGTAGTCGGCGCGCTCGCGGTCGATCCGCATTCCGCCGTCGTGCCGGTGATGCCCTTCTTCGCTCGGCCGCTCGCGTGCGATGCGCATCACATCCGGGTTGGTCCGCACGCGCCGCATCACGTTGGCGAGATGAACCCGGTCGCTGACCTGGATAACGAAGCGCAGCACCGTCGACTCCTGCGACAGATCTTCGTCCATCGCAATGTGGACGATGTTGGCGTCGGCAGAGGTGATATCGGCGGCGACCCGCGCGAACACGCCCTTCGTGTTGCTCACGAGCACCTTCACCGCGACATCGAACAGGCGCCCCGGCTGCGGCGCCCACGCGACATCGATCCAGCGCCCTGGGTCGCGCCGGTGAATGCGCTGCGCGACGCGGCAGTCGGTAGTGTGAATGGCCATGCCGAGCCCGATGCCGATGTAACCCATGATGTCGTCGCCCGGAATCGGGCGGCAGCACGCGGAGAGCTGCACCGACATGCCTTCCGTGCCCGTGATCACGACCGGCGGCGCGCTGGATGTGCCGCCGTGTTCGGCACGCGGGTGACCGTCTTCGTCGACGTCGTGACCGTTCACCAGCACTTCGATGCGTTTTGCCATCACCGCGGCCACGCGCCGGCCCAGCCCGATATCCGCGAAGATCTCCTGACGATTCTTATTGCCGGTCCACTGTACGAGTCTTTCCCACACTTCCGGCGTCACGTCGGCCAACGAGAACCCATAACCCCGCAGCGACTGATCGACGAGCCGCTCGCCCAACTGCACCGATTCGTTGAGCCGCATCGTCTTCAGGTAATGACGGATCGCGGTACGCGCCTTGCCGGTGCGGACAAACCCAAGCCATGCCGGATTCGGCTTCGAATACGGCGCGGTGATCACTTCGACGATATCGCCGCTCTTCAACTCGGTGCGCAGCGGCAGCAACTCGTTGTTGATCTTCACCGCGACGCATTGATTGCCGAGATCGCTGTGGATCGAATAGGCGAAGTCGAGCGCGGTGGCGCCGCGCGGCAACGCCATGATTTTCGACTTCGGCGTGAACACATAGACCGCGTCCGGAAACAGATCGATCTTCACGTGTTCGAGGAACTCGCTCGAATCGCCCACTTCGCTTTGAATGTCGAGCAACGACTTGAGCCACTGATGCGCGCGCTTCTGCACGTCGTTCAGATCCGCGCCGCCGTTCTTGTACAGCCAGTGCGCGGCGACGCCCGCTTCCGCGATCTCATGCATCTTGCGCGTGCGCACCTGAAACTCGATCGGCGCGCCGAACGGGCCGACCAGCGTGGTATGCAGCGACTGATAGCCGTTGACCTTCGGAATCGCGATGTAGTCTTTGAACTTGCCGGGCACCGGCTTGTACAGCGCATGCAACGCGCCGATGCACGTATAGCACTCCAGCGCGCTTTCGACGACGACCCGGAAGCCGTACACGTCGAGCACCTGCGAGAACGACAACTGCTTGTCGCGCATCTTCTTGTAGATGCTGAAGATGGTCTTTTCGCGGCCGGTGACTTCGGCATTGAGCTTCGCATCGGCGATCGCGCGCTGCACCGATTCGAGAATCTTGCCGACCACTTCGCGCCGGTTGCCGCGCGCCGCCTTCACGGCTTTTTCGAGCGTGGCGTACCGGTGAGGATTGAAGTTCGCGAAGCTCAAATCCTGCAGTTCGCGATACGTGTTGTTCAAACCCAGGCGGTGCGCGATAGGCGCGTAGATATCGAGCGTTTCACGCGCAACGCGCCGACGCTTCTCGGGCGGCACGGCGCCGAGCGTGCGCATGTTGTGCAGCCGGTCGGCGAGCTTGACGAGAATCACCCGCACGTCGCGCGCCATCGCGAGCAGCATCTTGCGGAAGTTTTCCGCCTGAGCTTCCTCGCGATTGCGAAACTCCATCTTGTCCAGTTTCGACAACCCGTCGACCAGTTCCGCGACCTTCGCGCCGAACCGCTCGGCGAGTTCCGCCTTGGTCACGCCCTGGTCTTCCATCACGTCGTGCAGCAACGCCGCCATGATCGATTGCGCGTCCAGCTTCCAGCTGGCGCAGATCTCGGCGACGGCGACAGGATGCGTGATATACGGTTCGCCGCTCTGGCGATATTGCCCGAGGTGGGCTTCGTCGCTGAAGTGGAACGCGGCCTTGATCGCCTTGATGTCTTCCGGGCTCAGGAAGCTGGAAAGCGCAGCGGTCAGCTTGGCGATCGAAACGACGTCGTGCCGGCGCGGCTGCTCCGGCGTGGCGGTCGGCCCGAACAGATGACGAAACGATTGTTCGAGGACTGCGTCGATGTACTTGCGTGCGGACGAAGGAGAGTCGGCTTCGTGCGCGTCGTCTGCATGGTGTTCGGCGTCCGAGGTGGAGGGCGACGGATTCGTGCTCATGTTCGCCTCCTTGTCGGATGAACCGCGCGGATCGAACGCGCCGGTTACGCGGGTTAAGTGCGCGATCCAGAAGCCGCGCGGGCTGAATGCGCCGGTCCATGCACCGGTTGGACGCTCGCGACCCGCCTGCGCGGATCGCCGCGGATCGTGTTACACGCCGTCCGAAAACGGATAAACGGTGCGGGTTAGACAGGCACCTTCTTCAACATTTCGACACCGACCTGGCCCGCTGCGATTTCGCGCAACGCGACGACGGTGGGCTTGTCGCGGCTTTCGATCTTCGGCGTGTGACCTTGTGCGAGCTGACGCGCGCGGTAAGTTGCAGCGAGCGCCAGTTCGAAACGATTCGGGATCTGCTTCAGA
>DASXXR010000249.1:0-3745 GCA_036502945.1 Paraburkholderia sp. | reverse complement strand
CTGGTCCGCATATTCCGCGGACAGAATCGACGCATATTCCATCGCCAGATTCTGGATGAACGGCGCGTTCACTTCGGCGAGCGTGAATTTGACCGTGTACGGGTCGACCTTTTCGATCTTCGTGATCAGCTTGTCGAGGCCCATGTCGGTGAAATACGGGAACTGCACCGGATAAGCCTTGCGGAACGGCTGATTCGGATCGAGCATGCGCTCGAACGAAAACACGACGTCGTCCGCGTTGAATTCGCGCGTCGGCTTGAAGAACGACGTTGTCTGGAATTTGACGCCGTGACGCAGATGGAACGTATAGGTCTTGCCGTCTGCCGAGACATCCCACTTTTCGGCGAGACCCGGCTCGACCTTCGTGCCGCCCCGCTCGAATTCGACGAGGCGGTTATAAACCGTGAACGTGTTGGCGGTGAAGTCCACGCCGGTGGTGTACTGCGCCGGATCAAAGCCCGCGGGGCTGCCTTCTGAGCAGTAAACGAGGGTTTTGTTCGGAATATCGGCGGCGTTCGCCAGTTGGGCCCCCGCCATCGATGCCGCTGCGGCTGCGACTAGCGTCGTGAGCCGAGCCGCGCGCAACAGTTTGTTTTGTTTCATGTTTCCTCCAGGTTCGTCGCCAGTCAAAACCAGCGTAGCGCGATATTACTGAGCTTTGCTGGCCCCTACAAGCGGACGAAATTCCGTGTAGCGCAAACGAGGAAACACCTATAGGAGGTAGGCTGCGTCGCCTCTTTGCTGTCTCTCTGAGGCTAGCTTATGTTTTTTTTGGCGCGTCCGACGTGTTTCGCACCGGCCTGCGCTGGCCGGCGCGGAACACATGCCATGACACATGGCCTGCATGGCCCGGCCGTTACACGCCGAGCCGCTCGCAGATCGATTTGGTCGCGGCCGCGCCGTTGAGCGTATAGAAATGCAGCCCCGGCACGCGCGCATCGACGAGGCGCCGGCACAGGTCCGTCACGACGTCGAGCCCGAACGCGCGGATCGATTCCCGGTCGTCGCCGTAGCTTTCGAGCCGGCCCGCGATCCAGCGCGGCACTTCCGCGCCGCACATCTCGGAGAAACGCATCAGCTGCGAGAAGTTCGTGATCGGCATGATGCCCGGCACGATCGGCACGTCGACGCCGAGCTTGCGCGCATCGTCGACGAAGCGGAAGTACGCGTCCGCGTTGAAGAAGTACTGCGTGATCGCCGAGTTCGCGCCGGCTTGCACCTTGCGCGCGAAGTTCTCGAGATCGTGACGCGGCGAGCGCGACTGCGGATGGTATTCCGGGTAGCCCGCCACTTCGATGCAAAACCAGTCGCCGAATTCGGCGCGAATGAAGCTCACCAGTTCCGACGCATAGCGCAGTTCGCCGACCTCGCCCATGCCCGAAGGCAAGTCGCCGCGCAACGCGACGATATGGCGGATGCCGTGCGAGCGGTACTCGCTCAGGATCGCGCGCAGGCTCTCTTTCGACGAGCCGATGCACGACAGATGCGGCGCCGCTTCAAGACCTTCCTTCGCCATTTCGATGACGGTGTCGAGCGTGCCCTGCTGCGTCGAGCCACCGGCGCCGAAGGTGACCGACACAAACTTCGGCTTGAGCGGCACAAGCTGCGCGCGCGTGGCGCGCAGCTTGTCGACGCCTTCCTGCGTTTTAGGCGGGAAGAATTCGAATGAGAGTTCGATGGGGTTCATGGTCGTTCAGGGTTCTTCATGGACCGATAGGCAATCGATGAACGCCGGCTGCACTAGCCGACACTGCGATTGCCGAAAATGAGCGCGGACAGCAGCCACGAAACGATGCTGTACAGAATCGAACCGAAGAACGCCGACCAGAATCCCGACACCTCGAAGCCCTTCAGCAGCGACGCGCACAGCCAGAAGCACAGCGCGTTGACCACCAGAATGAAGAGTCCGAGCGTGAGGATCGTGACGGGCAGCGTCAGCAGAATCAGCACCGGCCGCAGGAGCGCGTTGATGAGCCCGAGCACCAGCGCGATGATCAATGCGGTGCCGAAACTGCGGATGTGAATCGACGGCACGAGGTGCGTGATGATCAACAGCGCGAGCGCGTTGATCAGCCAGGTCAACAGCACGGTCATGAGAAGCTCCTTTCAGGCTTGCAGTCCAGATTGAACATCGCGGTGCGAGCGGTTCGTGAATAGGATACGGGGCGGCGCGCCGCCCCGTCTGATGCTCCGCCGCCTGTGCCGGCTTAGTAGCGGTAGTGGTTCGGCTTGTACGGGCCGCTCTTGTCCACGCCGATGTAGCCGGCCTGCTCGGTGGTCAGCTGCGTCAGGTTCGCACCGATGCGCGCGAGGTGCAGACGCGCAACCTTCTCGTCCAGCTGCTTCGGCAGCACGTAGACCTTGTTCTCATACTTGTTGCCCGTCGTGAACAGTTCGATCTGCGCGAGCGTCTGGTTCGTGAACGAATTCGACATCACGAACGACGGATGGCCCGTCGCGCAGCCGAGGTTCACGAGGCGGCCTTCAGCCAGCAGGATCACGCGCTTGCCGTCCGGGAAAATGATGTGGTCGACTTGCGGCTTGATGTTTTCCCACTCGTACTGGCGGGTCGACGCAATATCGATTTCCGAATCGAAGTGCCCGATGTTGCAGACAATCGCGTTATGGCGCATCGCCTTCATATGATCGTGGCCGATCACGTGATAGTTGCCGGTTGCCGTCACGAAGATGTCGCCCTTGCCGGCAGCGTAATCCATCGTCACGACGCGGTAGCCTTCCATCGCGGCCTGCAATGCGCAGATCGGATCGATTTCGGTGATCCACACCGTCGCGCCGAGACCGCGCAGCGACTGCGCGCAGCCCTTGCCCACATCGCCGTAACCTGTGATCACCGCGATCTTGCCGGCGATCATCACGTCGGTGGCACGCTTGATGCCGTCGACGAGCGATTCGCGGCAGCCATAGAGATTGTCGAACTTCGACTTCGTGACCGAATCGTTCACGTTGATCGCCGGGAACGGCAGGCGCCCTTCCTTCTCCATCTGGTACAGGCGGTGCACGCCGGTCGTGGTTTCTTCGGTGACGCCCTTGATGTGCGAGAGGCGCTTCGAGTACCACGTCGGGTCCGCATCCAGATGCTGGGCAATCGACTTGAAGAGCGCGGTTTCTTCTTCGTTGGTCGGCTTCGCGATCACCGAGCGGTCTTTCTCAGCCTTCGAACCGAGGATCAGCAGCAGCGTTGCATCGCCGCCGTCGTCGAGAATCATGTTCGCGAATTCGCCGTTCGGCCATTCGAAGATGCGATGCGAGAACTCCCAGTATTCGTCGAGCGATTCGCCCTTGAACGCGAATACCGGCGTGCCGCTCTTCGCGATGGCCGCGGCGGCGTGGTCTTGCGTCGAGAAGATGTTGCACGATGCCCAGCGCACGTCGGCGCCGAGCGCCTTCAGCGTTTCGATCAGCACGCCGGTCTGGATCGTCATGTGCAGCGAGCCGGCGATGCGTGCGCCCTTCAACGGCTGCTGGGTCTTGAATTCGTCGCGGATCTGCACGAGGCCCGGCATTTCCGTTTCGGCGATGTTGAGTTCCTTGCGGCCCCAGTCGGCCAGCGACAGGTCGGCAACGAGGTAATCTTTGGAATTTTTTGAATCGTAAACTGCGGCGTTCATCACGCCCTCCTTTCTAAAAGACTAGAAGATTGACGTGAGCGCCGTTCGATGCGGTGAGTTGGAACGCGCGATGCGCTTCAAGCCGTCCGATTGAGAGCCTCCGAGCCTGGCGGGCG
>DASXXR010000248.1:0-2297 GCA_036502945.1 Paraburkholderia sp. | reverse complement strand
TGCGCAGGTGCAAGCGATAAACCGTTATTTTACTTGCGCCGGGGTCTGGTTGCTCACCCTCAAATGAGATGCAACAAGTTGCACGCACGAAGTCAGTGCCCGGCAGGGACGGCGCCCACAGGCGCGTTCGGTCAAGGTCGGCTTCGACGGTAACGGAATTTTGGTAAAAAAGAATTTAACTTTCAGCTTCGGTATCGGGCGGTCTGACGCCCTGCTGTACGAAGCTGCAGGTTGCGAAAATACGGCGTGCGCCCGAGGCGTCTTGTAGAAAGTACAAGACATGGCGACGTCAAAATGAGGCGAGACACCCCCAGTAGGAAAAGACGCGCCGCCTGCGCGAACTTCCCACTGCGGCATGACCGCAGCCTTCGACCCTCCGGTCACGCGCCCAGTTGGCGCACCGGCGCGAGTGGACGAAGGCTTATGAAGGTCTGCTGGCAGAACCCGCGGCGTGTCGGGTCGTTATTTGAAGCCGTGTTCGCATGTGCCCTGCGGCACCGCGCCCATTTTTTAATGGGGCCGGGCCCTCTCAGGCAATTCTCCCGCCAATTTTCCCGCTCCAGCGTGCTTGTGAAAACACAATAAGGCACGGCATGCCGCTGCCCTCCTGGCTCTCGCGACTGACAACCGCGCAGCTGGGGGCAGGCTAAGCCGCTCTGGAGTCGTTCAATGAAACGAATGTTGTTCAATGCGACGCAGCAGGAAGAACTGCGCGTTGCCATCGTCGATGGGCAAAAACTCATCGATATCGACATCGAAACTGCCGGCCGCGAACAGCGCAAAGGCAATATTTACAAGGGCATCATTACCCGCATCGAGCCGTCGCTCGAAGCGTGTTTCGTCAACTACGGCGAAGACCGTCACGGCTTCCTGCCGTTCAAGGAAGTCGCCCGCCAGTATTTCCGCGACGGCGTCGACATGCGCTCCGCGCGCATCCAGGACGCGCTGAAAGAAGGTCAGGAACTGATCGTTCAGGTCGAAAAGGAAGAGCGCGGCAACAAGGGCGCGGCCCTCACCACCTTCATCTCGCTCGCCGGCCGGTATCTGGTTCTGATGCCGAACAACCCGCGCGGCGGCGGCGTGTCGCGCCGCATCGAAGGCGACGACCGTCAGGAACTGCGCGAAACCATGGCGCAGCTGCAATTGCCGGAAGGCATGAGCATCATCGCGCGCACGGCTGGCATCGGCCGCAGCGCCGAAGAACTGCAGTGGGACCTGAACTACCTGATGCAGCTGTGGCGCGCGATCGAAGCCGCATCGCAAAGCGGTTCGAGCGGCCAGCCGATGCTGATTTATCTCGAATCGAGCCTCGTGATCCGCGCGATTCGCGATTATTTCCAGCCGGACATCGGCGAAATCCTGATCGACACCACCGAAATCCATGACCAGGCCCGCGCCTTCATGGACATCGTGATGCCGGACAACGTCAGCAAGGTGAAGCGGTATCACGACGACGTGCCGCTCTTCTCGCGCTTCCAGATCGAACACCAGATCGAAACGGCGTACTCGCGCACGGTGCCGCTGCCCTCGGGCGGCGCGATCGTGATCGACCACACCGAAGCACTGGTCGCGATCGACGTGAACTCGGCGCGCGCCACCAAGGGTGCGGACATCGAGGAAACGGCCGCGCGCACCAACCTCGAAGCCGCCGACGAAGTCGCCCGCCAGTTGCGCCTGCGCGACCTGGGCGGCCTGATCGTGATCGACTTCATCGACATGGAGTCGGCCAAGAGCCAGCGCGAAGTCGAACAGCGCCTGAAAGACGCGCTGAAGCACGACCGTGCGCGCGTCCAGATGGGCAAGATCTCGCGTTTCGGCCTGATGGAACTGTCGCGTCAGCGTCTGCGCCCGGCCTTGTCGGAAGGCAGCCACGTGACCTGCCCGCGCTGTAACGGCACGGGCCACATCCGCGATACCGAATCGTCCGCGCTGCAAGTGCTGCGGATCATTCAGGAAGAAGCGATGAAGGAAAACACCGCGGCAATCCATTGCCAGGTGCCGGTCGAAGTAACCGCCTTCCTCTTGAACGAGAAGCGCGCCGAAATCAACAAGATCGAGGCGCGTTTCAAGGTCAATGTCGTCCTGATCCCGAACAAGCACCTCGACACGCCGCATTACAAGCTCGAACGCCTGCGTCACGACGACGCGCGCCTCGACGAACCGCGCGCTTCGTGGAAGATGGCCGAAGAAGCGGCCCGCGAACTGGAATCGGAAACCGGTTACAGCAAGCGCACCGAAGAAGTGAAGCCGAAGCAGGAAGCGGCGGTCAAGGGCATCACGCCTGAGAAACCGGCGCC
>DASXXR010000247.1:0-10371 GCA_036502945.1 Paraburkholderia sp. | reverse complement strand
CCGCGCCCGACGCCGCCGACTTGCTCGACTGGGTCCGCCACCGCCCCATCGCGCATTTCGACAACAACATGCTGCTCGTACACGCGGGCGTACCGCCGCAATGGGACGCATCACTCACGATGGAACTAGCCGACGAGCTACAACGCGCGCTGCGCGCACCCACGTGGAAAGAAACCCTGGCGGGCCTCTACGGCAACGAACCGAATCGCTGGAAACCGGGCCTGAAGGGCATCGACCGTCTGCGCTTGACCTGCACCGCGCTGACCCGCATGCGCTTTTGCCGCAGCGACGGCGAAATGGACTTTTCGTCGAGCGGCGGCCTCGATTCCGCGCCACCCGGCTATATGCCGTGGTTCGACGTGCCGGGTCGGCGCACCGCCGACGTTACGGTGGTGTTCGGCCACTGGGCCGCGCTCGGGTTGCTGATTCGCGACAACGTCATCGGACTCGATTCAGGTTGCGTGTGGGGCAACCAGCTTTCCGCGGTCAGGCTGACCGCCGAGCCCGCGGGCCGCACGATCACGCAGACCGACTGCGCGGGCTGCCGCGCGGCAGCTGTCGTCGAATAGTCATTGGGCATATTCAGGCGCATCGATCAGGCAGCGGGCCGGTGCCCGCGCCCCGCCCCACGCTACGACTAAAGCCGGTCCCGAACGTGGGCAAAATCCGGCATCAACCGCGCACACACCCCCGGCGAATACGCATCGATCATGCCCTGAATCGGCGCATGATGCCCATACGCGAACGTCGCGATCAGCAGCAGCCCGAACGCCGCGATGCGCGGCCTGAACAGCCGCACTTCCGACCGCACGAAGGCCCGCACGAAAATCACCGCAACCGTCGCACCCAGCAGCCACCCCGCAATCACCTCGGCGATCGTATGCGCGTCATCGAACACGCGCGCGACCGCGGTCACCGCACCGATCAACAGCCCGACAATCACACCCGTGCGCGCGCTACGCCCGGCGCAGCGGCACACCAGCGCGATGACCACGGTCCACACGGCGGTCGAAAGCGTCGTGTGGCCGCTGATCATCCGGAAGCCGATCGACGATATCTCGATGCCGCAGCCGGCGTACAGGATCTTTGTCGCGCCGACGAGCGCCATGCCGGCCGCCAGCAGCAGCACCCAGCGCGCGGCCATGTGCCGCGCCGAGAACCACAGCCAGATCGCGCAGGCGGCAGCGATGGGCAACGTCAAGGCGGCATCGCCGACATTGCTGAGGGAATTCCACATGAAATCAATTGGTTCGGAGGGCATCGCCGAAGTGTAACGCATGGATACTCGGGCTTCCGTGCACAAGTGCACAGAAGCAGCGTGTTACCTCGATGCGTCGCTTCACCCGGTTCGAATCAAGCGTCGCCTCAAGCCGGTGTAGACACTGGTTCAAACCAGCGCGCCGTCGACGTCACTGCGCAACAGGACCGTTCGCCGCCGACGGATCGGCTTCCGTCTCACCAGCGGCGGTAGCGGCAGTGACACCGGCAGTGACAGCGGCAGCGCGCGGCGGCGGCGGCGTTGCAACCCGCGCGCCTTGCAACGCACGCTGTTCGCCCGTCTGCAAACGGCTGAGCGCGGCACCGATCGCCGCTTCGGCTTGCGCCGCGAGCTGCCGCCGCTCGGCGCCCGGCGCGAGCGCATCGCCCACACACACATGCGCGGTCAACGGCCCGCCGCGCAACAACGCATCCAGCGATTCACCGAGCGACATGTCGCCGATATAAGCCGGCGCCGTCGACTGCTTGCCGTGCGCATCCTCGTAGTACACGCACAACGGCTGCACCGGCCGCGACGCCGACACCGCCGCCTGGAACATATTCGCGTGAAACGGCAACAGCGCCAATCCGTCGGACGTCGTCCCTTCCGGAAACACGCACATCAGTTCGCCAGCCGCGAGCCGGCTCGACAGTTCGTGCATGATGCGCTTCGCTTCACTGCGCTTTTCGCGCTGGATGAACACAGTGTCCAATTGCTGGGCCAACCACCCGACCACCGGCCATTTGCGAACTTCCGCCTTCGACACGAACGGCGTCGGCCGCCATGCGTTGATCACATAGATATCGATCCACGAAATGTGATTGCTGACAACCAGCGCCCCTTCATCGAGCCGCGCGTCATCGTTATGCACGACAAGACGCATCCCGGCGAGCCGCAGAAACTTCAGCGACCACGCGCGATTGAGTTCAAGACGCTGCTGCGCGGACGCGCGCGGAAAACGCGTCGCAACGGTCCACATGCCATGCAGCAAATGGACAACAAGTCGTATCTTGCAAAGCGCGAGCTTCATCGTAGGAGTCTTCCGTTTGATTCGCGGCGTCAGCGCTGCTCAAACGCCAGTTGCCCGGCGACCACCGTCGCGCGCACGCGCGCCGGCAGTTCGTAGCCGAGAAACGGCGTGTTGTGCCCCTGGCTCTTCAGCGCGCGCGGCTCGACGCGCCAGTGCGCGTTGCGGTCGAACACGCAGAGATCGGCGGCCGCGCCGGTTTCGATGCGCCCCGCAGCGAGCTTCAGCACGCTCGCCGGCGCCGCGGTAATGCGGTTCAGCGCTTTCGCCAGCGGCACGCCGGCTTCGTCGGCCCACTTCACCGTCAGCGACAGCAGCAGTTCGAGCCCCGTCGAGCCGGGCGTCGCTTCGGCGAACGGCAGCAGCTTTTCGTCGTCGTCGACGGGCGTGTGGTCGGAGCAGATCGCATCGATCGCGCCGTCGGCGAGGCCCGCGCGGATCGCTTCGCGATCGCGCTGCGAGCGCAGCGGCGGATCGAGCCGGTACTGCGCATCGAAATAGCCGATATCGATGTCGATCAGATGCACGTGGTTGATCGTCACGTCGCACGTGACGGGCAGCCCTTCGGCCTTCGCCGCCCGCACAAGCTCGACGCCCGCCGCCGACGAAACGTGCGAAAGATGCACGCGCGCGCCCGTCACGCGGACCAGTTCGAAGATCGTATGCAGCGCAATCGTCTCCGCCGACACCGGCACGCCCGACAAGCCGAGCCGCGACGCGAGCGCCCCGCTCGCCGCCACGCCGCCCTGCGCGAGATACGCGTCCTGCGGGCGCAGCCAGGTGGTGTAGCCATACGTGTTCGCATACTGCAGCGCGCGCAGCAGCACCTGCGTGTCGACCACCGGCACATCGGCCTGCGAAAAGCCGATGCAGCCCGCTTCGGTCAACTCGACCATCTCGGTGATGGTTTGCCCTTTCAGCCCCACCGTCAGCGCGCCGAGCGGATACACATGCGCCTGGTTCAGGTTGCGCGCACGGAACTTGAGCATTTCGACGAGGCCCGGTTCATCGAGCACCGGATCGGTATCGGGCGGGCACACGAGTGTCGTCACGCCGCCCGCGAGCGCCGCGGCCATTTCCGATTCGAGCGTCGCCTTGTGTTCGAAGCCGGGCTCGCGCAGCCGCGCGGACAGGTCGACGAGGCCCGGTGCGATCAGCAGGCCGCGTGCGTCGATCGTCTTTGCTGCGTGGAAGTCCGCAGGCGCACTGCCCAACGCGACCACCCTGCCCGCCGCGATGAATATGTCCTGCTGCTGTTCAGTGCCCGCGACCGGGTCGATCAGCGTGCCACCTTGAATGTGAATCTTCATGCGGTGCCTTCTTGTGCGTTGTCTGTTGCGTGCCGTTGCGCGCCGTTGCAGCTGTGCGCTTTTGCGCTGCGTTGGTGTCGTGCGTCGTTCGTTGCGGCTGCGCTCAGCCGTTATTGCCCGCGACGATGCCCATCACCGCCATCCGCACCGCGATGCCGAACGTCACCTGATTCAAAATCACCGACTGCGGCCCGTCCGCCACCTGCGAATCGATCTCGACGCCGCGGTTCATCGGGCCCGGGTGCATCACGATCGCATCGGGCTTCGCCAGCGCGAGCCGCTCGGGCGTCAAGCCCCAGCTCTTGAAGTATTCCTGCGCCGAAGGCAGCAGCGCGCCGCTCATCCGTTCGTTCTGCAGGCGCAGCATGATGATCACGTCGACGTCCTTCAGCCCTTCGTCGAGGTTGTGATACACGCGCACGCCCATCTGCTCGAGCCCGCCCGGCAGCAGCGTGCGCGGGCCGATCGCGCGCACTTCGGGCACGCCGAGCGTGGTCAGCGCATGAATGTCCGAACGCGCGACGCGCGAATGCAGAATATCGCCGACGATCGCCACGCGCAGATTCGTGAAATCGCGCTTGTAGTGGCGGATCGTGTACATGTCGAGCAGACCCTGGGTCGGGTGTGCATGGCGGCCGTCGCCCGCGTTGATCACGTGCACGTGCGGCGCGCAATGCTCGGCGATCAGATACGGCGCGCCGCTCGACGCATGGCGGACCACGAACATGTCCGCATGCATCGCCGACAGGTTGTTGATCGTGTCGAGCAGCGACTCGCCCTTACTGGTCGACGACGCGTTGATGTTCAGATTGATCACGTCCGCCGACAGCCGCTTCGCGGCAATCTCGAAGGTGGTGCGGGTGCGCGTCGAGTTCTCGAAGAACAGGTTGAAGATCGACTTGCCGCGCAGCAGCGGCACCTTCTTCACCTCGCGGTCGGTCACGCTGACAAACTGGTCGGCGGTATCGAGAAGGTGGGTGACGATCGCGCGCGGCAAGCCTTCGATCGTCAGCAGATGCTTGAGCTCGCCGTTCTTCGTGAGCTGCGGATTGCCCTTCAGGAAGCCATAGCGAAAGCGCTCTGCCGATGCGGCGCTGGTGGTTGAATCCTGCGTGGCCTGGGTAGGTTTGTTCATTGAGTTCCTGAATCAAACGTGTGCTGCGAATGGGGTGTTTCGGGGGGACTGCATCGCCTTTCTGTTCGCGTCACGCATCGCGTCGCTCGCTGCGCGGCTGCGACCGGTATGTCGTCGTGGTGTCGGGTTTAACGAGGTTTAACACAGCAGCACACGCTCAATCAGCGCGTGCTTCGTTGTGGAACGTAAAACGTCGCTCGCCTGGCTCGCCGTGGCTCGCCAGCACGAGCGTCGCGTCGGCAGGCACCTCGACCCTGCCGCCGACAAAGCGCGCCGCCACCGGCAATTCGCGCCCGCCGCGATCCGCGAGCACCGCCAGTTCCACGGATGCAGGACGCCCGTAGTCGTACAGCTCGTTCACCGCGGCGCGCACGGTGCGGCCGGTGTACAGCACGTCGTCGACCAGCACGATGCGGCGGCCCTCCACTTCGAACGGCAGCGATGTCGGGCTTGCCTGCGTATGCAGGCCTTTCTTCGCGTAGTCGTCGCGATGCAGCGCAACGTTGACGACACCGAAGGTCGGCACGTTCAAGTCGTGCGCAAGGCGCTCCGCTAGCCACACGCCGCCGCTATAGATGCCCGCAAGCACGGCGCCATCGGGGCCGCCCAGCGCGTTGCCGTATGCATCGCGAATCTGTTCGAGCACGGCGCGATAGAGCGCTTCCGCGTCAATGGAACTCATGATCGTCGGATAGTCCGTCGAAGTATTGCTGGAGAATGATGCAGGCGGCTTCGGCGTCAAGCAGATCGGCGCGCGCCACACCGGCGCGCACGCCCGCCTTGGCTTCAACCGACGAATAACGCTCGTCGATCCACGTCACCGGCAGATTGAACCGCCCGTTCAACTGATTGCCGAAGCGTTTGGCCTGCTGGGTCATTGCGTGCGGCGTGCCGTCGGGATGCATCGGCAGACCGACGACGAGCGCGTCCGGCTTCCATTCGCCGATCAGCTTGCCGAGCGCTTCGAAGCGGTATTCGCGATTGCGATTCTGTACGATGACAAGCGGCCGCGCGCTTTTTGTGAGGGAATTGCCAACGGCGACACCAATGCGTTTCTCGCCATAGTCGAACGCGAGCAGCGTCGCTTCACGTCCTGGCCCAACGCTCATGCGTGGCCTGCTTCGCCGGAGAGCATCGACAGGGAAACGCCTAACAGCCCGAGTGCGGCTTCGAACCGGTCTTCGGCGGGGACGTCGAAGACGATCTTCGGGTCAGCCTCAACCGTGAGCCAGCCGTTCTTCGAGATCTCTTCTTCGAGCTGGCCCGCGCCCCAGCCTGCATGGCCGAGCGTCAACAGGAAGCGCTCAGGCCCCTTGCCGCTCGCGACCGCCTCGAGCACATCTTTGGACGTGGTCATTTCAAGTCCGCCCGGCACCTGCATCGACGACGTGTACGCACTGCCCTGCGCCGTATCGTGCAGCACGAAGCCGCGCTCAGTTTGCACCGGGCCGCCGAAGTACACGGGAACATGCAGCAGGGGTTCGATCTCGAGCTTCAGATCGATGCGATTGAAGAGCGCTTCCAGATCGATATCAGTGGGACGGTTGATGACGAGACCCAGTGCGCCGCGCTCGCTGTGATCGCACAGATAGACCACCGTTCCTGAAAACGTCGGATCCGCCATGTTCGGCATGGCGATCAGGAACTGGTTGGTGAGATTGATGCGATCGGTACTCTTGGACATAGGTCAAATTCTAGCAAAGACAGGTGGAAGTGCAGACCGCGGTCGCTGCGCGCACCGCGACAGCGTCGGCCGCATTCCATGGACGGCGGATCATACTGCACTCTAACACGCACTCAAGCGTTGCCGGCCACGCGTCTGCGGCATGTCGCACGCTCTGTGCGGGGTGTTTGCCCCCGGTGCTTACCCTTAGTGCGGGTGACTTGTCTGCCGGTTAAGCGCCGCCCAGTTCGATCGCCTTCGTCAATGATGCGAGCGCGGCATTCGATTGCGGCGGTGCAATACCCGCCGCGATCTTATGTAGCATCGCGCGCAACGCTTCGGCGGCCTGTTCTAGTGCACGCGCATCCGGCGCATCGACGACCCCATGTGCACGCACCGCGGGCGTCGCTACGCCCGCGTGTGCACGCCGCCGCCATGCGAGCCCGAGCGCATCCGACAGCAGCGCGACGTGCCCGAGGCCGAGCGCGCACGCCGATGCGCCCAGCCGGTAGGCGGCGTCGCCCGCCTGCAGCGCGGCGCTGGGATCGGCCTTTTGCGGGTTATCGGCGGCGCGCGCGTGTTCCGACAGGGCGGCGATCGATGCGTCCGCTGTCTGCAGGAAATCTTCATACGCATAGGCGTTGACGGTGACCGCGCCGAGTTCGCGCGTGGCCGCGGCGTGCGCCGCTACCGTCTCGGCCTGTACGGCGCCCGCCTCCCACAACGCCTCGGACGCCGACGTGCCCACCACGTGCCAGACAACCGTCAGGCCGTAGTCGCGCAGCAATTCCACCTGCTCGGTGTCCTCCGCCGCCGCGCCGAACAACGCGTAGTCGCGCCACAGCAACGCTAGCGTCGCGCGCACCAGCGAGCGCGGCGCGAGCTGTATGCCGCGCGCCTGTTCCGCAAGCGCGAGGTTGCACCGGGCGTAGAAGCGCCGCGCATCGGCGTCGCCGGATAAGTGACCGCTCACGCGCAGCGTCCGGGCGCAACCCGCGGCGAGCCGCCAGAAGTCGTACGGATCGGGCCCGGCGAGTTGCGCGAAGCATGCGTCGAGTTCGTCCAGCGCGGCCGATACCACCAGGGTCGCGGCGGACATCGCGCGCTCGCCGGTCTGCGCACGCAGTACCGGCAGCAACGCCGCTTCGTAACGCGCGCGCACTTGAGCCAGCCGCTCCGCCGGCTGCGACCGCAAGGTCACGGGCGGAATCGGGCGGCCGGCCAACGCCAGGTCTTCGAACGAGACGCTGAACCCGGGGGTGTGCTGTGCGACCAGCGCGCTTAGCGCGCGGTAGTGCCCGAAGAGCGACGGTGCGCACGACAGTTCGCGCAGATTGCACCGCCCGAGCGCCGCTCCAAACGCGTGCAGCGCATTGCCGAACGACGTGCGAATGGGTCCGCCGGTGTGCTGCTCATCGGCGGTCAGCGGCGAAGCCAGCACCAGCGTGTCCGCGAACCGGCGCGCCGCGAGCCAACCGGCATCGCGCAAAGCGTGCGTCGCGTGCAGCAACGGCAGCGCGGTATCGCCATGCTGGTCGTGCGCGCGCAGCGCGTCGGCAAGCGCGGCTTCGGCCACGCGAACCGCGCCGCCTCGCGGATTGGGCAAGGCTTCGAGGATGCTAGTGGAAGCGGATGGAAGAGTCATAGGCAAGCTGCAGGAACGCCGACAGGCCAAAGACGGCGCAGCAACGCGCTCCGCCGGGCTAGCATCACTTGGACCGCTGAATTGACACCGATCGCGCCGCGTCGCGCGTCGGCCTTTCGGCCTGACGATGACTGACTGCTTCTAGCGGCGCGGTGCGCGCCCCGATATACCACCGGCCGCACCACACCTGGTCAACCCCACGGTGGCGCGCGCTTTTGGTGCAGGCGCTCGATGTACACACGGCTGTGAACAGACCGGTTAGATCTGGACCATTTCAAAGTCTTCCTTGCGCGCGCCGCATTCGGGGCAAGTCCAGTTGATAGGGACATCTTCCCAGCGCGTACCCGGCGCGATTCCTTCGTCTGGCAAGCCGGCTTCTTCGTCATAAATCCAGCCGCAGATAAGGCACATCCAGCTTCTATATTCCATTCTTGTTCGCGTCGAAAAGTCCGTTGAAACGGGAGCCATGATGGTACCGTGTTGCCGCCCCGATGCCTAGGGACGCAAGGCCGCACGGCATCGTGCCGCCACGCTGCCTGCGCTGCGCTATTGTGGAGAAACGTGCCAGCGGGTGCGAAAAAACGCCCCCGCGCGGGATTAAGCCGCATAATTGTGTAGGCCGTGCGATGCACGGTGTACATCGCCCTCCATTACATAGCCCGCCATTCTTCATGCCCAGCGACACCCCTCCGATCGTCCTCACCTTCGGCCTTTCCGACCCGACCGGCGCCTCCGGCCTGCAAGCGGACCTGATGACGCTCGCCAGCATGGGCTGCCATGGCGTCACGGTTCTGACAGGCTACACCGTGCGCGACTCGGCAAACTGCGACGAAGTAACCGGACTCGACCCGGAAATCGTCGCAACCCAGGCGCGCATGCTGCTGGAAGACATGCCGATCGCCGCGTTCAAGGTCGGCGCGGCGACGCGGGCGGAGGTGGTGAGCGCGATCGCGGAGGTGGTCGCCGACTATGACGACATCCCGCTGATTCTCGCCCCCGACTTCACGCTCGACGACGAACACGTGCTCGCCGCCGACGAACTGCGCGAGTCGATCGCCGACCTGCTCGCGCCGCAAACCACGCTGCTCGTCGCCGATCACGCCACCCTGCTCGCGCTGGCGCAGCCGGACGGCGACGCGGAAGCGCCGACGCTCGACGCAGCGGTTTCGCATCTGCTCGCGCAAGGGTGCGAATACATTTTGTCGATGGAAACCGGCACGCACCGGCTCGTCAACACGCTCTATAGCGAGGACGGCCGGTTGCGGCAGGACATGTGGGACCGCGGCGCGCATCGCGTGGCGGGAATGACCGATACGCTCGGCGCGGCCATCGCGGCGCTGCTCGCGAACGGCCAGGACCCGGCGGAAGCCGTGCGCGAAGCGCAGGAATATCTGTTTCAGGCCATGCAGAACGCATTCCGGCCGGGGATGGGCGCTTATCTGCCCGATCGCTTCTTCTGGGCTCGCACCAATGAAGACGACGCGCCGCCCGCAAGCGGCAAAGGCGCGACGCCGGGAGAAGCGCGGCAGTGAGTGTGCAACGGCTGCGCGCGTAAAAAAACCCGCATCGCTGCGGGTTTTTCGTTTTTGAGGAGCACGCCTCGCGGCGCGCCCCTCGCATGCCTTCCGACGTAAGCCGGAATTACATGTCCATGCCCATGCCGCCCATACCGCCGGGCATGCCGCCAGACATCGGTGCATCGTCCTTCGGCAGTTCGCAAACCGCTGCGTCGGTGGTCAGCAGGAGGCCCGCCACCGAAGCTGCGTTTTGCAGCGCCGTACGCGTCACCTTCGTCGGATCCACGACGCCGGCTTCCACGAGGTCGCCGTACTCGCCGGTCGCCGCGTTGTAGCCGAAGTTGCCCTTGCCTGCCGCAACCGCTGCCACCACGACGCTGGCTTCTTCGCCGCCGTTCGCAACGATCTGACGCAGCGGCTCTTCCATCGCGCGCAGCACGATCTTGATGCCTGCGTCCTGATCGGCGTTGGCGCCCTTGAGGTTGGCGATGGCTGCGCGAGCACGGATCAGTGCGACGCCGCCGCCGGCCACGATGCCTTCTTCAACGGCTGCGCGCGTAGCGTGCAGTGCGTCTTCGACACGTGCCTTCTTTTCCTTCATTTCGATTTCGGTCGCAGCGCCGACCTTGATCACTGCAACACCGCCGGCCAGCTTGGCCACGCGTTCCTGCAGCTTTTCACGGTCGTAGTCAGACGTCGCTTCTTCGATCTGCGTGCGCACTTGCTTCACACGCGCTTCGATGGTCGCGCCTTCGCCTGCACCGTCGATGATCGTCGTGTTTTCCTTGCCCACTTCGATGCGCTTCGCTTGACCCA
>DASXXR010000246.1:0-3314 GCA_036502945.1 Paraburkholderia sp. | reverse complement strand
CGAGATGCACGCCCAGGCAGTTCGGCTCGTAGACGAATTCGCCGAGCCGAAGGGCTTGCGACGTGTAGTCCTGATCTTCCTGCCATCCGTACAACGGCAGCGCTTCATCGAACTTGCAGTTGCGCACGACCCGTTCGACGAACGCCATGTTGCAGCCGTACGCCGAGTTGAGCGGTCTGCGCGTATCGCCGGACGCCCAATGCTCCTGCGGCTCGTATGCACCGGACAGGTACTTGAGCGCATCGGCTTCGGAGAGACCCCTGCCTCTTACGCCGTCGGCCAGCACCTGGCCCGTCATGCCGATCACACCGGGCGCTTCGGTAAACAGCGCGTCGCATTGGCTAAGCCAGCCGCGGTGCGGGCGGAAATCGTCGTCGAAGAATGCGGCAAACCACAGTTCGCGATCGTCTTCATGCTCAAGATCTCGCAGCAGTTCAGCAATGCCGACGTTGCGTTGCACCGTCAGCCCCGGCGCCTTCGACAGCAGCAGCTTGACGCGCGCATGCGCAGCGAGCGGGTGCGCCGCGACGTCCGGAAGATCGGCGGGTTCCGCACCGACCACATACACCGCATCCGGACGCGCGTCCTGTTCGAACAGGAAATCGAACAACGTGGCGGTTTCGACAGCGCGCCCCTTCGTTGCGACGATTACGAACTTTTTCATGTCATTCCTCGACGAGTAAGGCGGGTCGCTGATGCGCAACGGAGAGGCCGATGCCCGGCTCCAATCCGTTGGCAAACGAGCGGTTGCTCAGCTGCTGGTACGTGTGATCGACGACACGCAGAAATTCGCGCCTGAAGCGCTCAGCGGTAAACCGGATCGCATTGCGATGGCACACTTCCGGGCGAAACGGCGCATGCGCGTCGAACCGTTCGATCGCGTCGACGATCGCCGCTACGCTCTGTTCGCGGAAGAACACGCCGGTGCCGGAGAGCGGATCGTTCGACTCCACCACCGTCTCGAGCACGCCGCCCCGTCCGTACGCAATCACCGGTGCGCCGCACGCCTGCGCCTCGACCACCGAGATGCCGAAGTCTTCCTCGGCCGCATACAGGAATGCACGCGCCCGCTGCATGTGGTCGATCAGCACGCTGCCGGGCTGATACCCGAGCAGTGTCACGTTGGGGCCGGCCGCCGCTTTGGCCTTTGCAAAGTCCGGTCCGTCGCCGATCACGACGAAGCGCTTGTCGGGCATGCCGGAAAACGCCTCGACAAGCAGCGGCACGCGCTTGTACGGCACCATCCGCGAGGCGGTCAGGTAGAAGTCTTCGCGATGCGAGCCGAGTTCGAACCGGCCGATATCGACGGGCGGATAGACGATCGTCGCGTCGCAGCCGTACGTCTTGCGGATCCGGCGGCCGACGAAATTCGAATTGGCGACGAACGTGTCGACGCCGTGCGCCGTGCGCTGGTCCCAGATGCGCATATAGTGCAGCACGCCGCGCGCGATCCAGCTCTTCAGGCCGCGGGTCATGCCCGCCTGCGTCAGATACTCGTGCTGCAGATCCCACGCATAGCGGATCGGCGAATGCACGTAGCTGACGTGCACCTGATTCGGCCCGGTGATGATGCCCTTCGCCACCGCGTGGCTCGATGAAATCACAAGGTCATAGGCCGACAGGTCGAACTGTTCGATGGCGAGCGGCATCAGCGGCAGATACGAGCGATACGCCGACTTCGCGCGCGGCAAGTGCTGAATGAACGAGGTGGTCGCATGCTTGCCGAGCAGCGCGCCGCGATGCTCTTCCGGAAAGAAGTCGACGATGCTGAAGAGATCCGCCTCCGGCCACAGCGCGATGATCTGCTCAAGCACGCGTTCCGATCCCGCATAGGTCACGAGCCAGTCGTGCACGATCGCGACGCGGCCATACCGCTGAGGGTTGCCGGCGGGCACTTCGCTGTTCGCTAGGTCAGCCATGGTGAGATCTCTTCAAGAAGCTTGACTGCGGTCGCGCGCCAAGTGAGTTCTGCCGTTCTCGCGTTGCCTTTCACTCGCAGCGCGTTGCGCAATGCCTCGTCGGTCGTCACACGTTCGAGCAGACCCGCCAGTTCGCGAGGGTCGTCGGGCGACACGTAAAGCACCGCATCGCCGCACGCTTCGACGACCGACGGCAAGCGCGATGCGATAACGGGGCAGCCGAGCGCCAGCGCTTCGACAGGCGGCAACCCGAACCCTTCGTAACGCGACGGGTAGACGAAACACGCAGCGTGGCGATACAGCGCGTTGAGGTCTTCGTCCGCGACATAGCCGAGATGCCTGACGAAATCCGGCAATGGCTCTTGCGCGGTGCCGTACACGCGCGGATCGCCGCCGCCTACGACCACGATGTCGAAGTTTGCGTCGCCGATCAGCCTGGCGGCGTCGGAAACCAGCTTGAAGTTCTTGTGGCGGTTGAGGCTTCCCACCGCGAGCACGTAGGGCCGTTGCGCGGCGGCGCCGTACGGCTTGTGCTCCCCTTCGCGCACGCGCAGCATGTGTTCGCCGCTCTCGGGCACGACGCCTATCTTGCTGGCCGGAATCCGGTATGCGTCGCACAGTTCGCGCCGCGAGAACTCCGAGACGGTCAGTACGCGCCGCGCAATCTGCCCGATGCGCGGCGCCATCACCCGGTACCACGCGGTGAACGCGCGGCTATAGCTTTCCGGCACGCGCATCGGCGCCGCGTCGTGCAGCACGGTGACCTGCTGGCGGCAAAAGAGCGGACCGGAATTGCAGAGATTCAGCAGCAGCGAGCCGTTGGCAGCGCGCGGCAGGCTCAACTGTTCCCAGCGCATGCCGTGCCCGGCGCCGGCCGCGCGCAGCGCAATACGCGTGAACGGGTTCTTAAGGCCGACGAGCGTTTCCGGCACGACGAGTTCCGCGCGCAAGTCGGCAACGATCGGATCATCGGTTTTGAGCAGCTCGTCGAGCGCGCGCACGGTCTCGAATGCGAAGCGATCGACACCGGTCGCCCGTCGTCCGAGAAAGCGGCCATTGATCACCAGGCCGCGCGCTGGCGTTGATTTCATTCCGAGCCCCCTGTGTCGACCGGAGTTGGAGCTTCAGAGCCTTACTCCGGTCCCATGCAAGATAGTTTTGTCGTCTTTCTTTAAACTGCTATTCGGCGATTGCCGAGGCCTTAAGCCCTTAAGCCCCTTAAGCCCCTTAAGCCCCTTAAGCCCCTTAATTCCCTTAAGCCCGCCTCGCGAGCGGATTCGCGATATAACGGACCGCGTAGTCGCTCAGGCGCCGCGACGGAAACAGGCAAATCGCCGTTAGCGCCACCGCGCCCAGTTTCTTGCCCGTGCTCCAGAACGGATTGCCGAACACCGA
>DASXXR010000245.1:0-7556 GCA_036502945.1 Paraburkholderia sp. | reverse complement strand
CCGTCGAATAACGGTGGGTTTCTTGTTGTCGGCTTCCTCGTGGGTCACCGGTTGTAAAGCGCGGGCACTAATGCAAGTGGCGTACCAGCTTATAACCACACACCTGTCCGGACGCTGCCGCAAGCGTTCCGAATTAGACCGGCATCCTTGAAATATATGGCTTTGCGCGCGATTGACGTGCGCAACACATCGCAGAAACCGGGTGGCTTGCGTACACGAAGCCCAGATAAAACGACAAATATGAACTTCGGTCAAAGTATCTTTTCTGGATTGCATTGTCCGATTTAATGGTTTTTTGTACTGACTTGGTGCTTTAGGCTCTGATCGCTGCGCTGTGGTGCAGATCCACCATTTTAGCTAGACAACTTTATTACAGTTGCATGAATAATTGCGTAAGGAAGGAGGCCGGCCGATTGCGATGAAATCCTCACCACGTAAGGCTAACGAGCTTTCTCGCATGAAAATTCACAAAATTTTTTTCAAACTTATTTCTGCCCGCTTTCGGTGAATTAATGCGGTTCTGATCACTCGGAAAATCAATGCACCGCTTCGGTAATACACGCATTCGATAGGTGCGGGATACGCACCACGGCGCAGTAGAGTGATTGCTCTAATTCAGAAAATTTTTATTACCGAACTATAAAGCATGTGTTAATCGCGCGAAAGATCCGGGGCAATTCTTATCGTCTGTCATGCATCGCGAATTAAAGCGAAATCAATCAACTAGTTGCGCGCGAAACTATCTTCGGCATCGATGCGGACAGAGCCACTCCGCTTACGAGTTGGCATGTCTCATGCTTTCGGTGCGGTCGCTTTAATGCCAGTGCGCGTCCGACACGATCGGCAAGGCGCTCTGGACGGGACGTGCGAGACCAGGGATAGGTACCGGCGGCGATGAACTCGCCGATCCATCGGACTTCGCACGGCTGCGCACGCGCGACTCGCGCGTATCGCGCAGATCGTTCAATGAAGGTGGCCTCTACAACAAGCAGGAGTGCAAGTGAAAAAGAAGAAATTGGTCTCGGCTATGGCGAAAATCATAGGGGCCGAGCTGGTGTTGACGGCAGTATGCATACCGGTTGCGTATGCGCAGAGCCAACCGGATAGCGCGGCTACTCCCTCAGCAACGAGCACGCCGGCAACGACGGCGCCGCCCGTCAGCAAACTGGAAAAAGTCGAAGTGACGGGTTCGCTGATCCGCACGTCGGACAAGGTCGGCAACACGGAAGTTCAAACCATCACGGCGAAGGACATCCAGCAAAGCGGCTACACGACCGTGGCCGATTTTCTACGCGGCACCTCGGCGAACTCCGCGAGCAGCTGGTCGCAAACGACGATGAACAGCTCCGCGCCCGGGGGCGCGGGCCTTGCATTGCGAGGTCTTAGCGAGAAGTACACGCTGGTGCTGGTCGACGGGCAGCGCGTCGCGAACTACGCTATGGCCGTGAACTTCACGGACACGTTCTTCGACGTCAATGCGATTCCGCTCAACGTCGTCGACCACATCGAAATCGTGAAGACCGGCGCGGTCGCCGAATACGGTTCCGATGCCATCGCGGGCGTGGTCAACATCATCACGAAGAAGAACTTCCAGGGCCTGCAGATCGACGGTCAGGTCGGCAAGGCGCAGCACCCGGGCGACGGCCAGGGCAACTTGAGCGTGCTCGGCGGCTTCGGCGATCTGGGCTCGGACCGCTTCAACGTCACCGCCGCGGCGAGCTGGTATCGCGACTCGGGCTCGACGCTCGCCGACCGCTCGATGTCGGCAAGCCAGGACTTCTCGCAGTTCCCGGGCGGCCATGCCGGCCCGCTCGGCCCGAACCAGCAATCGAACTTCATCCTGCCCGACGGCAGCACGACGCCGATCAATCCGTGCCCGCCCGGAACCAAGTCGAACGGCTCGGTTTGCGTGTTTAACCCGGCTTCTGAAACTTCGCTGATCCCTGCCACCACGCGCCTGAATGCGAAGCTGCACGGCACGTTCAAGATCAACGACGACACCCAGGCTTACGCGGACCTGTGGCTGAGTCACGACGAGACGGTCCAGTTGCAAGGGCCGCCCGCGATCAGCAGCACGTCGAACGTGTTCAATCCGGCGACCGGTTCGGTGTCGCCGTTGTCGCAGACGGTGTCGGCGACGAATCCGTTCAATCCGTTCGGCGTGCCGACGGACATCAACTACACGTTCCCCGGCAATGCGGTGGTCGCGGATACGGTGTCGACGTTCTGGAAGGCGTCGACCGGGGTAAAGGGTTCGTTCACCACGCCGAAAGTCGGCGACTGGGATTGGGCGTTGGACTACGGCCATTCGCAGAGCACGGTCGATACGAGCTATGCGAATGTGCTGAATGTTGCGGGCGTCCAGAACATCCTCAACAACGGCACGTTCAATTTCTCAAATCCGGCGTCGACGCCGAATGGGTTTAACGGCCTGTTCTCGCAGGATGACCAGCAGGCGATCTCGAAGGTCGACAGCGTGACGGCGAAGACCTCGACAGGCAATCTGTTCGCGTTGCCGGCAGGTAACGTCGGCCTCGGTTTCGGTAGCGAATTCCGTCACGAGAGCTCGGTGATCAATCCGCGCACGCTGTCGTCGCAGGGCATCGTCGCGCCGGCGAACGTGCAGACGGTGGATGGTTCGCGCAACGTCGCGGCGGTCTACTACCAGGTCGACATTCCGATCATCCACAACCTGACGTTCACGCAGGCAGGACGCTACGACCACTACAACGATTTCGGCGGCGCGTTCTCGCCGAACTTCGCGTTGCGTTACCAGCCTGTGCAGGCGATCACGACGTTTGCGTCATACAGCCGCGGCTTCCGCGCACCGACGCTGGTCGAAAACTCGCAGGCCGTCTATCTCGGACACCAGAACCTGGTGGATCCGAACGACCCGAGCGGCGAGCCGACCAAGCACTTCACGACCGAACAGGTTAACGGCAACCCGAATCTGCAGCCGGAGCATACGAAGAACTACAACATCGGCTTCGAGCTGTCGCCTAACGCGACGACCGACATCGGTGCGGCCTTCTACAAGATCCACATCGACGGCGTGATCGGCACGGACGATCCGAACGCGGTGCTGCAGGCGAACGATCCGTCGGTCGTGATCCGCAATCCGGACGGCTCGATCCGCTTCATCAACCAGCAGTTCGTGAACCTCGGCTCGCTGGATACCGACGGCTTCGACTTCAACTTCCGCAAGACGCTAGGCACGAAGTACGGCTCGTTCACGCTTGCAGGCGATTGGGCGTATGTGTGGCACTTCAAGCTCAACAGCCCGGGCTCGCCGACGCAAGATTTCGCGGGCAACAATTTCGCGCTGCTGCAGCCGTTCGGCGCGAGCAATCCGCGCTGGAAGGGCAATACGAGCCTGACGTGGGACTACCGCAAGTTGACGACGACGCTGACGTGGCAATACACGGGGCCGTACACGAACGCCGTGGCCGCGGAATTCGGCGACGGTGGCACGCTGTCGGTTGCGTCGTACAGCCAGTTCAACCTGGTAGCGACCTATCGCGGCTTCAAGAACTGGACGATCTACGGCGGCATCAACAACCTGTTCGACCGTTCGCCGCCGTTCGACGTCGAATGGCAGTCGCAGCCTGACACCACCGGCTACGACCAGTCGCTGTACACCGATATGGGCCGGACCTTCCAGATCGGCGCGACGTATCGCTTCTAACTGGGGCGAAGCAGAGCTGTGGTTGTTGCGTTTCTCCTCTCGCCCCTTCGGCATCTGCTGAAGGGGCTTGGCGGCGGTGCTGCGCGCACCGCCGGTTTTTTCTTGAAGTAACCGGATTGCGATGGGCGCGCAGCGCGATCCGCTTGCGGAGTTTCCGTTGGAATCGCCTATGAAATTCAAGCATGTGTTTGCGACTGCGCTAAGCGCGTCCGTCCTGTCGGTTGCCGGCGTTGCATCGGCCGTCTCCGTCCCCGCCAACGTGACGCTTGCCGCGAACCAGGAACTCACGCGCCACGTGCAGATCGAAGTCGAATCACTCGACCCCGCGCATATCGAGTCGACCACCGGCAACGAGATCGGCACCGACCTGTTCGAAGCCTTGACGCGCATCGATGCGGCAGGCGCGGTCGTGCCTGGCGTCGCGCAATCGTGGTCGCGCACCGCGCCCGATACATGGGTCTTCAAGCTGCGCCATGACGCGCGCTGGAGCAACAGCCAACCGGTGACCGCTGCCGACTTCGTGTACGAATGGCAACGCGTCGTCGATCCGAAAACCAGCTCGAAATACACCATCCTTGTCGAATTTGTGAAGAACGCCCGCGCGATCCTTGCGGGCAAGGCGCCGATCTCGAGCCTGGCAGTGCGCGCAGTCGATCCCTACACGCTCGAAATCAAGACCGAAACGCCCACCGCGTTTTTCCCTGAAGTGGTCAGCAAGTCGGAAATGGCCCCGGTCAATCGCGACGTCGTCGCCAGGTACGGCGACGCGTGGACGCGTCCGGGCAACTTCGTGGGCAACGGCGCCTACGCGCTCGCGGACTGGCAGCCGAATAACCACATCGTGCTGGTGAAGAACGACAAGTACTGGAACGTCCGCAACGTCGTGATTTCGAAGGTCACCTATCTGCCGATCGAAAACAACGAGACCGCACTGCGCATGTACCAGGCGGGGCAGTTCGATTACACGTACACGATTCCGTCGGGCGTCTACGCGCAGCTGAGCAAGCAGTTCGGCGGCGAACTGAAAACCGGCCTGATACTCGGCACTTACTTCTACAGCGTGAACAACGACGATCCCGTATTCAAGGACAAGCGCGTACGCCAGGCGCTGTCGATGGTGCTCGACCGCGACCTGCTGACGTCGAGGCTGACGCAGGCCGGCGAACAGCCGCTATACGGGCTGACCGTGAACGGCACCAAGGGCGCGGAGGTGTTCAAGCCCGACTGGCTGTCGTGGCCGATGGCCAAGCGTGTCGAATACGCACGCAACCTGCTGAAGGACGCAGGCTATTCCGAAGCGAAGCCGCTCACGTTCACGCTGACCTACAACACGAACGACCTGCACAAGAAGGTCGCACTGTTCATGACGTCGGAATGGCGCACGAAGCTAGGCGTCAATGCGAAGATGGAGAACGTCGAATTCAAGGTTATGCTGAAGCAGCGCCATGACGGCAAGCTGCAAATTTCGCGCGACGGCTGGTACGTCGACTACAACGACGCAACATCGTTCCTCGACCTGATCCGCTGCGGCAGCGTGCAGAACGACCAGCATTACTGCAATCCGAAAGTGGATGCATTGGTCGATCAGGCCAACCAGCAGCTCGACGACGCGAAACGCGCCGCCCTGCTCACGCAGGCGCAGACCCTCGCGATGAACGACTACCCGATGATCCCGCTCTTCCAGTATTCGGCTGACCGGCTCGTGAAGCCGTATGTGGGCGGCTATGCGCTGACGAACTACACCGATCAGCGCGAGTCGCAGGACATGTATATCGTCAAGCACTGAGCGCGGGAGTCCCTTCATGCTGGCATATACGCTGCGCCGCACGCTTTGGGCGGTCCCGACGGTACTGGCTGTGATTACCGTGTGCTATCTGCTGCTGCATCTCACGCCGGGCGGCCCGTTCGACACTGAGAGGCGGCTTTCCGCAGCCGTGCTGCAAAACCTGAACGCAAAGTACCATCTCGACGAGCCGTTGTGGCGCCAGTACCTGATCTATCTCGGCGCGCTATTACATGGCGATCTCGGCCCGTCTTTCCGGTATTCGGACTGGTCGGTCAACGACCTGGTCTGGAAAGCGCTGCCGGTGAGTCTCGGTGTCGGCGGTATCTCGGTGCCGATCGCGGCGGCGCTGGGGGTGGCATCCGGCACGGTGGCCGCGGTGCGCCGCGGCAGCTTCATCGATCATGGCGTGATGGTGCTCGGCAACGTCGGCAACGTCGTTCCGCCGTTCGTGCTCGGCCCCGTGCTCGTGTGGATCTTCGCGATCCTGCTGCGCACGGCGGACGGACACGGCTGGCTGCCCGCAGGCGGATGGGGCGATGGCGCATGGCGCTACCGCGTGCTGCCCATCGCGCTGCTCACGCTCATCAACATGGCGGCGATTGCGCGGGTGATGCGCGGCAGCATGATCGAAGTACTGGCCAGCAACTTCATCCGCACCGCCCGCGCGAAGGGGCTGCCGGCCCGCTCGATTGTGCTTCGGCATGCGCTCAAGCCGGCGTTGATGCCGGTCGTGTCGCTGCTCGGCTCGGTGTGCATCTCGTCGATCACTTCCGCGGTCGTGACCGAATCGGTGTTCGCGCTGCCGGGGCTCGGGCAACTCGTCGTGAACGGCGCGATCAATCGCGACTACACCCTCGTGCTCGGTCTCGTCGTGCTGACGACGGTGGCGGCTGTTCTGTTCAACCTGCTCGTCGACCTTGCGTACGCATGGCTCGATCCGCGTATCCGGTACTGACATCATGAACCGTTCCTCTACCGTAACCGGCGCGGTTCCAGCCGCGCCGGCGCTGCCGCGTTCGCGCAGTCCGCTCGCCACGGCCTGCGCGCGTTTCGTGCGCAACCGCACGGCGCTCGTGGCGCTCGCGATCCTGCTCGCGATCGTGGTGGCGTGTTTCGCCGGACCGTGGCTGTTGTCGAATAACGCCATCGACAGCGACTGGTCGGCGATGGGTCTCGCGCCCACCGCCCAAGGTCAGCACTGGTTCGGCACCGACGAGCTCGGGCGCGACCTGCTGGTGCGTACGCTCGCAGGCGGCCGCGTGTCGCTCGAAGTCGGCCTGCTCGGCACGCTGGTATCGGGGCTGATCGGCGTCGCGTACGGCGCGTCCGCAGGGTTCCTCGGCGGGCGCACCGATGCCGTGATGATGCGCATCGTCGACATGATGTACGCGATTCCGTACATGCTGATTGCGATCCTGATGATGACGGTGTTCGGCCGCGAGTTTTACCTTGTTGTGCTGACCATCAGCGCGTTTTCGTGGCTCGACATGGCGCGTGTCGTGCGTGGCCAGACGCTGACGCTGCGCACGCGTGAATTCATCGATGCAGCGCGCGCAACCGGCGTGAAGCCGCTTGCGATCATCGCGCGTCACATCGTGCCGAATCTGTTCGGCGTGGTGGTGGTCTATGCCAGCGTGACGGTGCCGGCCATCGTGTTGACGGAGTCCGTGCTGTCGTTTCTCGGCTTGGGCGTGCAGGAACCCATGACGAGTTGGGGCGTGCTGATCCAGGACGGCGCGCAGAAACTCGAATCGATGCCGTGGCTGCTGCTGTGTCCGGCGCTGATGCTGTGCGTGACGTTGTACTGCGTGAGCTTCGTCGGCGATGGCCTGCGCGATGCTTTTGATCCGAAGGAGCATTGACATGGCCCTGCTCGAAGTCAATGGTCTCGGCGTGCAGTTCGCACGTCACGACGGCGCGCCCTTCGCCGCGGCGCAGGACGTGTCGTTCTCGCTGGAGAGCGGCCGCACGCTAGGCATCGTCGGCGAATCCGGGTCGGGCAAAAGCCAGACCGTGATGGCGCTGCTCGGGCTGATCGCGTCGAACGGAACGGTGTCGGGGGAAGCGTCGTATCGTGGACAGGAC
>DASXXR010000244.1:0-27218 GCA_036502945.1 Paraburkholderia sp. | reverse complement strand
CGGTTGAGGAAATTTTCAGAAATGTGAAATTTTCGGCATTTTTCTGATTTATGCTGACGGACGTTCCATCTCCAGACTCAATTGTTTGATATTGTTCTCCGGAGCTGAGTGTCAGCAACCGATTTGCCCGGTCGTAGTAGGAAGTTCCAAGGGAGCAACCAATCCCGAAACTGTTTGGATTATCCGATGTGAAAGGGGAATATTGAAGGCCCAGTGATAATTTTGGTCCGTTTCCGTTGTTGCCAATCAAATCGGCAATTTTTAATTTTACATTGAACTGACCGGTTCGCGAGTCGACACTGCCCTTTGCAGGGTTGCCAAAATTTGATGATGCTTGACTAAAGTAAGCGGAAGCCATGATTTCAACCTTCTCCAAACGCTGACTGCTGGGGCCTGACACATCGCTCCCAAGTTGGTCTCTATTGTTAATTTTATAGAAAATATCTTTAGTGAGAATTAAAAAGCGGATAATGTGTGGTTTTGTTGTATTTCAGGAGCTGACAGTGATTTTCATTTCATAGCAATCACCCGCGCTCTCCTGGCAGAGCACACTTGCCGTATTTGCATATTGATCCATAACTTTAACGGTTAAATCTCCTTCCCAATTATCCCCATGATCATAATCGATCGCGTTGGTTGATGCAGACATCCTTATGAACGCCATCGCATAAGTCCTAAGGGGGATCGTCATGGAGACTGTGCTAGAAAGGACGTCCTGAAAATCGTCCTGTCCCGATTGATTGTAAACGTACAGGCCGAGCGAAACCTTTATTGGTACTTGCCCATATGAATAGCTAAATTGTACCAGATTGTTAAGATAGGCCTTTTGATTATCTCCGATTCCAAAAATTATGGCGTTCGTGTTTCCGGGGTGGGCCTCTCCGCCGGTCGCAGTGGCATGAAGCATGTAGTAATCTGCGGTATTGATATACAGATGGTAGGTATCCTGATCGAAACTGTCGGTTATTCCCGCGCCGTGCCAGCCTCCAGGAAACGTGCACGTCCCATTCCAGGTATCTTCACGATCCAACGAAAAATCGCCTTGCAGGTATATTTTAGATGGATCCGCGTGAATGACTAATCCGAGATCAAAAGTGTTATCAGCAGTATGGGCGGTCGTTGCGGTTATATTATTCGCGTTGAAATTTGCTGCGATCTCATAATCCTTTGAACCGCCTCCGGGTGGAACTGAGACGTAATATATAAGATAATATACGCCCGGGTCGTCGGTAGGCGCCGTTTCGCGAGCAGCAACGGTGAATCGTGCTGTGGAATAGCCGGCATCAGTTGCTGAGTATACTAATGGATTTCCGACAATACTTGGCGAAATAGTTTCGGCCCATTGGAGCGTATTGTCATCAGTTGGGTCATAATATATCAGTGATAATGCAGATATCACATCATCATCCGCTATACCAGTTAGGGGGTATCCCGTTTGATTCAGGCACGTAACAGAGAGTGTTACCGCAACTTGATTTAGTCCATTCGCGTATAAACTGGTTTCAAGTTCAGACGCATTATCTTTAAAATAGATTGTTAAGGCTGAGATAGATGCGAGATTCCACCATGGGTCAGTTGAGGCAGAAATATTAAAGGGAGTATTCTCGTCAGAGCCGCCGAGGATCGTATAGGAATTTCCGGTGGCAATAAATGTCGCGAGAATTGCTTCTTGCGATCCGTTTGATGTTTCTGGCGCAGACACGTAATATGTTATCGAATAAGCACCGCTGTCATCGGCCACTACGTGTGGGGGGCTGGCCTCCGCTGGTTTTGGTGTGTATTCGCTGGAAGGATTTGTCGCGTACGTAAACGGATTACCACCGGTGTCGGGTGTAACATTGTCGGTACGTGTAAGTTCAGTTCTGGAATTCTGGTAGTTGAGGTAGGTTGCGCTCAACACATCGTCATCTGTCATGCCTGTCAAGGGATTGTTATCTTGATCGGAACACGTGAGCTTGATCGTTATGGCGACCTGGTATGCCCCATCCGCATATATCGTCGCGTTGGTGGTGGTGGTGGAGTAATCTGTGAAAACGATTGACTTGTCCGTTACACTGCCAAGATTCCACCACGGATCGTTTGTAGCGGAAATTGTCAGAAAACTGTTATAAGGGGAGTCGCTGAGGGTAGTATAGGACAGATTGTTGGCAATAAATTCCGCTGCAATTTTGTTTGTAGATTGCGTCGTTGTACCTGGAGCGGACACATAATAGATTATCGAATAAGTGCCCTGATCATCGGCCACTACGTATGGGGGGCTGACCACCGTCGTATTTGGTGAATATTCATTTGATGGATTTGTCGCGTACGTAAACGGATTACCACCGGTGTCGGGTGTAACATTGTCGGTACGTGTAAGTTCAGTTCCTGAATCATAGTAGTCGAGGTGGATTGCATGCATCACATCGTCATCTGTCATGCCTGTTAAGGGATTGTTATTTTGATCGATACAAGTGACCTTGGTCGTTATGGCGATCTGATAGCCTCCATCAGCGTATATGTTCCGACTCGTGCTGCTCAGGTAATCTGTGAAAGCGAGTGACAGATCCGTTACACTAGCAAGATTCCACCACGGATCGCTTGTATTAGAAATCGTCAGAAAGCTATCATAGGGTGTGCCACTTCGAGTTGTATATGTTTTACCGTTAGCCGTAAAACTTGCGCCGATTTTGCTTGTCGTATCGGTTGATGTGGTCGGCGCGGATATATAGTATGTGATGGAATATGTCCCATCGCTATTGGAGACTGATTTTTTGTTTGCGACCGATGCGATATCAGCGCCTGAGGTAGATTGAGTCAAGGGAAATCGGGTGTACGTCAATGGCCCATCGGTGCCGGGTGCAACGTCGTCGGTACATATAAGTTTATCCCCTGTATCATAATAAATCAGTTCAAGAGCGCCGAATAGATTGTCATCTAAAAGTTGATAGAGCGGCCGACCGGAAGGATCGAGGCATGTGACGGTCGCGGTTACGGCGATTTGATATTCTCCGGTCGAGGGTATCGTGTAGTCGGCCTTGTCAGGGTATTCGGAAAAGGCAAGCGTCAAGCTAGGGACAGAGGCGCAGTAATACCATGCGTCCGCCATCGCATCAATGATAAGCTCATCGGTTCCCACGGTATTGTTTGCCTCCGCATCCGGGGGCGCGAAACATGCCGCAATAGCAGGAGTTAGTCCATTTGCGGCAGGCGAAGCGGAGAGGAGGTATGTAATCCAATATTTACCAGACGTATCTAACCCTCCCTCTCCATTCCATACATATGCCAAGGGATTGCCGGTGCCACCTCTGGAAGCACTATCCGTTTTTTGAACCTGCCCCTGCGGAGAACTGGAGTAGATCGGGTAGAGCGTATCAGCCAGATCTTGGGGTGTCAGCCCCTGAAGAGGCGAATGATTTTGGTCGTAGCAGTAGACACTAAGAGTTATCGCTATCTGACACTCCCCGCCACATGTCAGGAAGGGCGTTGTCATGCTTGAATCACTCGCACATGCGATGTCCAGGCCGGACATACTGGCATAGTTATCCCAGGCGCTGGTCGTTGCGGATACCGTTGGCGCAGAGTTGGAACGTTTGCTGTTCATGGTGCGATCTCCTTACTCGTAAGTAGGCATTTGCGCCGTGTCCCGCTTTCCTGAAAATTCCCGTCAGGGGATTGGTTTTTATCGGAGCGCGATTTCTTCATTCGACAAGGGTCATCGCTACTTTTTAATGCTGGCCCGGCCGAATTGCAATGTTGCTATGATTTAATATCATTAAATTTAAACTGATCTGGATGCGTGGCGAAACTGTATGCAATGAGATATGTGTTTTCAATGTCACCTCACGCTGCGGTCAATATTTAAAATTTCCGAGAAAATCATGACGTGCCTGTCGTGCTGCGGAAATACCGACGACAGCAAGTCAGCGGATGAGCCGGTCGAACCGTTGTGCAGAAGAGGCGACTACCCTGAGAAAATGATGCGCGTCGCTGACACCTTCAGCTGGAGTTTATTCACCCTGCGTGCGTAAGCTGGAAGATTTGATGAGCCGCTGTGCGCGATCCGCAAGATGGCCAACTCTGCGTTGGAGAAGATGAACGGCTTGTTTACCGGCATGTATGAAACTGACGTCAAAGGCGGTCGGCCGGGCGTCGCGCCGGAGAAATTGTTGCGGGCGATGCTGTTGCAAGTGCTGTCCAGCGCGCGCTCCGAGCGGCAGTTGATGGAGCAGGTCGAATATAACCGGCTGTTCCGGTGGTTCATTGGGCTGTCGATCGACGGTAGCGTGTGGGTGCCGGCCGTGTTCACCAAGAATCGGGAACGGCTGATTAAACATGACGCGGTCATTGAGTTTTTCAACGAGGTGCTGCCCGTTGCACAGCAGAAGGCCAGGCTACCAGGCGAACACTTCAGCGTTGACGGTACGCTGATCCAGGCTTGGGCCGGCCACAAGAGCTCTGTCCGCCGTGACGATGTCCGACTCTATCGTTAAGGCGGCACCGCCAATGAATTGCGCTACATGGGTCATACCTTGAGCGACAACGATCACGGTCTGGTGCCCAATGCCGTGGTGACGATCGCGGTTGGTTATGCCGAGCGCGAAGTCGCCAAGGTCATAATTAACGACGCCAGACAGGCGCTTCATGACCCCGCGCAGGAGACTCCACCAACATGACGACCAACAAAACCACCCCCATCTACGACGCCGCCGCAACCGCCCAACTGACGCCGTACCCGGCCCTCATCGACGCATTGCACACAGCCGCCATCGACTACGCACAGCACCGCATCGTGAGCCCCGAGCGCCTCGTCGTGCCGCTGAACGGCGGCGGCATGCTGCTTTCGATGCCCGCTGCGGCGCAAGATCTGGCGATCCACAAGCTCGTCAACGTTTGCCCGCGCAACCGCGAGCGGGACTTGCCGACGATCCACGGCCAGGTGATGGCCATCGACGCAAACACAGGCGACACGCTTTTCATCGTCGACGGCCCGACGGTCACCGGGCGGCGCACGGCTGCGATGACGCTGCTGGGCGTGCGGACTTTCGGCCGCGCGGCGCCGCGGGACATTCTGCTGATCGGCACCGGCACGCAGGCGGCAAACCATCTGAAGGCGCTCGGCGAGTTGTACCCGGACGCGCTGGTGCGGGTGCGCGGCAGCACGCCGGCGCGCGCCGAAGCCTTCTGCGAAACGCACAAAACCAGGGTTTGCCACCCACAGCCGCTGCCGAACGCCGCAGTACCCGATTCAGTCGATCTGGTCATCACGCTTACAACCAGCCGCGAAGCGGTCTACACCGAACCGCCGCGCTCAGGCCGGCTGGTGATCGGCGTCGGCGCCTTCACGCCGGACATGGCGGAAATCGGCGCGCACACGCTGCACGGCAGCGCGCTATTCGTCGACGATCAGGCCGGTGCGCAGCACGAAGCGGGGGATTTCATCCAGGCCGGAATCGAGTGGCGGACAGTAACCGGCATCGCCGCCGCGCTGACCGCCGCGTCTCCGCCTGACAAAAACACGCCGGTGGTGTTCAAAACCGTCGGCTGCGCCGCATGGGACCTGGCGGCGGGCCGGGTCGCGCGCGCCGCGCTGAGCGCCGGCTAAGCACGACCGTCCACTATCTGCACCCGCCCACGCCCAACGTGCAAACAACCCAAAAACGTTGCACCATAGGCGTCTGCGAAAAAGCGTCGGCGGCCGCATACCGAACCATCCGGCCCGAATCCGGCGCGCTTTTTCGTCTTTCACCGCTGCCTCTTACCTTGGTGCGACCGCGCTATGACCACTCCGAACGCTTCCGCTACGCCAGACCTCCCGCTCGACATGATCATCTTCGGCGGCGCCGGCGACCTGTCCGCCCGCAAGCTGCTGCCCGCGCTCTACATGGCGCATCTGCACGGCAATCTGCCCGCCGACACGCGCATTCTCGCGATCGGCCGACGCGACTGGGCGCGTGAACAATATCTGTCCTTCATGGAGGAGCAATCGCGTCCGTTCGTCGAAAGCAAGGCGCTGAACGCCGCCGCATGGGACAAATTCCTCGCGCTCTTCGAATACGTGCGCGTCGACGTCGACAACGCAGAAGACTACGCGCGCCTCGCCGCGGCATCGCGGCCGAACGCACAGCGCATCTTCTACCTCGCTACGTCGCCGGAACTCTTCACAACAATCTGCGACAACCTCGCATTGCATTCACTAGTAGACGAGCATTCGCGCGTCGTGCTCGAAAAGCCGCTCGGCCACGATCTGGCGTCGGCGCAGGCGATCAACAACGCGGTCGGCAAGCATTTTGCCGAAACGCAGATCTACCGGATCGATCACTATCTGGGCAAGGAAACGGTGCAGAACCTGATGGTGCTGCGCTTCGGCAATGCGATTTTCGGTCCGCTGTGGCAGGCGCCGTACATCCGCAGCGTGCAGATCACGGTGGCCGAGACGGTCGGCGTGGGCAGCCGCGCGGGCTTCTACGACCAGACCGGCGCGATGCGCGACATGGTGCAGAATCACCTGCTGCAACTGCTGTGCATCGTGGCGATGGAGCCGCCGGTATCGCTCGATCCGGACGCAGTGCGCGACGAAAAGCTGAAAGTGCTGCGTTCGCTGCGGCCGATGACGGCGGAAGACCTCGCGCGCGACACGGTGCGCGGCCAATACACCGCCGGCGCGGTAGGCGGCGAGCCGGTGAAAGGTTATCTGGAAGAAGCCAACGTGCCGCAGGACAGCCGTGCGGAAACCTTCGTCGCGTTGCGCGCGCACATCAACAACTGGCGCTGGGCGAACGTGCCGTTTTTCCTGCGCACCGGCAAGCGGATGTCGAAGAAGGTGTCGGAGATCGTCATCGAATTTGCGGACATGCCGTTTTCGATCATGCCCAATAGCCCTTGCGGTCCGCGCAATTGCGGCAACCGGCTCGTGATCCAGTTGCAACCGGCCGAATCGATCCAGCTGCAAATGCTCGCGAAGGAGCCGGGCAGCGGCATGCGCACATTGCCGGTCAATCTGAATCTCGATCTGGAGCAGGCGTTTGCCGGCCGCCGTGCGGAAGCGTATGAGCGTCTGTTGATCGACGTCGTGCGCGGACGTCTCACGCACTTCATGCGCCGCGACGAACTGGAAGCGGCGTGGGCGTGGGCCGATCCGATCATCGAAGGCTGGAAGGGCGCCGGCGACAAGCCGCGTGGATACACGGCGGGCACGTTCGGCCCGGGCGCGTCGACAGCGATGATGGCGCGGGAAAATATGGTTTGGTCGGAGGAGTCATAGACGGTGGCGCGGGGGTCGTGCCCCTCCGCGCTTGCCCGTCAAGCGCCCAAGCGTCCGTCAATCAACACCCGGCCGTCGCCGCTCGAGCGCTGGAGCCTCCACAGCCGCTCCAGCCAAGCCCGCCACTCAAGCTGGATGCAACCCTCGCATCAACTGGCGAACCCGCAACATATCCGCTTCCACGTGCCCGGCCTTGTCGAACAATTCCGCGACCCAGTCGACGAACGCGCGCACGCGCGGCGACACGCGCCGGCCTTTCACATACGCGACGGACACGATCATCGGCATCGGCTTCCACTCGGGCAGCACTTCGCGCAGCAAGCCGGCGTCGAGCCACGGCTGCGCCGCGATCCGCGCAGGCTGAATGAGGCCCAAGCCTTGCAGACCGCAGGTCAGATACGCCTGCTCGTCGCTGACGCTGACAAAGCCGTCCACCTTCACCGCGAGCATGCTGCCGTCCACGTCGAAATCGAAATTGACCACCCGCCCGTTGTGCCGCGACATGCAGTTCACGGCGAGGTGATGCGTCAGGTCGTCGAGGTTCGCCGGCGTGCCGTGGCGCTCGAGATACGCAGGGCTCGCGCAGGTCACGTGGTCGAGCGTGCCGAGGCGGCGCGCAACGAGCCCTGAATCCGGCAGCTCGCCCAGCTGGATACTGCAATCGACTGCCTCGCCGACCAGATCCACGGTCCGGTTGCTGACGCCGATCGCCAGATCGATGTTCGGAAAGCGCGCGTGAAAATCGTCGAGCGCGGGCAGCACCAGCGCGGTGGCCACCGCGCCCGGCATCTCGACGCGCAGGCATCCGCTCGGGTTGTCGGTGGTCTGCCGCAGGCTCGCCTCCATTTCGTCGATGTCGGCGAGAATCTGCGCGCAGCGCTCGTAGTACGCCGCGCCTTCCGGCGTCACGCTGAGGCGGCGCGTGGTGCGCACGAGCAGGGCCGTGCCGAGCAGCGCCTCGAGGTGCTGCACGATCGTCGTTGCGGTGGCGCGCGGGATGTTCAGCGATTCCGCGGCGCGCGTGAAACTGTTGGTATCGACAATGCGAATAAAAGTACGCATGGCGTGAATACGGTCGATCACGGGAAATCTCCTGTGAAGAAAAGAACCTGTAGGCAGAGCGTGCAGCACGAACGGCGAGCGGCCGGCGCGCTGTTCCTGTGGGGAAGGCGCGCCGGCACGGCGGGGCAAAACGCTGGGACTGCCGCTGAAATCCGTGCGGCGTGAGTGAAGAGGTGAAGCAGAAACGGTGCTTCGACAGGGTTCCCATGTTAGGCAGCGCGGCACTGCCAGGGAATACCTGAATGTCTTGAAGATTTGCCTATTCCTCGCGGCGCCGCACCTTGCCGTGCATTTGGTGCTAGATTTCAAGCCTTATTCTGTGGTCCGCGCATACGCGCAGAACAGATACCGAACAGGCATCGTCATGACGTTCATCCATCAAACACTCGACGCACGCCGTCCCGTCAGCGGCATCCAGCAGCGGATGGCTGCGCTGTTCGACACGCTTGCGCCCACTGACGGCTTCACGCAATCGTGTGTGCGCGGTGTCAAGCTGCTGCGCGCGAGCCAGCCGATGCCGCGCCATCCTGTGATGTACGACCCCTGCATCGTGATTGTTTGCCAGGGCCGCAAGCGCGGCTATCTCGGCGGGCAATCGTATGTGTACGATGCGCAGCAGTACCTTGTGCTGTCGGTGCCGCTGCCGCTCGAATGCGAGACCGAAGCCAGCGCGGCCGAACCGTTTCTCGGCATTGCGATCGATGTCGATCTGACCATGGTCGCGGAATTGCTGATGCTGCTCAACGACAGCCGCAGCGATACGTACGACGAGCCGCGCGGCATCTATTCGACGCCGCTCGACACGACGCTGGCCGATGCCGTGCAGCGTCTGCTCGAAGCGCTGGCGGCGCCGCTCGATGGGCGCGTGCTCGCGCCTTCCATCGTGCGCGAGATCTGCTATCGCGTGCTGACCGGCGTACAGGGCCATGCGATCCGCGCGGCGCTCACACACCAGCAGCACTTCGGGCGCATCGCGAAGGCGCTGCGCCGCATCCACACCGAATACGATGCCGCGCTCGACGTCGACACGCTCGCGCGTGAGGCGGGCATGAGTCTCGCGGTGTTTCATGCGCATTTCAAGTTCGTGACATCGACCTCGCCGATGCAGTACGTGAAGACGACGCGGCTGCACCACGCGCGGCTGCTGATGGTGCAGGACGGGCTTAACGCGGGCCTCGCGGCGTCGCGCGTCGGCTATGAAAGCGCTTCGCAGTTCAGCCGCGAATTCAAGCGGCTGTTCGGCTTGAGCCCGACCGACGAGGTGCGGCGCATGCGTGCTTCGCTGGAAGCACCGCTGGTGAGTCTTGTGCCGCCGCCGCGGCGGCTAGCGGTAGCGGGATGAACGCGGGAATAAATCCGGGCTGAACTTGATAGCCGGCTGCCTGCGCTGCACGGCTAATTCGCAACGGGCAGCTATACTGGGTGGATCTGTTTTCTCCAACGACATGAGGTAGATGATGGTCAAACTAGCCCTGTATGTACGCCTCGAAGCGAAGCCCGGCAAAGAAAAGGAAGTTGAAAGTTTCCTGCGTGGCGGTTTGCCGCTGGTCGACGCGGAGCCCGATACGATCGCGTGGTTCGGCGTGCGGATCGGCCCGTCCACATTTGCGATTTTCGACGCATTCAATGACGAAGCGGGCCGCGACGCGCATCTGTCGGGCAAGGTCGCGGCCGCGCTGATGGCGAAGGCGGGCGAATTGCTCGCCGTGCCGCCGACGATCGAAAAGATCGACGTGCTCGCGGCCAAGCTGCCGGGTTAAGAGGCGCCGCAGGGCGGGCGGCCGCGCGCATGCTGCCGCGTCACCCGCGGAGCACGCGGCACCCGCCTTAGGCGACACCGCCCAGTCCATCGTCATCACACATCGCGTCTGCGATCTTCCTGATTCGCATAGTGCGCGCGCTTTTCCTCGTACATCATCAAGTCGGCTTTCTGCACGCCCGCTTCGAGCCGCTCGCCGCGCTGAATGGTCGCCATGCCCATCGAAAAGCTGAGCGGCGAGCCCGGGTAGAACTGGTTGTTGAGATCGACCAGTTGCCGGATGGTGTCGATCATCGCGCCGCCGCCGCGCTCGTCGGTGCCGGGCAGCAGAATTGCAAATTCGTCGCCGCCGATGCGCGCAGCGTTGAACGGCGTCTCCATCGCCTTGGCGAGCACTTCGCCCGCGCGCCGCAACAGCGCGTCGCCCGCCGCGTGGCCGAGCTGGTCGTTGATCCGCTTCAGGCCGTTCAGGTCGGCCATCACAACCGTCACCGGGTAGGGTCCTTTGCGCTCCAGCCGGTTCAGCTCGTCGACATAGAACGACCGGTTGCGCAGCTTCGTCAGCACGTCGTGCTTGCCGAGAAACTCGAGGTACGCTTCGGCCTTCTTGCGCGCGGTGATATCGGTGAGCGCGACGAGCACGAGGTCCCACGTGCGCTCATGGCCCGGCAGCACCGAAAACTGCAGCAGCACATGCACTTCGCTTGCGTCCAGCGAGTAGTTGAGCACTTCGCGTTGCTGGAACAGCTTGCCTTCCCACAAGTCGATCAACTGCTCGCGAAAGTGTGGCCGCATGTCGTCGAGGAACACTTCTGACAAGCGCGACAGCAGGGTTGCCTTGCCAGGCGCGCCAAACATCTCGAGCGTGTGCTGGTTCACATCGAGCACATGAATCTCTGCCATGCAGCGTTCGACGAACTCGGGATGCACGTCGGTGAACACCCGGAAATCGGCGATGCCTTGTGAACGCGCTTCGTCGAGCAGGCGTTTGACCGCGCTGAAATCTTCGACCCACAGCGACACCGGCGAGTGTTCGAAAAGCCCGCGTGCGTATTGCTCGGCGAGCGTGATACGGTGGTGCGCACTTTCGAGCTCGGTAACGTCTTCCACCGACACCAGCACACGGCCCCATTGCGCTTCATGGCCCGGCAACACCTGGCCCTTCAGCAGCACGTCGAGGCGGCGGCCGCCGAGCGTGTAGTTGACGGTCTGACCGGTGAAATGCGTCTGGCCGGACCACAGCTGGCAAAGCTCTTCGAGATGCGTCTTCAGCATGTCGTCGCGGAACACGGCCGCCAGATTGTCGGTTAGCACGGCGAAGTCCGCCGCTTCGAACAGCGACAGCGTCTTCCGGTTGACCTTGATCACGCGGATCCGGTTTGCGCATTCCGCTACCCGTTGCGGGTCTTCCCGCAGGTACGTGCGCAGATCGACGACGCCTTGTGCGCGCCAGCCGTCGAACAACGCGCGAACGCCGCTGAAATCTTCCAGCCATAGCGAGACGGGCGCCAGCTCGAACATTTCGGAGTCTTCGCTAGTTGCGGCGGGGTCGTGCGGCCCTTTGCGGGCAGGGACGGTATTGGGCATAACGAGTCCGGAGTCAGCGAAGGCACTATTTTAAGATGGGTTGGGCGCGCGAAGAAGCAGGGGAAGTGGGGATCAGGCTCTTCGCGTTTCGTTACGTGTACCGGCGTCGTCCGTCGGGAGAGAGGTCAAAGAAAAACCGGATCTGTGCGGACTACCGGGTCCAGCACTCATTGCCACAGCAAGTGAATACCGCAACGTTTCCTGACGGGATTCGTTAGAGCGTCGAAATTCCTTTCGTGCAATTGGCGTGGGTGGCGTTGGCTCATTATTTCGGGCTGCAGACGCGCCGATTTCCCGCCGGCAACGGACATGGGCAATGCGCGAAACCGGCTATTCGTTCGTGACGATCGGGTTTTATATGCCGACGGCGGTTTGATTTGCCGGCCCCGGCTCGCCTGACTAAACGCGAAGCGCAAATTCTTGCGTTAATCGGCTCAGGCCACAGTTCCGACACAATCGGCAGGAAGCTGGGCATTACGCACTTCACGGTCCGCAAGCATCGTTCGAATATCGCTAGCAAGTTCGGGTTGCATAGTGCGGCGCAATTCATTGCTTTTGCTGTTCAGCATGGCGATGCGGTCCCGGCGCCAGCTGTGCTACCCGTGCTAAAGGAGCCGCAGGAGCCGCGCGCCAGCCTGAGCCCGCGGGAGTTTCACGTTCTGCAACTGTTGGCGCAGGGTCTGGGCACGAAGGAAATCGCGAAAAAACTCGCAATCAGCCCACGCACTGTTAGCAAGCATCGCGAGAACATGATGATTAAATGCGGTGTGCATACAACGGCGGCGCTTATCCGTGCCGTACTTATCGACGGGAATTAGGAATTTCTCGGCAATTTTTATTTACTACGCATCACCCGATTATTCGATTAACCGGAACGCATGATCCCCAATACGTAATCGGAGTAATACCGATCGCTTCTCGCGACGTCCACACTTGATTTGCAATTAGTCGTATCGACAATTGCGTCGCTATCAACTTAACGGCGTAAAAACAGGAGCGCGAAATGTACTGGAACAGATCGTTTACCGATTTACTTCGAAGCGGACGTCCGGCTTATTGGGGCAACTGGACGCTGGATCCTAAAGTCAAACCCGGCGCGGTGGGTCTCGTCGATCCGGATAGCGGCGAATTCACGCTGGTCAAGGACGCGACACCGGGCGTGAACCCCGTCGTCAAGTCAATCCCGAACCAGTGGAAACTATCGTCGACCAACGTGCAGCGGCGCGAGTCCAAGGTCGACCTGGACGGTTCGGGCACCGACCCGGAGACCGGCACGAAGATCACGGCCGGCGTCGAAGTGGCGTGGGAATTCGGCTCGGTGGGTTCGATGGCGTCCGAATTCGGGATCGCGCACGAATCGTATCTGAGCGATATGACGCTGCTGTCGAAACCGGATACGCTCAAATGGCTGGCCGACCAGGCGACGGCAGTCGGCATGAACAACGGCGGCAACATCAGCCAGGGCTTCGGCGTGATCACCGGCACGATCTTCGCGAACAGCGGGTTGAACGTCGGATCGCAGGACAACAGTTCTTCTTTCTCGATCACGGGCTCGGCCGGCGCGGTGCAGGACATGCTCGGCGGCGCCAACGCGAAGGGCTCGTTCGTGTCGACGAACCAGACCAAGAGCGTCGATCAGCACCTGTGGCCGTTCAAGGCGGAGCAGCTGGCGCCGGCGGCCGTGCCGATCGCCTACACGTTCGCATCGTTCGACGGCAAATTGCTGATCCCCAACTGGATCACGCGGCTAGGGGCGCTCGAGATCTTTTTCAACAACAAGCCCGGCTGCACCTATATCACGAACATCGACCTCGGCTACGACTCGCCGCAAGGGCACAAATCCGAAGCGTTCACGCTGACTGGCGGGATCTCCAAGACGATCGGCAATATTCCTTTGGGCGCAACCAACATCAAGGTGGACGTGACGTTCAAAGGGATGGTCAACAGCGACCATTACTCGTTCAGCTGGCCGAGTCCGCTCGGCCAATGGCTGACGGGGCGGCGCGAGATCGAGATGACGGGCGTGTGGCCCGGCCAGACGCACGCAACCGAAAAGTGACGGCGCATTGACGCTGTACCTGCCCGCGGCGATAGCTCGGAGCCCGTGCCACGCCGGGGGCGTCCCGTTTTTAGAACCTTTGAAACTGGAACCATCATGCGACTTTCATCGATAGCAGCCGTATGCGCACTTTCCCTGTTCAGTACGGTGTGCGCAGCGCAAGGCAACAAACCGATCACGTCCGGCAACGCCCAGATCGTGCGAGGCGTCAATCCCACCAGTTGCGACGCCGCGAATATCGGCACGGGAAATAACCCGCCCGTCGGACCGCGAGGGGACCTCGACAATCTGAGCGTCAGTTGCACCGACGACCCGCGCGTGACTGTCACGGAGCTACGGGAAAATCTGCCCAACCCGCATGCGTGCGTGGCGACACTTTCGAGCCTGCGCAGCGCTCGCAGAGACGTCCTCCTCGTGCGTGACCCGACAAACGACAATCCCTACCACTGTCAACTATCGACCATCACGCCAAACCAGTTCGTGAGCGGCGCAAAATTCCGGAACTAGCGCTTGCCTGCGACCGGCCGCGTGGCGCGGCAAAGACGAAAGGAGGGGTGCGCGTACTGCCGTGCGGAAATATCGGTCGCCTCCGGAATCCTGCTACTGTTGGCGCTTTTAGCCGAAAAACAGCTAGCCATTCCGGAGCCGCACACCATGAACGACCTCTCGCCGACCATCGAAGTCGAAACCGCACCGAACCCCGGGTTCGCCGTGATCCTGATGCACGGTCTCGGCGCCGACGCGAACGACTTTGTGTCGCTCATACCCGAACTGCGTCTTGCCGAAGCCCCGGCGGTGCGCTTCGTGTTTCCGAACGCACCGGAGATCGCGGTGACCGCGAACAACGGTTACGTGATGCGCGCGTGGTACGACATCCTGTCGTTCCAGGGCATCAACCGGCAAGTCGACGAAGCCGGCATAGAAGCGTCGTGCGCAACGGTTCGGCATCTCATCGAAGCGCAAAACCGGCGCGGCATTCCTACCTCGAAAATTTTTCTGGCCGGCTTTTCGCAGGGCGGGGCAATGACTTATTCGGCGGGACTGACGCACCCGGACGCGCTCGCCGGTTTAATCGTGATGTCGGGTTATGTGCCTTCGCAACGGTTTATCGAAAGCCGGTTCAGCGACGCAAACCGCGCCACGCCTATTTTCGCGGCGCACGGCACACAGGACGACGTGCTGCCGATCCAGCTCGGCGAAGCCGCACGCGAATTCGCGTTTGCGCAGGGTTGCAACGTCGAGTGGCACGCTTATCCGATGCCGCATTCGGTCTGCGCTGAAGAAGTCGTGGCCTTGCGCGCGTGGCTGCTTGCGCGCCTTTCCTGACGCTTAAGTCAAGACCCACCATATCGACCGACGACGCGATGCACGCCGCATGCGGCGTCGCGCATCGCGTGATCGTATCCAGAGAAACCCGGATTGCCGCGGCAAAAGCGCCGCTGCTATCTTGCGCAGGTCATATGGAAGCGCTTCCACTTTCCGCAACGACCTTCGCGCAGGAGAATCCGTGGCTTACGACGCAGTTGAACCTCTCGACGTTCGGCGCAACGATCCGTTCACGCCTTCCGCCGATTCCGCGCTATGGCGCAAGGACTTTCTGCTCGGTGCGGCCACGGCCGCCTATCAGATCGAAGGCGCCGCCACTGAAGACGGCCGCCTGCCATCGATATGGGACACGTTCAGCGCGACGCCCGGCAAGGTGTTGCGCGGCGATACGGGCGCGGTGGCCTGCGACCACTACCATCGGTGGGAAAGCGACCTCGATATGCTCGGTTCGCTTAACTTCGAAGCGTACCGTTTGTCGATTGCATGGCCGCGCGTGATGGACGAAGCGGGGCGCCCAAACCAGAAGGGGCTCGACTTCTACAAACGCCTGCTGGCGAAGCTGAAGGACAAGGGTCTGCAGACCTTCGTCACGCTTTACCACTGGGACTTGCCGCAGCATCTCGAAGATCGCGGCGGGTGGCTCAACCGCGACGTCGTCTACCGCTTCGCCGATTATGCGGACTTGATGAGCCGTGAACTGGCAGGCCATGTCGACGCCTGGATGACGCTCAACGAGCCATGGTGTTCCGCGTTTCTCGGCTATGGCAACGGCCATCACGCGCCGGGCCTCGCGAACGGCCGCTATGCGACGCAGGCGATGCACCATCTGCTGCTCGCGCACGGTCACGCCACTGCCATACTCCGCGCGAACGATCCGGCCTCGAAGAAGGGCCTTGTCGCGAACGTCGGCAAAGGCTCGGCGAACTCGTCGAGTGCCGCGGACGCGCGCGCCGCGTATCTGTTTGAAGTGCAGCACAACGCGTGGATTCTCGATCCGCTGCTAAAGGGCGACTATCCGGCGGACCTATGGGAGCTATGGCCGGGCGCCGAGCCGTTGATACTCGAAAACGATCTGAAGACGATTGCCGCGCCGCTCGATTTCCTCGGGATCAACTACTATTTCCGCACCAACGTGCAAAGCGATGGTGCACACGGCTTTAGCGAAGTGCCGCTCGCGGGTGTCGAACGCACGCAGATGGGCTGGGAAGTGTATCCGGACGGACTACGCGATCTGCTGATCGGCTTTAACCGCACGTACCCGAATCTCCCGCCGGTCTATATCACCGAGAACGGCATGGCGTCGGACGACAAGGTGATCGACGGCGGCGTCGACGATACGCAACGCATCTCGTTCCTCAAGCGGCACCTCGCGGCAATCGATCAGGCGATCAAGGAAGGCGTCGACATTCGCGGCTATTTCGTCTGGTCGCTGATGGACAACTTCGAATGGGCATTCGGCTATGAACGCCGCTTCGGCGTGGTGCATGTCGACTACGACACGCAGCAGCGCACTGTCAAGCGCAGCGCACAGCTGATCGCCGGATTCCTTGAGGAACGCGCCGCGCGCACGTGACGCCGCTTAGCGTCACCTGAATCTGCTTCACTGAATCTGCTTTAGCCGGATTGCAACCGACTTGAAAAAGAATCGGGCGTTAAGCCTGAAGGAGACGGAATGAACAGCAGAAGACATTGGGTGTTGAGCGGTATCGCATTGGCTCTCGCGATGAATGGCGTGATCGCTCAAGCGGAGCCGCTAAAGGCCAACGTGATTCACTGGTGGACGTCGGGCGGCGAATCCGCCGCAATTCGCCAGTTCGCCGACGCATACAACCAGGCCGGCGGCCAGTGGGTCGACAACGCAGTGGCCGGCGCCGACCAGGCGCGCGCAACGGCGATCAACCGCATTGTCGGCGGCGATCCGCCCACGGCTGCGCAGTTCAATACGTCGAAGCAGTTTCACGACCTGATCGATCAAGGCTTGCTGAACAATGTCGATGCGGTTGCTACCAAAGAGAACTGGGCCGGCATCTTCCCGCAGTCGATTCTCGAAAGCATCAAGGTCAACGGTCATTACTACGCGGCTCCGGTCGATATCCATATGCCCGCGTGGTTCTTCTATTCGAAGCCAGTGTTTCAGAAAGCCGGCATTGCCGGCGACCCGAAGAGCTTCGACGAATTCGTCGGCGACCTCGACAAGCTGAAGAAAGCCGGCGTGATTCCGCTCGCGCTCGGCGGTCAGCCGTGGCAGGAAAAGATCACGTTCGACGCGGTATTCGCCGACGTCGGCGGTCCTGACCTGTATCTGAAGGTCTATCGCGACCGCGACGCTAATGCGGTGAAATCCGATGCGTTCAAGAAGGTGCTCGCTTCATTCAAGAAGCTGCACGACTATGTGGATGCCGGTTCGCCGGGACGCAACTGGAACGACGCAACCGCACTCGTGATTTCCGGCAAAGCCGGCGTGCAGATCATGGGCGATTGGGCGAAGGGCGAGTTTTCCGCGGCGAAGCAGACGCCGGGCAAAGACTTCGGCTGCTTCCCCGGTTTCGGTCCGCGCTCGCCGTATCTGGTGGCGGGCGATGTATTCGTGTTCCCGAAGACCGATAACCCGACAGCGATCAAGGCGCAGAATCTGCTCGCCACCGTGATGACGTCGCCGGCCGCGCAGGTCGCATTCAGCGCGAAGAAGGGCTCGATTCCGATTCGCCCCGACATCGATGCGAACGCGCTCGATATCTGCGCAAAAGAGGGCATCGCGATCATGAAAGACAAGTCGCGCCAATTGCCGAATCCGGAAATGCTGCTTTCGCCCGATATGCAGGGCGCGTTGACCGATGTCATCACGAACTTCTGGAACAAGAGCCAGTCGGTCGACGACGCACAAAAAGCGTTTGCCAGCGCCTTGAAAGGCTAAGGCGAAACGATGGGCGCGCTCAAGCCGCACGCATTGCCGGACGTCGCTGCCGGCGCACCGCGCCGCGCGATGCCGCACAGGCGGCCTTTGCGCAAGCGCTGGCAGCTCGCCGCATGGATTGCGCTGCTGCCGATGCTGCTGACGGTGCTGTTTGCGTACCTCGGCACGATGCTATGGACCGCACGCGTCTCGCTCAGCAATTCGCGGACTTTTCCGTCGAATGACTTCGCGGGGCTCGCGCAATACGTGCGGCTCTTTCACAACGACCGCTGGCTGGCATCGCTGCAGCACATCGTGGTGTATGGCGGATGCTTTATCGTCGCGTGCATCGTGATCGGCCTGCTGCTCGCCATCTTCATCGACCAGCGCGTGGCGGCCGAGGGCGTGTTGCGCACGGTGTTCCTGTATCCGTATGCGATGTCGTTTGTGGCGACCGGCCTCGTCTGGCAGTGGATTCTCAATCCGGAACTCGGCGCCCAGGCGTTGCTGCACAAGCTCGGTTTCGTGCATGCGCGCTTCGACTGGATCGTCGACCAGGACTGGGTGATGTATACGATCGTGATCGCGACGGTCTGGCAGGCATCGGGCCTCGTGATGGCGTTGCTGCTGGCGGGCCTGCGCGGCGTCGACGACGAGTTGTGGAAGGCCGCGCGCATCGACGGCATTCCGCGCTGGCGCGTGTATGCGAGCATCGTCGTGCCGATGCTCGGCCCGTCGCTCTCGACCGCGTTCGTGCTGCTGTTCGTGATGGTCGTCAAGCTGTACGACGCGGTCGTCGCGATGACGCAGGGCGGGCCGGGCACCGCGAGCGAAGTGCCCGCGAAGTTCATCATGGACTACCTGTTCGGCCGCGCGAATATCGGCCTCGCTTCGGCGGCGTCGATCGTTCTGCTTGCTACCGTGCTGGCGATTCTCGCGCCGTTCTTCTATGCACGCAGTCGCGCCGCTTCGAGAAAGGACGTCTGATGAGCACGCTCACCCCCTCCGGCGACAACCCGCACACGCCGCACACGCCGCACACGCCGGGCAATCGCGTGGCCCCGCACAAGCAGGCGCGCAAACGCCGCGCGCGGTTCTCGCCGGCGCGCGCCGGCGTCTATGGTTTCCTGCTTGTCGCTGCGCTGTTCTTCCTGCTGCCGCTGTACGTGATGCTGGTGACGTCGGTCAAGCCGATGACCGAAATCCGCCTCGGCAATCTGCTCGCGTGGCCGGCGCACCTCACGCTGCAGCCGTGGAGCGACGCATGGCAAGCCGCATGCACCGGCCTCGATTGCAACGGTATTCAGGTCGGCTTCTGGAACTCGGTGCGCATCGTCGTGCCCAGCACGGTGCTGTCGATCGCGGTCGGCGCGGTCAACGGCTATGCATTGTCGTTCTGGCGGCCGCGCGGCGCGGGGTGGTTGTTCGGCGTGCTGCTGCTCGGCGCGTTCATTCCCTACCAGGTGATGATCTATCCGATGGTGCGCGTGCTGGCGGCCGTGCATCTGTTCAGCTCGCTGCCGGGCATCGTGCTGATTCATACGATCTTCGGCATGCCGGTGATGACGCTGCTGTTCCGCAATTACTACGCGGGCATTCCGCTTGAGCTGTTCAAGGCCGCGCGGATCGACGGCGGCGGTTTCTGGCGAATTTTCCTGCAGCTGATGCTGCCGATGTCGGTGCCGATCATCGTCGTCGCGATGATCCTGCAGGTCACGAACATCTGGAACGACTTCCTGCTCGGGCTCGTGTTCGCCGGCACGAAGAACCTGCCGATGACAGTCCAGTTGAACAACATCATCAACACCACGACCGGCGAGCGGCTCTACAACGTGAACATGGCCGCGACGATCCTGACTTCGCTGGTGCCGCTCGCGGTGTACTTCATTTCAGGCCGCTGGTTCGTCCGCGGAATTGCTTCGGGCGCCGTCAAGGGGTAGCGCATCATGTCCACCGTATCCAGCCTCGCCAACGTCGCCGTGCGCGACCTGAAGATCGAACTCGGCTCGAACACCGTGATCGACGCACTCGATCTCGACGTGCGCGCGGGCGAATTCGTCGTGCTGCTCGGCCCGTCAGGGTGCGGCAAATCAACGCTGCTGCACAGCATCGCTGGACTGATCGACGTGACGGGCGGCAGCATCGAGATCGGCGGCGAAGACATGACGTGGGCCGATCCGAAAGATCGCCGCGTGGCGCTCGTGTTCCAGTCGTATGCGCTTTATCCGACGATGAGCGTCGAACGCAATCTGTCGTTCGCGCTGCGCATCAACGGCACGCCGAAGGCGGAGATCGAGCGGCGCGTCGCGCGCGCGTCCGACATGCTGCAGCTCGGGCCATTGCTGAAACGCAAGCCCGCGCAGCTGTCGGGCGGGCAGCGCCAGCGCGTCGCGATCGGGCGCGCGATCGTCCGTGAAGCGGACGTGTTCCTGTTCGACGAACCGTTGTCGAATCTCGACGCGAAGCTGCGCACCGAATTGCGCCGCGAATTGAAGCAGCTGCATCAGCGGCTCGGCGCGACGATGATCTACGTGACGCACGACCAGGTCGAGGCGATGACGCTCGCCACGCGCATGGCCGTGATGAAGAGCGGCGTGATCCAGCAATTCGGCACGCCCGCGGACGTTTACGCGCGCCCCGAGAACCTGTTTGTCGCGACCTTCCTCGGCTCGCCGGCCATGAATCTGCTGAACGGCACGCTCGACGTGAGCGGCGATGCGGTGCGCTTTCAGGCGGCGCATCTGGCCGTCGACCTCTCGCGCTACCCGTTCCGGAAGGCGCCGGCCGCGGGTCTGCCGGGTGTGCTCGGCGTACGGCCGGAGGACGTGCGGGTACGCATCGGCACGGATTCGAACCAGCGTGCGCAGGTGTCGCTGGTCGAACCGATGGGTAATCACCGCGTTATATGGCTCGATTATCATGGCGCCCAGATTGCGTCGCTGGATCAACAGAAGACGCCGGTCGCGCTCGGCGATTCGGTGGCCTTCTCGATCGACGACGCGCACCTATCGCTGTTCGACGAGGCAAGCGGTACGCGCCTCTGAGCAGCCTGGCTGACGGAGGCAGTGTGGCAACCCTGAAAGATGTCGCGGCATTGGCGGGCGTCGGGCTATCGACAGCGTCACGCGCCATTTCCGGCAATGGCCCGGTATCGGCCGAAGCGGCGGCTCGCGTGCAGGCCGCGATTGCGGAGCTGAACTTCCGGCCGTCGTCGATCGGTCGGGCGATGGCGACGCAGTCGCTCGGCATCATCGGCCTCTTCGTGCCGACGTTCTTCGGTTCGTATTACGGCACGATCCTGAAGGAAACCGATACGCAGCTGCGCGCGGTTGGCCGGCATGTCGTGGTCGCAACCGGCTTTGGAGAATCGTCGCCGCGCGAGCAGGCGATGGAAGCGGTGCAATTCCTGATTGGCCGGGATTGCGACGGCGTCGTTGTGATCAGCCACGATCTGCACGAAGCAGACCTGCACGCGCTGCACCGGCTGCATCCGCGGGTCGTATTCGTGAACCGCGCGTTCGACGCATTGCCCGAAGCGTCGTTTTGCGCGGACCATCGGCGCGGCGGCGAACTGGCCGCCAGCACGCTGCTTGCGCACGGGCATCGCCAGCTCGCGGTGATTTCCGGGCCGTTCACCGCGTCCGACAACGGCGCGCGGCTCGACGGTTTCTTTGGCGAGCTGACGCGGCACGGTATAGCGCGCGATGCGGTGACGCTGATCGAGTCGGACTTTTCGCCCGAAGGCGGCTATGCGGCAGCGCAGACGCTGCTCGATATGAAGCGGCCTTTCACCGGGCTATTTTGCGCGAATGACACGATGGCGGTCAGCGCGCTCGCCCGCTTTCATCAAGCGGGCATTGCGGTGCCCGGCGACGTGTCGGTGATCGGCTATGACGACGACTATTCGGCCGCGTATGCGGCGCCCGCGCTGACGTCGGTGCATATTCCGACGGCGGAGCTGACGCAGAACGCGGTGCGCTGGCTGATCAACCAGTGCTACGGGACGTCATGGGCGATCGAGCGGACGTTCCCGGTGACGGTGACCATGCGCGCTTCCGTGGGGCCGGCGGCGAACTGCGCGCGCAATACGAACTTTTGAATCTTGCCCGACGGCGTCTGCGGAAAGCTTTCGACGAAGCGCCAATGCCGCGGTGTCTTGAACGACGCGAGCCGCTCGCGGCAGTAGTCGAATAACTGCGCGTCATTCAACTGCGCACCGGACACGGCGCGAATGAATGCGACAACGACTTCCCCCCATTTGTCATCGGGCACACCGACTACCGCGGCGTCGGCTACGTCGGGATGCGTGACCAGCACATCTTCGATCTCGCGCGGATAGATGTTTTCGCCACCGCGAATGATCATGTCTTTCAACCGGCCGCGGATGCTGCAGTAGCCGTGTGCATCCATACTGCCGAGATCGCCCGTGTGCAGCCACCCTTGCGCGTCGATTGCACGACGGGTCGCCGCGGGATCGTCGAAATAGCCATGCATCACCGCGTAACTGCGCACGCATAGTTCGCCCACGGCGCCGATCGGCACGATCTGGCCGCTGGCGGGATCCACTATCTTGACTTCGGTGTTCGGAAGGGGCCGCCCTACCGACCCGGCGCGCCGCTCGAATGGCTCGTCGGGCCGCGTGTGCGTGATGTACGGACAGCACTCGGTGAGACCGAAGCCGATCAGCACGCGTGCCGGCAGCATCTTCTCGATACGCTCGGCCAGTTCCGTCGGCACAGGCGCGCCGCCGAGCGTCAGGAGTCGCCACGACGAAACGTCGCGCGCGGCCCGCTCGGGATGTTCCAGCATCGCGATGGCCATCGTCGGGACGCACAGCACGATCGATCCGCGCTCGGACTCGATGAGTTCGAGCATCCGGCCGGCGTCGAAGGCCGGCGGCAGAACCTGGGTGCCGCCGGTCTGCAGCGCGCCGAGCGTTGTCAAACCGCACCCCGCCGTATGAAAGAGCGGCATGGGATTGACCCACACGTCGCCTTCGCGCGCGCCGATCGCCTCGGCATAAAAGCGGGCCGTATTCGCAAGCCCACGATGGCTCAGCAACGCGCCCTTCGGAAATCCCGTCGTGCCGGACGTGTACTGAATCTGCGCGACATCGTCGGGCAAAACGAGCGGCAAATGTTGCGTACGGGTTTCCTTCACGGCAGCGCGGGGCAGATCGGTCAACGGTGAGACTTCCCGCAGGTGAGGCAAGTCCGCCCGGATCTCGGCGAGCGTCGCGAGCATGTCGCGCTCCCTGTAGACGGGCACCGCGAAGCAGCCGGCTGCCTTCGATTGCTTGAGCACATAGGCGAGTTCCGTTGCCTTGAACGCGGGGTTGACCGTCACGAGGACGAGCCCCGCCAGTGCCGCGCCGAATTCGAGCAGTATCCATTCAGGGCTGTTGTTGCCCCATACGGCGATTTGTTCGCCCGGCTGAAAGCGTTGCAACAGGCCGTGAGCGATCCGCTCGGCTTCGGCGAGCAGTTCGCCGTAGGTCCATGCGCGCCGCGCGTGGCGGGCTTCGGCGCCTTCAACCAGCGCGATTCGCACGCCGAACGCGCGCGCTGACGCGCGCAGCGTGTCGCCGATGGTGCGTTCCAGGACCGGCTTCGATGTATCCGGTTTCCAGTGTGACTGCTGAGCGTCGAGCGAATGCATTCGGCAGGTCCGTTTGTCTCGTGGTCCAGAAGAGCCGCCTCGCGGCCCATGAGTCGAGAAAACAACTGCCGGCGTTATTTATTCCTGAGCGTTTTTTAAGGATGGTTTTGGTTCGCACGGTTAAGCGAATCATGCCGTTCCCGGCGCCGGATAGTCGGCCATGGGTTCGATCCAGCCCTGAAAATCATTCAGACGACGGGAATAAGACAGCTCGGCAGGTGTTTTAGTGGTGCCATGCCGACTTCGCCGGATCATGAATTGGCGCGACGACCCAGACCCCTTTCCAAGGAAGGAACAATGCACATAGCAACGCTCAAGCATCGCGACGGCACCCAGGTCAACAAGGGCGCGATCGATAAATTCAAAAGCGAGTTCAAAGGGCAGGCATTGCTTTCGGGCGATGAAGGCTATGAGGCGGCTCGCCACATCTGGAACGCGAGTATCGACAAGCACCCTGGCCTGATCGCCCAATGCGCGAGCGCAAGCGATGTGATTCGCGCAGTGAAGTTCGCGCGCGCGAACAATCTGCTGGTCGCGGTGAGGAGCGGTGGCCACAACGTTGCGGGGCGCTCGCTTTGCGACGACGGCATCGTTATCGATCTCGCGGCGATGAAACGCGTGTCCGTCGAAGCCGATTCGCGCAAGGTTCATGTGCAGGCGGGCGCGTTGCTGGGTGACCTCGATCGGGAAACGCATCTGCACGGGCTAGCCGTGCCGGCCGGTGTCGTGCCGAAAACCGGCATCGCCGGTCTCACACTGGGCGGCGGCGTGGGGTGGCTCGTGCGCAAGTACGGCATGACGATCGACAATCTGCTGTCGTGCGAAGTCGTGACGGCGAACGGCGAGCTCGTTACCGCGAGCGAAGAGACTAACGCGGACCTGTTCTGGGGGCTGCGTGGCGGCGGCGGCAATTTCGGCATTGTCACGTCGTTCGTGTTCCGAGCACATCCGGTCAAGACGGTGCTGGGCGGTTTGCTGCTCTACCCCCGTGACGACGCGACCGCCGTGTTGCGCAACTATCGCGCATTCATGACAACGGCACCGGAAGAACTGACCGCCTATGCGGGCCTGATTTCGACGCCGGACGGCGTGCCGGTGGTCGGCATGATCGTCTGCTATTGCGGCGAGCTTGCCGAAGGCGAGCGTGTCCTCGCGCCGCTGCGCAAATTCGGCACGCCGATCCTCGATGCGATCGAGCCGATGCCGTTCCCGGTGATGCAATCGCTAGTCGGCAATTCGTTTCCGGACAACGCGCACAACTACTGGAAGTCGACGTTCGTGAAGGACTTGTCGGACGACGTGATCGACGTGCTCATCGAACACGGAAACCGGATGCAATCGCCGCTTTCCGCCGTGGTGCTCGAATTCTACGGCGGCGCGCCGACGCGGGTCGGGCATGCGGACACCGCATTTGCACACCGGGCCGCGGAATACAACATCGGCATCACCGGGCAATGGCTCGACGCTGCCGAAAGCGACCAGCACATCGGCTGGACCCGCGCGTTGTTCGATGCACTCCAGCCGCATTCGAGCGGCGGCTATCTGGCGAACTTCGTCAGCGACGAAGGCACGGACCAGGCGAAAGCGTCATTCGGCGGCAACTATGCGCGGCTTGCCGAACTGAAGTCGAAGTACGATCCGACGAACCTCTTTAGTCTCAATCAGAACATCAAGCCGGTGCGCTGAGCTTTGCCGGCGTGCAGCGAAGTGGCATGAAGGCTTCATTGCGCGCGGGATCGGAGTCGACCGTGATTCATATCCGTAACGTCTCGAAGTGGTATGGCAGTTTTCAGGTGCTGGACAATTGCTCCGCGTCCGTCAGCAACCGCGAAGTGGCCGTGATTTGCGGGCCGTCCGGGGGCGGCAAATCGACGTTCATCAAAACGATAAACGGCCTGGAGGCATTCCAGAGCGGAGAGATTGCCGTCGGAGAACAGGTGATCCGGGCTGGCGGCCGCGTCAAGCAGGCTTACCGCGCGCGCGTCGGTATGGTGTTACAAAGTCTCGATCTTTTTCCTCACCTGACGATCTTGCAGAACCTCGATATTGCACAGACGCGTGTGCTGCATCGTTCCAGCGAAGAGGCCAGCGAACGCAGCCACGCGATGCTCGATCGCGTCGGTCTGCGCGCCTATGAATCGAGGTATTCGCCGCAGCTATCGCGCGGCCAGCAGCAACGCGTCGCGATCGCAAGAGCGCTGGCGATGGACCCCGACGTGATGCTGTTCGACAACCCGACGTCGGCGCTCGAGCCGGAAACGGTCGGCGAGGTGCTGGACATCATCACCGAACTGGCGCAGGAAGGGATGACGATGCTGGTGGTCACCCATGAAATGGGATTTGCGAAGCATGTGGCGAGCCGCGTCCTGTTCATGGATGAGGGGCGCATCGTGGAAGATGGCCCGACGGCGCAGTTTTTCGATGCCACGGCTGACCTCGACGAGCGGGCGCGGCGGTTTCTGTCGGAGGCGCGGCGCCATTGATCGGCGAATGGCGCGCACGTCGACGTGCGCGCGCCTGTAAGCAGACCTAGAACCTCGATGTGCCCGGATCCATTCCGAGTAGCACTCGCCCTGCGGTTTCCATCGTGCGGGGTGAAAAAGCCAGGTGCTGGGCGACCGCTTGCGCATCGCGCAATTGAGCGCCAAACGGTGCGCGCTCGTGAACGGCGGACCCGCCCGCCGCTGAAAACATCGAGTCGGTGATTTTCTTCGCCACCTGAACGATATGGCAACTTGCCATGCGCACCAGCGCCCGCTGCGTCATGTCGCCAGGCTGGCCCGATATCTGGCGATTCCAAAGCGTCTGAACGGACTCGAAAAGAAAGCTTCGTGCGGATCGCAGCGAGGTTTCAGCTTCGGCGATAGCGGCCTGTACGCTCGCTTGTTCGCGCAACGGTGTCTGCGCGCCGGTAGGTATCTTGCGTTGCGCGAGGTCCATCAATGCATCGATTGACCCACGTGCGACGCCGAGGGACACAGCGGTAATTCCGAGCGCGAACATCGTGATGAACGGCAGCGCATAAAGGGCGCCAGGATGGTGCGGTTTAACGGCGAAGTCGGTCAATGCAAACGTGCGCGCTTCTTCGACAAACGCATTGTCGATCGTGAAATCGTGGCTGCCGGAGGAGCGCAAGCCGCCGCCATCCCAATTGCGCACAATGTTGACTTCTCGCGTTGGAAGCAACGCCCCCCTTAGCGCAGGCCCGCCCTTAGATGTTGCGTTAGCGCCGCCGCTTTCACGTTCAACACAGACGACCAAGGTCGCCTCGCTATATGCAATGAAGCTCCCCCAGGACCAACGCCCGCTGATTCGCCAGCCGTCTTTTTCTTTAATGGCGTTGCCCGCCGACGGATTGAGACTCCCGGCGACGAATCCGCCGTTCGCCAGCAATTCGGCCGCCGCCGGCTGGGCGATCAGACCCAGCGTGCGGCATCCGGTGGATGCGATGCTCGCGCACCATGCGACCGCGCCGTCATGCCTTGCAATAGCTTCAATGACACGAAAATAGTCGACGGGCGGCAGTTCCGCGCCGCCAAGCGTTCGCGGAAGCCAGAGCCTCGTCAAGCCGGCATCGTCCAGCGCGCGCGCAATTTCGGGTGGAAGATCAGGGCCGCGAGCCAACGCATCC
>DASXXR010000243.1:0-3153 GCA_036502945.1 Paraburkholderia sp. | reverse complement strand
CGCAGCAACTCGATCGCCTGAATATGCGTGTCGAGCAACGGGTGATCGATGCCGGCGATATCGATGAACAGCACCTTGCCGCCCGGCTTCAGCACGCGCCGCACTTCGGCGAGCGCGCGCGGCACGTCGTGCCAGTGATGCGCGCTCATCCGGCTGATCACCCAGTCGAACGAATGGTCGGCGAACGGCAGCGTTTCGGCCGCGCCCTGCTGCGTGCGGATGTTGGCGAGGCCGCGCTCCTGCGCCGCGCCGTCGACCGTCGCCAGCATCTGCGGCGCGATGTCGTAGGCAACCACCTCTTTCGCATGCGGCGCGACCGCGAAACTCGCGTGGCCCGCGCCGCAGCCCATGTCGAGCACCGTCGCGTCCGGCGTCGCGGCGATCGATGCCGCCAGCATCCGCAGATCGGCGCCGGTGGCATGGGTCTGACTCGTCAAATACGCGGCGGCGGTCGAGCCGAAGGCGTCGGCGACCTGATCGTGATGCTTCATGGGGGGCTCCGGTTATTGAGTGGGGGTAGCGCTGGAAGCGCGTTTTGCCGTTCCAGCCGCTACTAGCCGCTACAATAGGGCCCGTCGTGTACCAGTACAAGTTAAGCAATTATTCTGGTATCTCTATTACCCCCTCCACGCGCAGCCCGATCAGAATGACCACGCCGTCTTCCGCCGACAACCCGCCGCCGCTCGACGCCACCCCGGCCCGCGCGCTCGGCGACTTCATCCGTGCTCACCGCGAACGGCTGTCGCCGCAAGCGGTCGGCCTGCCGCCCGGGCCGCGCCGCCGCACGCCCGGCTTGCGGCGCGAGGAAGTCGCGCAGCTCTGCGGCGTGAGCCCGACCTGGTACACGTGGATCGAACAGGGCCGGCCGGTCTCCGCATCCGCCGACGCGCTCGCGCGGATCGCGGTCGCGCTGCAACTGTCGCGTGCCGAGCGGGCCTATCTGTTCGAGCTGGCCGCGCAGCGCGACCCAGCCGAGCCCGATCCGGCCGCCGCCGACGCGCCCGCCACGCTGCTGGAAACGGTGCAACTCGTGAACGCGCCGGCCTACGTGCTGGACCGTCAGTGGAATGCGCTCGCGTGGAACGAGCGCGCGGCCGACCTGTTCGTCGGCTGGCTGGACGGCGCGCACGACCGCAATCTGCTGCGCTACACGTTCACCGAACCCGCCGCGCGCGCGTTGATCGTCGACTGGGAAACACGTGCGCGGCGGCTTGCCGCCGAATTCCGCGCCGACTCGATCCGCCATCTGAGCGACGCGCCCACCCGCGCGCTGATCGACTCGCTCACGGCCGCGAGCGACGCGTTCGCGCGCTTCTGGGCGTCGCAGGACGTCGGCGGCCGCGAAGGCGGCAGGCGCGAGTTCAACCATCCGCGCGACGGCCGGATCGTCTACGATCAAATCACCTTCAAGCCCGCGCATCGCGAGGATTTGAAGCTGGTGGTGCTGGTGCGCGAATAGCCGACAAGCCGGCGGCGCTTCGCGTCGGCAGCCCTATTGGCAGGGCCGGAGCGTCAAAAGCCGTTTACAAGCAATGAGTTGTCGCGGCGGGTTGTAAACTGCGTGAGAAAGGCGTTAACTCTGGATTTTCAGAGCGATGCCGATGAGCCCGGGAAAACAACTGATCAGTCTGCTGTCGGTGATAAAAGATCCCCGCGTCATGGGGCGAACCTCGCACAAACTGATCGACATCCTGTCGATTGCGTTGTTCGCAGTGCTGGCCGGCGCCCAGGGTTGGGACGAGATGGAAGAATGGGGTCTGGCCAATGAGGCGAGGCTTCGACAATACCTGGAATTGCCGCATGGCATTCCAGGGCACGACACCATCCGACGGATCTTCGAGGTGCTCGATCCGAAGCAGCTGGATGCCTGCCTGCTGAACTGGGTTGGTCAGGTGTGTCCGGATCTGCATGCGGTCATCGCAATCGACGGCAAGAGTGTGCGCGGCTCGGGCTCGGATGCCAGGGGCGTGCGCGCCTTGCATAGCGTGACGGCCTACGCGAGCCTGAGTGGCCTGGTGCTGGCGCAGCGGCGCTGCGAGGAAAAGTCAAACGAGATCACTGCCATTGAAGCTTTGCTGCCCGCTCTCTCCCTCAAGGGCAGTCTGGTGACCATCGACGCAATCGGTACTCAGGTGGCCATCGCGCAAGCGATTACCGAACGCGGTGGCGACTATCTGCTGGTCGCCAAGGACAATCAACCCGGTCTGGCGCGAGCCGTTGAAGAATACATGCGCATCGGCCTGGCTCATGACTGGGCGCACATGAAGCCTTCGTTCTTTGAGACGCTGGATAAAGGACACGGCCGCATCGAAACGCGCCGCTGCGTCGCCGTGACGGCGCCAGACTATCTCAGCGAACTGCACCGCTGGCCCAAACTCAGGAGTCTGGTGCGCATTGAGCGCACGCGCGACATTCGCGGACAGGTGAGCGTGCAGACGCAGTACCTGATCAGTTCCGCCGCACCTGAGGCCAGTTTCTTACTGGAGGCGAGCCGCATGCACTGGGCCATCGAGAATGGTTTGCATCATTGCCTGGACGTCACCTTCCGCGAGGACGCCAGCGCGGTGCGGCTGCGCAATGCGACGGCCAATTTCGCCACCTTGCGCCGCATCACGCTGAATCTGCTGCGCATGCGGCCCGAATCCGGCAAGAAAAAGCGCAGCATGGCGGCACGTCGCAAGGTCGCGGGTTGGAATCCCGACTACCTGTTTGATCTACTCCAACTTACCCCACTGCCGGAAATTTGATGCTCCGGCCCTGGCGTCTGCCTCACGGATAAGCTGCCGCCGCGATAAACGTGTTACAGCCTTTGGCGCCACCGATCGCCTGACCGCATCGCCCTGTTTTGATTGACAAAACGGGCTGATTTGCGAAAAACGGATCGACTGGTCAAGCGCGCGAATTTCGCAAACCCGCGTCGCGCGCGCCACTCGTGACATGTACAAGTCGCGATTCTACGGCCCAGCCATCAGACCAACCGGATGTACGGCTACGGCACGCTCTCGTGCCTCTTAACCCTGAATCCTCGCTCAACCGATGCCGCTTGCATCGCAAGCCGCGGCGACCCGTCTTCACAATGAACTCTCCCACCGCTAAACGTCTTGCGACGCTGTAGCGGGGGTTTCGCGGGTCTCAGACTTTGCCTTGGCTCGT
>DASXXR010000242.1:0-9448 GCA_036502945.1 Paraburkholderia sp. | reverse complement strand
ATGGGCTGATCGGCGTCCTGCTGATCGGCGAAATCGTTTGGCGCTATCTGATCGTGTTGCCGCGCGCCGCGCGCTCGGAGGCCGCATGATCGCGCTCGATGCATTGCTGCGGGCCACGCGTGCGCCGAATACGCCTGTTTGTGTCGGCGGCAGCCACGCGGATACGATCGATTTCGCGGCGTTCCGCGCACGCGTGCGAGTCATCGCGGCGCAACTGCGCGAGCAATCCTGGCAGCGCTACGCGCTCTGTATCGACGACCCGTTCGACTTCGCGTGCGCGCTCTTTGCGCTGTTCGCGTGCGGCAAGGAGCCGGTGATTCCGGCAAGCGCGACGCCCGGTTATCTTGCCGATCTGGCCGGCGCCTACGACACGGTGCTGACCGATGCCGACGTGCAGGAGCTCAGCGGCGCCACCTTGCCGCTACCGGAAATGCGGACGCGGGCCGACGCGCCCTACATGGAAGCGGCACATCCGGACCCATCGATCACCATCGATGCACTCGCGCCGCTCACGCTCTACACGTCGGGCAGCAGCGGTACACCCAAAGCGATACGCAAGACGCTCGCGCAGTTCGATGCCGAAGTGAACACGCTGGAAAGCGAATGGGGCGCGCTCGTTGGCGATGCGGTTGTGCTGGCCAGCGTGCCGCATCGTCACATCTATGGCTTGCTGTTCCGTGTGCTGTGGCCGCTTGCGGCCGGGCGCGCGTTCGACCGGTCGGTCGTGACCGACCCGTTGCAATTGCAGGAGCGTCTTCGGCAATGCGGATCGGCATCGGCGGTGGTCGTCGCGACGCCTGCGCAATTGTCACGCTGGACCGCGCTGCCGGGTTTCGCGACGCTTGCGCCCGCGCCGCGCGCGTTCTTTTCATCGGGCGGTCCGCTAACTGAAGACACGGCGGCCGAATACACGGCCGCCTTCGGCGCGGCGCCGATCGAAGTGTACGGCAGCACCGAAACGGGCGGCATTGCATGGCGCCGCCGGAACGAATCGGCTGCGTGGCGGCCGCTGGCCGGTATCGACGTGCGACGCAGCGAAGACGGCGCGCTGAACGTCCGCTCGCCGCATCTCGGCCACGATGGCTGGCACCCGACCGACGACGCCGTCACGTTCGACGCCGACGGCCGTTTCCACCTGCAAGGCCGTCTCGACCGCATCATCAAGCTGGACGGCAAGCGCGTCTCGCTGCCGGAGATCGAAACGCGCCTCGCGCTGCATCCGTACGTTGCGCAAGCAGCGGCGGTGCCGCTTGCGGGCGCATCGCGCGAGCGGGTCGGCGCTGTCGTCGCGCTGACGGAAGCGGGCGTAATAGCGTTGCGAGGTCATGGCCGCGCCGCGTTGGCGAAAACGCTGCGCCGGCATCTCGCCGCGTATTTCGATGTCGTCGTGCTGCCGCGCCATTGGCGCTTCCGGATTGCGCTGCCGTTCGATGCGCGCGGCAAGCTGCCGGTCGCCGCGGTTGCCGCCGCGTTCGAAGCGCGTGCGGAAGGCCTCGAAGTGCTGGCTGAAACGCGCGACGGCAACCAACTCCACTACGAACTTCGCGTGCCGCCGACGCTCGTGCATTTCGCCGGCCACTTCCCCGGCTTGCCGATTCTTCCGGGCGTCGTGCAGATCGACTGGGCCATCCGTTTTGCTGCCGAACACGTCGCGAATGTGCGGTCGATCGTATCGATCGACCGGCTGAAGTTCACTGCGCCGGTGCCGCCGGGCGCGCTGCTGAACCTGACGCTGTCGCTCGATACCGCGAGGCAGCGCGTGCAGTTCGCGTACCGGCTCGGCCAGCGGGATTGCGCGTCGGGTTGGCTCGTTTATCGGGAGCGCTCATGAGCTTCGCTCCTTGCATCGTCATTCCGATCTACAACCATAAGGATGCAATCGGCGCGACCGTTGCGAACCTGATGGTGCACGGCTTGCCGGTGTTCGTCGTCGACGACGGCAGCGACGAAGCGACGCAAGCGGTGCTGGCCGCGCTCGCCGCGCAATACGGGCAGCACGTGCCGCGGTTGATGCTGCTGCGCCTGCCGGCGAACGTCGGCAAGGGCGCAGCGGTGATGGCCGGCCTGCGTGCCGCGCGCAACGCAGGCTACACGCATGCGTTGCAGATCGACGCCGACGGCCAGCACGACGCCGCCGACGTGCCGCGCTTCGTCGATGCCGCGCGGGCCGAGCCCGCCGCGGTGATTCTCGGCCGGCCTGTCTACGATCGCAGCGTGCCGAAGGCGCGCCTGTACGGACGCTATCTGACGCACGTCTGGGTATGGGTCGAAACGCTGTCGTTCGCGATTCGCGATTCGATGTGCGGCTTTCGCGTGTATCCGCTCGATGCGGCCTGCGCGCTGATCGATAGCGTTGCGCTGCCGACGCGGATGGATTTCGACATCGAGATTCTCGTGCGGCTGTCCTGGCGCCGGCTCGCGTTCCGCTCGATTCCGACGCGCGTCACCTATGCGGCCGGTGGCGTGTCGCACTTCGACATGCTATGGGACAACGTGCGCATTACGCGCACCCATACGGGGCTGGTCGGCGGGATGCTGATAAGACTGCCGGTGCTGCTCGCGCACAAGGTCATGCCGCGGCGCGCGGCACGGCCGGCGAGCCCCAACGTCGACGAAGGCGGGCAGCGCTGGTGGCGCACCGCGGAGCGCGGCAGCCGGGTCGGCATGACGCTGCTCGCGCTCTGTTGCCGCATGTTCGGAATGCGTTTCACCGCGTTATGGCTGCATCCGGTCGTCGCGTATTTCCTGCTGACGGGACGCGCCGCGCGCGCCGCGTCGCACAGCTACTTCGCGCATCTTGCGCAAGCTGCGCCGGGCGGCGGCACGCCGCGTCCCGGCTGGGCTTCCGCCTACCGGCAGATGCTGTCGTTCGCGCAAGCGGGGCTCGACAAGCTCGCCGCATGGTCGGGGCGCGTCGACCCGGCACGCGTCGCTTTCGACGATCCGTCCGCGTTCGAAGCACTGGTCGCCAGCGGCCGCGGCGCGCTCGTGATCGGCGCGCATCTCGGCAATCTGGAAATGATGCGTGCGCTCGCGATGCGCGGCGCGTATACGAAGATCACCGCGATCGTCTACATGGAACATGCGCGCCGCTTCAACAGCGTGCTCGCATCGGCGCACGGCAAGTTCGCGCAGCGTCTCGTCGAGGTGAGCGATTTCGGGCCGCAGACATCGATGATGATGCAGGAGCGCATCGATGCGGGCGAATTGCTGGTGATCGTCGGCGACCGCGTGCCCGCGCGCGAATCGGGCCGCACGACCCATGCGCAGTTCCTTGGAGCCGCCGCGCCGTTCGCGCAGGGGCCGTATGTGCTGGCGCATGCGCTCGGCTGTCCGGTCTATCTGTTCTTCTGTCTGAAAGAGCGCAACCGCTACACGATGTACTTCGAGTCGTTCGCCGAACGTATCGATCTGCCGCGCCGCGAGCGCGCGGAACACATCGCGCAATGGGCTCAGCGGTTTGCGTCGCGTCTGGAACACTATTGCCGCAAGGCTCCTTATCAATGGTTCAATTTCTTCGATTTCTGGGCGCCTTCGGCGCGCGGGCTTCCGCCCAACGGCGGTTCGCTGCGGTCATCCGGCCGTGCCGGCGGAGGGGCTAATGGCCGAGCATGACATGCGTCGCAATATGAGCCCGGAATCCTTGGCGGCGAGCGGGCCGATCGTGTTCGGCGGACGGCGGCTGACGATCGAAGAAGTCGTAGCGATTGCGCTGCAGCGCGCGCCGGTGGCGCTGAACGGCGACCCGGCATGGCGCGCGCGCATCGAACGCGGGGCCGAATTTTTGCGCCGGCTGCTTGCTGCCGGCGAGACCGTCTACGGCGTCAATACCGGCTACGGCGATGCATGCGTCGTCGATGTGCCGATGGCGCTCGTCGAAGCACTGCCGCTGCAACTGACGCGCTATCACGGCTGCGGCATGGGCGCGTATCTCGACGACGCAGAAGTGCTGGCAGTCATCGCCGCACGGCTCAACTCGCTCGCTTACGGCTTGTCCGGCGTGCGCCACGTGCTGCTCGAGCGGCTCGCCGATCTGATCAACCATCGGGTCTTGCCGCGCATTCCGGCCGAAGGCTCGGTGGGCGCGAGCGGCGATCTCACGCCGCTGTCCTATGTGGCCGCGGCGCTGATCGGCGAGCGCGACGTGCTGTTCGACGCCGCGTTGCGCGATGCGCGCGGCGTATGGACGCAACTCGGCCACGAACCGCTGACGCTCGCGCCGAAGGAAGGGCTCGCGCTGATGAACGGCACCGCGGTGATGACGGGCCTCGCGTGCCTCGCCTTCGCGCGCGCCGTGCATCTGACGCGGATTGCCGCGCGCCTGACGGCGCTGTCGACGGTGGCGCTGGACGGCCGCGCCGCGCATTTCGACGCGCTGATCTTCGCGGCCAAGCCGCATGCCGGCCAGGCCGAAGCCGCCGCGTGGATTCGCGCCGACCTGGCGGGCCGCGACGACACGCCGGGGCATCGTCTGCAAGACCGCTATTCGATCCGCTGTGCGCCGCACGTGATCGGCGTCGCCTGCGACGCGCTGTCGTGGATGCGGCGCGACATCGAAAACGAGCTGAACAGCGCGAACGATAATCCGTTGATCGATCCGGACAGCGAGCGTGTGTTGCACGGCGGCAACTTCTACGGCGGCCACATCGCGTTCGCGATGGATTCGCTGAAAACCGCCGTCGCGAATCTTGCCGACCTGATGGACCGCCAGCTCGCTCTGCTGGTCGACGACAAGTTCAACAACGGCTTGCCGCGCAACCTCACGGGTGCGGCGCCTTCGCGTGCGCCGATCAATCACGGCTTCAAGGCGGTGCAGATCTCGTCGTCGGCGTGGACGGCGGAGGCGCTCAAGCTGACGATGCCGGCCAGCGTGTTTTCGCGTTCGACCGAATCGCACAATCAGGACAAGGTCAGCATGGGCACGATCGCCGCACGCGACTGCCTGCGTGTGCTGCAGCTGACCGAGCAGGTGGCCGCCGCGCACACGCTCGCGACGGTGCAGGCGCTGCGGCTGCGCGTGAAAATCAGCAGCGCGACCCGCATCCCCGTGCCGCTGCGCGATTTTGCCGATCGCGTCACCGCGCAGTCGCCGTTCGTCGACGAAGACCGCGCGCTGGAAAGCGACCTGCGCGCGCTGACGGCGCGCATTGCAGCGGGCGAACTGACGGACGACCCTCGCGCGGAGCCACAACATGCATCCGATGACTGAACCGCGCCCGGCGCTCACCGCGAGCGCGCGAATCGAAGTGCCGTTTCACGACGTCGACGCGATGAACGTCTGCTGGCACGGCCATTATCTGAAGTACTTCGAGATCGGCCGCGCGGCGTTGCTGCGCGAATTCGACTACGACTATCGCGAGATGCAGGCATCGGGGTATGTGTGGCCGATCGTCGAAGTGCATCTGAAGTACGTTCGCCCGGCCACTTATGGACAGCAACTCGACGTGCGCACGCAACTGCTCGAATACGAGAACCGGCTGAAGATCAGCTACGAAATCGTCGATTGCGCATCGGGCGCGCGGCTCACGAAGGGCTACACGATTCAGGTCGCGGTGGATGCCGCCACCGGCGAATTGCAGTTCGTGTCGCCGCCGGTCGTGCTGGAAAAACTGGAACGCGTATGGGCACGTTGAAGCGGCGGCGCTGGTCGGCACTTGCCGCGCTTTTCATCGGCGTGGGCGGGGTTCCGTTTGCGGCTCTTGCGGCGACGCCGCCTGCCGCTACGCAAAATTCGGCGCTCGTCTCGCAGATTGCTCAACATCTCGCGCAGGCGAAAGGCATCCGCGCGCAGTTCACGCAAACCCAGACGTTGTCGGCGATGAAGCAGCCGCTTGTCAGCACGGGCTCGCTGCTGTTCTTTCGCGAGCGCGGCGTGATCTGGCGCATCGATACGCCGTACAAGGCGACTTACGTGATCGATGACGCCGGTGTGCGCGAAGTGAACGGCGACGGCCAGCGCGCGATGACGAGCCGCACGCAAGGCATGAATGGCACAAGCGGCACAAGCGGCGCACGCGGCGTCGCCCAGGTGTCGCGGATGATGCGTGCGATGCTCGGCGGCGACCTGTCGGCGCTGTATTCGCAATTCGACGTCGACGCGCAAGGCACGCCCGCGCAATGGCGGATGCAATTGACGCCGAGTCAGCCGCAGCTTGCGCAATCGATCAAGAGCCTGCGGATGAGCGGCGCCGACTACTTGCAGACGTTGCGCATCACGCTCGCGAACGGCGATGTGACGCAGATCGACTTCGCCAACAGCGCAGCCGTAGACGAACTCGCGCCGGCCGACCGTGCGCTCTTCGGAGCACCGTGATGCAACTGGTGCAGCAGCGACACGCGAAACAGCAATGGGGCATCCTTGCCGCGTGGCTCGTGCTTGCGCTCGCGGCGGCGTTGTATTGCGCGTGGCGCTTCGCCGGCCCGTCGCCGCTGCAGACCAATCTGCTCGCGCTATTGCCCGCGACGGAAGCCGACCCCGTCGCGGAGCAAGCGGTCGACACGCTCGCGACGGCGCTCGGCGACCGCACCGTTTTCCTCGTCACGAGCAATGACGCGACGCACGCAAAAGCAGCGGCGAAACAATTCGGCGCAACGCTTTCGGCAAGCGGCGCATTCCGCTCGGTGATGGCGCAATTACCGCCGTTCGATCTGTCGCAGATCGGCGGTTTGTATCTGCCGTATCGCTTCGGCCTGCTCACGCCGGACGACCGCGCGACGCTCGCGAACGGTTCGATGTCGCTGCACGATGCGCTCGCGCGGCGGCTCTTCAATCCGGTGCACGGCGCGCTCGCAACGTCGCTCGCCGACGATCCGTTCGGCTGGCTCGAACACTGGCTCGCGGACCTGCCGCTTGCGACATCGAATCTCGAGATCGAGGACGGCTTGCTGGTCGCGCACCGCGGTACGTCGACGAGCGTGCTGGTCGTCGCGGCATTGCCCGGCTCCGCGTACGAAGCGAAGACGCAGCAAGCGGTGCTCGGCGCGGTTGCTCGCGCGGAAACGCCGCTGCAAGCGCAGTTCACGGATGTGTCGATCGCCCGCACGGGCGCCGTGTTCTATGCGCAGGCGGCGCGCAGCGCAGCGGAGCGTGAAGTGCATCTGATCGGCGCCGTGTCCGTCTGCGGGGTCGCGCTGCTGATGCTGTGGGTGTTCCGTTCGCCGCGGCTGTTGCTGCTCGGTTTCGTTTCGACCGCGCTCGGCATTGTCTGCGCGCTCGCCGCGACGATGCTGGTATTCGGCCAACTGCATCTGCTGACGCTCGTGTTCGGCGCGAGCCTGATCGGCGAGGCGGTCGATTATTCGATTCAGTACTTCGTCGTCTACCTCGATACAGGCCCCGGCCGCGAGCACGATTGGGACGCGCGCCGCGGCGCGCGCGCGGTGCGGCCGGCGCTGACGGTTGCACTGGCAACGAGTCTGCTCGGTTATGCGGTGCTCGCGTGGGTGCCGTTTCCCGCGCTCAAGCAGATTGCGTGCTTCGCGATAGTCGGTATTTGCACGGCGTTCGCGTCGGTGCTGTGGCTGCTTCCCGCGCTTCTGGCGAAGCCGCCGAAGCGCGGCCAGCGGCGGCTCTTTGCGGCAGCGGGCCGGCTGCTGACGGGTTGGCACGCGGTGATCGGCGGCCGGCGCACGTGGGCGCTCGCGATACTTCTGTTGATCGTCGCGGCGCCAGGGTGGCTGCGCCTCACGAGCGACGACGATATCCACTTGCTGATCAACCGCGATCCGTCGCTTGCCGCGCAGGAAGATCAGGTGCGCTCGGCGGTGGGCGTCGACAATACCGCGCAGTTTTTCATCGTGCGCGGCGCGACACCGGAACTCGTGCTGCAGCGCGCGGAAGCACTCGGCGCGAAGCTTGGGGCGCTGACGGGTGCGGCATCGGTCGACGGCTGGCAGTCGGTGACATCGTTTGTGCCTTCCGCGCAACGGCAGGCCGCCGATCGCGCGTTGCTCGCGCGGCGCGTCTTCGACGACCCGGCCGCGCTGCGCGCCACGTTGCTCGCAGCGGGCTTTCGCGACGAAGTTGCCGACGCGTGGCTCGCGTCGTACGCCCACCCGGACGCCGCGCCGTTGACGGTCGAGCGTTGGCTCGCCGCGCCGTGGTCGCAGCCGTTTCGCCATTTGTGGCTTGGCCGCGTCGGCCCGAACGATGGCGGCTATGCGGCCGTGGTCGTTCCGCAGCGCGTGACACCTGATAACCAGCCGGTGCTCGTTGCCACGGCGCAGGCGCTGCCGGGCGTGCTGTTCGTCGACAAGGCCGCCAGCGTGTCGAAGCTGTTCGGCGAGTACCGCGTCGACAGCGCGCTCTGGCTTGCGGGCGCGCTGCTGCTCGTGCTGGTGCTGCTGATGGTGCGCTACCGGCCGCTCGGCGGCATTCAGGTGGCGTTGCCGGTGCTGCTCGCGATTGGCGTGACACTCGCCGCATTCGGCTACGCGCGCGTGCCGCTCAATCTTTTCAACTGTCTCGCGTTGATGCTGGCGCTCGGCGTAGGCGCCAACTATGCGGTCTTCCTGCGCGAAGGGTGTTTGCGCGCGCACGCGGATCTCGGCGCGGTGTGGACCGGCGTGCTGCTGTCGGCGGCCACGACGCTGCTGTCGTTCGGCATGCTGGGGATGAGCGACATGCCCGCCTTGAAGAGCTTCGGCGCGACGCTGGCACTCGGCATCGCCGTTTCGGTGCTGCTCGCGCCGGTCGGCATGCCATCGACGTTACGGAGGTCCGCATGAGCGCGCCCCATGTCTACTTGCACGCACTCGGAATGATCAACGCGCTCGGCGACGACGTCGATGCCATGGTGCCGGCGCTGGCCGCCGGCGATTCGCCGGGCATGGGCCTCACGCACACCGGCATCGGCGACGCGTTCGTCGGCCGCGTGACGGCACCGCTCGACATCGCGCCGCCCGCCGCGCTGGCGCGCTACGACTGCCGTAACAACCGGCTGCTGCTGGCTGCGCTCGAGCAGATCCGCCCCGCGATCGAAGCGGCGCGCGAGCGTTATGGCCCGCACCGGATCGGCGTCGTGCTCGGCACGAGCACATCGGGCATCGACGCGGCTGAGGCAGCGTTCGTGCATCAGGCGCAGGCGGGCGAGCTGCCCGAGGGCTTCAACTACCGGCAGATGGAAATCGGCACGGCTGCGCCGTTTGCGGCGGCCGCGCTTGGCGTCGACGGCCCTGCGTTTACGGTGTCGACCGCGTGCACGTCGAGTGCGAAGGCGTTCGTGTCGGCGCGCCGGATGTTGCAGTTGCAGTTGTGCGATGCCGTCGTGGTCGGCGGCGTTGACTCACTATGCGAGCTGACCGTGCAGGGCTTCGCTTCGCTCGAATCGACGAGCATCGTGCGCACCAATCCGATGAGCCGCAATCGCTGCGGCATCAACGTCGGCGAAGGCGCCGCGGTGTTTCTGATGAGCCGCGACGAAGGGGCGGTCGCGCTGGTCGGCGCCGG
>DASXXR010000241.1:0-6478 GCA_036502945.1 Paraburkholderia sp. | reverse complement strand
CGCGCGCCGCGGTGCGCCGCTGCTTGCCGCCGCCCGGATAGTCCGGCAACGTATCGACCGTCTTGCCGATCGCCTTCGCGTAGAGCGGCAGCATGTCCGGCAAACGCTTCACGATGTCGGCGCGGCGTGCCGGTGTGTACGGATGCACGTAGATGAAGCCGCGATCGCGGTCGCCACGCGTCACCTGATCGAGCTTGTCCCAGAGCGTGACCGCCGCACGCGGATCGAAGCCGGCGCGAGACGCGATTTCACTGCCGATCACGTCGGCCTCGGTTTCGTCGGCGCGCTCGTACTTCATCTCGAGCAATTGCGAACCGATCCCGAGCGGAGCCATGCCGAGATCCGCGAGACCGAACAACTGCGGAATAGGTCCTGAGCCGAGTTGCGCGGCCTGTTGCTCGCCCAGGCGCTCGCGCGCATGTTCGCGCAATGCATGCGCGATCTCGTGGCCGAGCAGCATCCCAAGTTCGTTATCGTTGAGCCGCACGCGATCGAGAATCCCGCTATAAATCACAATCTTGCCGCCCGGCAGGCAGTACATGCGGATGTCGGACGATCGCACTACCGCGACGTCCCATTTCCAGTTCTTCGCGCGGTCGTTCCATTTGAGCGCGTACGGGATGAGCTTGTCCGTGATTGCGCGCACGCGCTTCACGTGGGCGTCGGTCTCGGGGTAGAGGCGGTTGGCGTGCTCCGCGCCGTAAGCAATCTGATCGAATTCTTCGGCCGCCTGGCCTTCCAGCATCGACGACGGAATCAGATTGCGGAACACAGCCAGGCCGCCGAAGCGGAGTAGCGGGTTCGGCTGAAAGGGCGTCGATGGGGCGGGCGGGTTTGACGCGGGCGCCGGTGCGTGTGCGGCGGCGGGGGGTGGTGCCGGGGGCGCGGAACTCGCACTCTCCGGAGCCGATGCGCTGGGTCCTGATCCTGACCCGGTGGCCGCGGCGGGCTCGGGCTTCGGAACGGCCGGCGCGTTTGCGCCGCTTGCCGCGCTAACGGGCGCGTTCGTGGCCGGGCTCGCGGTTGCACTGGCGGTGGCGCCGGTATTCACGCCTGCGCTTGCGGCAGACCCGGCGGTCGCGTCGGCTGCCATCGCACTGCCAGCCGCAATGCCTGCGCCGCCCGCACAAACCAGCGCGAGCGCCGCATGCATCAGACGATAACGGATGCGGCGCACGGCGGTGGCGGAGAAGACGCGCGGATGCGGCCGGCCCTTCACGCGCCACGGGGCGAACACCGTCACGACGACCTCCTCCAAGGAGCGATCCGGAACAAAAGTAACATACCGGGCAGCGCAAGGAGTGTGCAGGCAATGAAGTAATGGAACCAGCCGAACTGCGCGACGACATAGCCGCTTGCCGCGGAAGCCAGCGTGCGCGGCACCGAGGCGAGGCTGGTGAACAGCGCGAATTGGGTAGCGGTATAGCGAGGGTCGGTCGTGCTTGCGATATACGCGACGAAGGCGGCCAGCGTCAGACCGGTGGCGAACGTTTCGAAGCCATACACAAGCGCGAGCGCGAACAGCTTCGGATCGAGCTGCACAATCCAGTGGCTGCCGAGCGCGGCAAGCAGTTGCGTGGCGTACTGGCTGATCGCCGCGGCAACGTGATAAGTGGGCGCAAGCTCGTTCGACCCCGGAGCGAATTGCGCGAGCCACGCGAAACCGAGCGTCGACACCATTTGCAGGATGCCGAAAATCCACAGCCCGCGGCCGATGCCGATCCGCATCAACCAGATGCCGCCGATGATCCCGCCCGCGAGACTCGCGCCGAACGCCGTGGTCTTCGCAATGACGCCGATCTCGGTGCGCGAAAAGCCGACATCGAGGAAGAACGAGGTGGACAGCGTCGTCGCCATCGTATCGCCGAGCTTGTACAGAAAGATGAAGCCGAGCACGAACAGTGCGCCGGCCCAGCCGTCGCGCAAAATAAACTCGCGGAACGGTTCGACGATCGCGGCACGCAGATTTTTCGGTGGCGTGCCGTGCACTTCGGGTTCGCGCACAACGAGCGTCATGACCATGCCCGGCAGCATGAATGCCGCGGTCACGGCGAACACGGTGGCCCACGGCAGGTGATCCGACAAGATGAGTGCAAGCGAACCGGGCACCAGTGCTGCGATCTTGTACGCGTTCACGTGCACCGCGTTGCCGAGCCCCTGTTCAGTGTCGCGCAGCAGTTCGCGGCGATATGCGTCGATCGCGATGTCCTGGCTTGCGCCGAAGAATGCGACGAGCGCGGTCAGTGCCGCGACGGTCCAGATCGAATCGCGCGGCGACACGATGCCAAGCGATGCGATCGCGCCTGCGACGAGGATCTGCGTAACGAGCATCCAGCCGCGCCGCCGCCCCGGCCGCCACGCCGGCAGACGCGGAATATAGCGGTCCATCAGCGGCGCCCAGACGAATTTCCACGTATAGGGAAACTGGATCAGCGCAAAGAGACCGATTTCCTTCAGGTTGACGCCTTCGGAACGCAGCCACGCCTGCACCAGATAGACAAGCGTGAAAAGCGGCAACCCCGACGTGAAGCCGAGAAAGACGCAGATCAGCATGCGCGTATTCAGAAACGCGCGCCATCCGGGATGTTCTTCGTGAGCGGTAAGCGCAGGCGCCTCGTGTGGCGGGTTCGGCATGGGGATGCTTGCGTTAGCTTTTCTTGACGCGATAGACCGCAAGACTACCACGCCAGTTCGCGCCCCAACGCACCGTCTGGCCGCCGTGCAGCACGACCCGATCGAGGATTTCGAAGCCGACTTCCGACGCGAGTGCTTCGAAGTCCTTGATCGTCAGCACGCGCACATTCGGCGTGTTGTGCCATTGATAAGGCAGCGATTTCGACACCGGCATCCGACCCTGCAACACCGACAGCCGGTGCGGCCAATAGCCGAAGTTCGGAAACGACACGATGCACTGCTTGCCGACCCGCACCGTTTCGCGCAGGATCGCGGCGGTTTGATGAATCGTCTGCAAAGTCTGCGACAAAATCGCGAAGTCGAAACTGGCGTCTTCGAAAAGCCGCAGCCCGTCTTCGAGATTCTGCTGGATCACGTTGATGCCGTTTTTCGCCGAGGCCAGCACGCCTGCGTCGTTGATCTCGATGCCGTAGCCTTGCACTTCGAGCTCTTCAGTCAGCAGCGACAGGAGTGAACCGTCGCCGCAGCCGAGATCCAGTACCGTTGAGCGCGGCTCGACCCAGCGTGCGATGGCGCGGAAATCGGAGCGCGACGAGAGAAAATCGAATGCTTGCTGGTTCATGCGTTCACCTCGAGCGCAATCCGTTCATAGTAGGCGCGCATCAGGTTGTGATAGCGCGCGTCGTCGAGCAGGAACGCGTCATGGCCATGCGGCGCGTCGATTTCGCCGTACGTCACGTGCCGCTTGTGATCGAGCAGTGCCTTCACCAGTTCGCGCGAGCGCGCCGGCGCAAAACGCCAGTCGGTTGTGAAGCTTGCGATCAGGTACTTCGCTTTCGCATGCGCGAGCGCGGCGGTCAGGTCGCCGTCGAAGGCCTTCGCGGGGTCGAAGTAGTCGAGCGCGCGGGTGATCAGCAGATAGGTGTTCGCGTCGAAGTAGTCGGCGAATTTGTCGCCCTGGTAGCGCAGGTACGATTCCACTTCGAATTCCACATCGAAGTTGAAGTTGTACGCGTCGAGCGCGCCTTCCGCGCGCCGCAACGCGCGGCCGAACTTGGCGGCCATGTCGTCGTCGGACAGGTACGTGATGTGGCCGATCATGCGCGCCACCCGCAAGCCGCGCTTCGGCTTCACGCCGTGCGCGTAGTAGTCGCCGCCATGGAAGTCCGGGTCCGACAGAATCGCCGAGCGCGCCACTTCGTTGAACGCGATGTTCTGTGCGGACAGCTTCGGCGTGGACGCGACGACGATGCAATGCGCGACGCGGTCCGGATACATCAAGCTCCACGCAAGCGCCTGCATGCCGCCGAGGCTGCCGCCCATCACCGCGGCAAAGCGCTCGATCCCGAACGCATCGGCGACGCGCGCCTGCGCGTTCACCCAGTCTTCGACGGTCACGACCGGAAAGCTCGCACCGTAAGGGCGGCCGGTGGAAGGATCGAGACTCATCGGACCCGTCGAGCCGAAACACGAGCCCAGGTTGTTCACGCCGATCACGAAGAAGCGGTTCGTATCGAGCGGCTTGCCCGGGCCGACCATGTTGTCCCACCAGCCGACGTCCTGCTGATTGTCTGCATACACGCCCGCCACGTGATGCGATGCATTGAGCGCGTGACAGACCAGCACCGCGTTGCTGCGTGCTTCGTTGAGCGTGCCGTAGGTTTCGACCATCAGGTCGTAGCAGGCGAGCGAGCTGCCGTTCTGCATTTGCAGCGGCTCGGGGAAATGCATTTTCTGTGGAGCGACGATCCCGATCGATTCCATTTGTTCCGCCTTTGACGACTACTGGGCGGCTAAACGGTGTCGGCGATGCGCGAGGGGGCGATGTGCGCGGCTGACGACCTCTTTAGCCGCATTTATATGAACCGCGGACCAGCGCCCGGCAGGTTCGCGCGCCCGCAATCAAGTCAGCAAATCGGCGCGCTATACACAACATCAATACAACAATCAGGGGGAGAGTATAGCGGAAAACTCACCGCGACAGCGTCGGGTGGCCGCCGCGCCGGCGCGAGAACTGCGCTGCGCGGTGTTATTGGAGGATCAGCAGTAATTGGGCATCCGCGTGTTCGCCGGGCGCGCGAACGAAGCCACTTCGCACGTACCGGTGCCAGCGGCCGATGATGTAGCTGAGCAGCAGATTCGCTCGCACCACGGGGTCGTAGTCGGCCGGCAGCGGGACGGCGGATGCGTGCGTTTCGACTGCCTGCGCGGTGTTCGAGGGCGCTCCAGTCTGGGCGCTTTGCCCACCCGCTTGCGCATTGGCGTCCATTAACCCAACCCGCAGGCATTGTTTCAGCGACGCTTCGATGCGTTCGAGTATCTGGTTCACGCGCTCGGTCAGCCGCTCATGTTCGCCGACCAGCGCCTCGCAGGTCAGCACGCGCGTCATGCCGGGATTCTTCGCGGAAAAGTTGAGCAACGTGAGCGCGATCGCGCGGGCTTGCAGGACGCCGTTCGGCTCTTTCGCGACGATCTGGTTGATGAGGCCGAACAGCGTCTGCTCGATGAATTCGATCAGCCCTTCGAACATCTGCGCCTTGCTGGCGAAGTGCCGGTACAGCGCGGCTTCGGACACGCCCAGCCGCGCCGCGAGCGCGGCCGTCGTGATCTTTTCGTTTTTGGGCGCCTCGAGCATCGCCGCGAGGGTTTGCAGAATGTGCACACGGCGCTCGCCCGGCTTCAGGCGCGCCGCGCGGGCGCTGCCATTGCCATTGCTTCCGCTGGCTTCGTTGCCCGGCTGGTCTTCGGTTACGTCCTCGTCATGCTTGTGAATCGGCTGCATGTCTGTCGTTCCTCCGGTCGCGCCGAGCGATTGCCCAGTCGTAGCGATTTTAACGAACGAATGCGCCGGTCGACATAGTGCGGGCGCCCCGTGCCCGGCAAGCGCGCCGGCGCGCCGTCTTCACGCGTTCGCCGCGGCAGATGACCGACGATCCAAACGGTACGCACGCCGAGCCGCTTATAGCGTTTCAGGTGCCCGCGCGTGTCCTCGACGAGGATCGCGTCGGCGAGGTGCACGTGTGCGTCGCGCATCGCCTTGCGCAGCATCGCCGGATCCGGCTTGGCGCGCCACTTGCGGCGGTCGTGCATATGTTCGATCGCGATCACGCGCTCGAACAGCCGCTCGATGCGCAGTTCCGCGAGCACCGCATGCGCATACGATTCCGGTCCGTTCGTCAGCACGATCTTGCGGCCCGGCAGCCCGGCGATCAGGCGCGCGAGACCGCGTTCGGCGTGCAACATCGCGCGCAGATCGGCGAAGGTATGGACGACTTTCAGAAAGTCGTGTGGGTCGACCGTGTGATGGCGAGCGAGGCCAAGCAAGGTTGCACCGTAGCGCTGCGTGTAGCTGACGCGCAGCCAGTCGGCTTCGTCGCGTTCGACTTTCAGCGCGTCGACGATGTACTGCGTCATCGCGCTGTTGATTGCCGGGAAGATCGCGTGCGACGCGCGATGCAGCGTGTTGTCGAGATCGAACAGCCAGACTGGATTGCCGGCTTGAATACGCGGTCGGCGGTGTCTGGAGCGGGGGATGCGCATGGTTTGAATGTCGGGCCGTGTGGTCGATGCCGCTGGGACGAGACGGCGCGGGCTCCGGCCGGCTGCTTATCGTGCGCCGGTGCACGATAAGTGCTATCAGTATGCCCCGCTTTGCGCGAGGCACGGCCGATGCGACGTGCTTTATGCTGCTTCGAATGCGCCCGATTCAGGCGCATTCGTGCTCAATGCGAGCGGATCATCGTGCCGAACGGCTGCTCGGTCAGAATTTCGAGCAGCACCGAATGCTCGATACGACCGTCGATGATGTGCACCGAACGCACGCCGCTCTTCGCGGCGTCGAGCG
>DASXXR010000240.1:0-1550 GCA_036502945.1 Paraburkholderia sp. | reverse complement strand
CTGATGATGCTCGATTCGCTGCGGATGGAATGGAACACGATGCGCATCGGGCGTCAGCCGGATTGCCCGGTGTGCGGGCAAGCGCATCGGCCTTGATGCCTACGCTTACGGAACGCTGAAATGAAAAACGCCGCACATTGTGCGGCGTTTTTCATGCGGGAAAACCAACCTCGCGTTTCAGACCTGCGCGACGCGCTTGAGCGCAGCCTGCACTTCTTCCGGTTCGAACGAAGCCAGCACATCGGCCACCGGCTTCTCCAGCGTCTTCAGATGCGAGCGCAGCACCTCCTGCTTGACCACCAGCAGTTGGCTCGGGTGCATCGAAAACTCGGTCAGGCCCATGCCGAGCAACAGACGCGTCAACGCCGGATCTCCCGCCATCTCGCCGCACACCGACACCGGCACACCGGCGCGCTTCGCCTCGCGCAGCGTGAAGGCGATCAGATGCAGCACCGCCGGATGCAGCGGGTCGTACAGATGCGCCACCGAGTTGTCCGCGCGATCGATCGCCAGCGTGTACTGGATCAGATCGTTGGTGCCGATCGACAGGAAATCGAGCCGCTTCAGGAACAGCGGCAATGCGATAGCGGCCGCCGGGATTTCGATCATCGCGCCGACCTGCACGTTCGGAGCGTAGGCGATGCCCGCATCGTCCAGTTGACGCTTGGCTTCGCGAATCAGATCGAGCGTCTGGTCGATCTCCTGCGCATGCGCGAGCATCGGAATCAGAATCTTCACCGTGCCGAACGCCGACGCGCGCAGGATCGCGCGCAACTGCGTCAGGAACATCTGCGGCTCCGACAGGCTCCAGCGAATCGCTCTGAGTCCCAACGCGGGATTCGGGGCGGTTTCGTAGCCGTCGCCGCCGCTCATCGAATCGAGCGGCTTGTCGGCGCCGACGTCGATGGTGCGGATCGTCACCGGCAGACCATTCATCAACTCGACCGCCCGACGGTACGCGCTGAACTGCTCTTCCTCCTCCGGCATGCGGTCCTTGTGATTCATGAACAGGAACTCGGTCCGGAAGAGGCCCACGCCGGTCGCGCCCGAGTTGATCGCCGCGTGCGCGTCTTCCGGCAGTTCGATGTTCGCGCACAATTCGATGCGGGTGCCGCACAGCGTTTGCGTCGGCGAGAATTTCAGCCGCTGCAGCTTGCGCTGCTCCAACTCCTTTTCGCTTTGACGGTACGAGTATTCCTCCAGCACGATCGGCGCGGGATCGACGATCACGATGCCGTGATCGCCGTCGACAATGATCAGATCGTCCTGACGGATCAACGCGCTCGCGTGCTGCACGCCGACCGCGGCCGGAATGCCCAGGCTGCGCGCGACGATCGCCGTATGCGACGTGCGGCCGCCGAGATCCGTGACGAAACCCTGAAACGTCTGCGTCTTGAACTGCATCATGTCGGCCGGCGCGATGTCGTGCGCGACCACGATCATCTCGTCGCAGGCGCCGTGCACGCTATCCACCAGCCTCGCCGATGCGCCCGCGAGCGCCTTCAGCACGCGCTCCACCACCTGCTCGATGTCGGCTTTGCGCTCGCGCA
>DASXXR010000239.1:0-4170 GCA_036502945.1 Paraburkholderia sp. | reverse complement strand
GGCGCTTCACGATGCCGCTCGTCGCGGTGACGGGCAGCAACGGCAAGACGACGGTCAAGGAAATGATCTCGTCGATTTTCGCGGCGGCGGTCGGCGAAACGGCGCGGCTCGCGACTGCCGGCAACTTCAACAACGACATCGGCGTGCCGCTCACGTTGTTCCGGTTGAGCGGTGCGCATCGGCTGGCGGTGGTCGAGCTTGGGATGAATCATCCTGGCGAAACGCAATTGCTCAGCAAGATCGCCGAACCGACTGTCGCGGTCGTGAACAATGCGCAGCGCGAGCATCAGGAGTTCATGGCGACGGTCGAGGCGGTTGCGCTCGAGCATGCGAGCGTGATTCACGCGCTGAAGCCGGACGGCGTCGCGGTGTTTCCCGCCGATGACGCCTACGCGAGCATCTGGCGCGTTGCCGCGACCGGCAACCGGATCATCGATTTCGCGCTTGGCTCCGGCGAGCGCACCACTGAAGCGGCCGTCACCGGCACGTTCGACGGCCGTCTGCTCAGCATCGAGACATCTGAAGGCCACGTCGACGTCACGCTGCAAGTGCTCGGCGCACACAACGCCCGCAACGCGCTCGCGGCCACGGCCGCTGCGCTGGCCGCGGGCGTCCCGCTCGACGCCATCAAGCGCGGTCTCGAAGCGTTCGGCGCGGTGAAGGGCCGCCTGCAGATCAAGCGCGCGGCGCTCGGCACGCTGGCGGGCGCGACAGTGATCGACGACACGTACAACGCGAATCCCGATTCGATGCGTGCCGCGATCGACGTGCTGGCGGCGCAGCCATCGCCGCGCGTGCTCGTGATGGGCGACATGGGCGAAACCGGCGACGAGGGGCCAGCGTTCCATCGCGAGATCGGCGCGTACGCGAAAGAGCGCGGTATCGATGCGCTGTACGCGATCGGTGCGGCGTCCCGCGACGCGTGTGCCGCTTACGGCGCCGACGCGCAGCACGTCGACGAACCCGCGGCGCTCGTCGCGCAATTGCAGCGGGCCGGCTATGACGCTCGCACAACGTTTCTGGTTAAAGGCTCGCGCTTCATGCAGATGGAGCGCGTGGTGGACGCCTTGACAAGTCCACAACCTGACGCAGCGGGCGAAGCGCCCGCTGCACATTGAAAGAGAAGGAACCAGGCATGCTACTGGCGCTGGCGCAATGGCTGCAGAATGACGCAAGCTTCTTGCGCGTGATCAGTTATCTGACATTTCGCGCGGTGGCGGCGACCATCACCGCGCTGTTGATCGGGCTCGTTTGCGGCCCGTGGGTGATTCGCAAGCTGACCGCGATGAAGGTCGGCCAGGCGGTGCGCAAGGACGGCCCGCAATCGCATCTCGTCAAATCCGGCACGCCGACAATGGGCGGCGTGCTGATTCTGATCGGCATCGCCGTTTCTACGCTGCTGTGGGCCGACCTGACGAACCGCTTTATCTGGATCGTGATTCTGGTGACGTTCGGCTTCGGGATCATCGGTTGGGTCGATGACTACCGCAAGGTCGTCTATAAGGATCCGCGCGGGATGTCGTCGCGCGAAAAGTACTTCTGGCAATCGGTGATCGGCCTGTTCGCGGCCGTGTATCTCGCGTTCAGCGTGTCCGAAGCGAGCAACGTGCGCGTGTTCGATCTGTTCATGGCGTGGGTGCGAAGCGGTCTGTCGATGGGGCTGCCCGCGCGGGCCGACCTGATGGTGCCGTTCCTGAAGTCGATTACCTATCCACTCGGCGTGTGGGGCTTCATCGCGCTCACCTATTTCGTGATTGTCGGCGCGAGCAATGCAGTGAATCTGACCGATGGCCTCGACGGCCTCGTGATCATGCCGGTCGTGCTGGTCGGTGCGTCGCTCGGCGTCTTCGCGTACGTGATGGGCAGTTCGGTTTACTCGAAGTACCTGCTGTTCCCGCACATTCCGGGCGCCGGCGAATTGCTGATTTTCTGTTCCGCAATCGGCGGCGCGGGGCTGGCGTTCCTCTGGTTCAACACGCATCCGGCGCAGGTGTTCATGGGCGATGTCGGCGCGCTTGCGCTCGGCGGCGCGCTCGGCACCGTCGCGGTGATCGTTCGCCAGGAGATCGTGCTTTTCATCATGGGCGGCATTTTCGTCGCCGAGACGCTTTCCGTGATGCTGCAGGTCACGTGGTTCAAGTACACGAAGCGGCGTTACGGCGAAGGCCGGCGCATCTTCAAGATGGCGCCGCTGCATCACCATTTCGAATTGTCGGGCTGGAAGGAAACCCAGGTGGTCGTGCGTTTCTGGATCATCACGTTGATGCTGTGTCTGTTCGGATTGTCCACGCTCAAGTTGCGGTAAGCAGCACAAAGGGAAGCAAGCAATGTTTGGCGAGAAGTTTCGGGATCGGCAAAAGCCGATGGTGCTCGTGCTGGGGCTCGGTGAATCGGGCCTCGCGATGGCGCGCTGGTGCGCGCGGCATGGTTGCCGCCTGCGCATTGCCGACACGCGCGAAGTGCCGCCGAATCTGTCCGCGCTCGAAGCGCATGGCGTCGCTGCGGATTTCATCGGCGGCGCGTTTTCGCCGGTGCTGCTGGACGGCGTCGAACTGGTTGCGATCAGCCCGGGGCTGTCGCCGCTTGCCGCCGATCTGCTGCCGCTCATCACCGAGGCGCGCGAGCGCGATATTCCGGTGTGGGGCGAACTCGAATTCTTCGCGCAGGCGCTGAAGACGCTCGGCGAAAGCGGCTATGCGCCGAAGGTGATCGCGATTACCGGCACCAACGGCAAGACCACGACGACGAGCTTGACGGGCTTGTTGTGCGCACGCGCGGGCAAGAAGGTGGCGGTGGCGGGCAACATCAGCCCCGCTGCGCTCGACAAGCTCAGCGAGGCGATCGACAACACCGCGCTGCCCGACATCTGGGTGCTCGAACTGTCGAGCTTCCAGCTGGAGACCGCGCACACGTTTGCGCCGGACGCGGCGGTGGTGCTGAACATTACCCAGGACCACCTCGACTGGCACGGCGGACTCGACGCGTACGCCACTGCAAAAGGCCGCATTTTCAGCGCGGACACGGTGCGCGTGCTGAATCGCGACGATACACGCGTGATGGCGCTCGGGCCGTCCGCCGACAATCACGCCGCGCGCATGGTGACATTCGGCGTCACCGAGCCGACGCGCGACGGCGATTTTGGCTTGCTGCGCGACAACGGGATGATCTGGCTAGTAGAGGCGCAAGACCTCGACGCGGCAGATGCGCCGGCACAAACGACACGCCGTCGCAAAACCGAAAGCGCCGTGCCGCCGAGTATCGGATTGAAGCGTCTGATGCCCGCTGACGCACTGCGCATCCGCGGCCTGCACAATGCGGCGAACGCACTGGCCGCGTTCGCGCTCGCGCGCGCAATCGGCTTGCCGGGCGCGCCGCTGTTGCACGGCTTGCGCGAGTATCACGGCGAGCCGCACCGGGTCGAACTGATCGCGTCGATTGAAGGCGTCGACTATGTCGACGACAGCAAGGGGACGAACGTCGGTGCGACGGTCGCCGCACTCGATGGTCTCGCGCAGCGCACCGTGCTGATCGCGGGCGGCGACGGCAAGGGCCAGGAATTCGAGCTGCTCGCCGCGCCGGTCACGCGCTGGTGCCGCGCGGTCATGCTGATCGGCCGCGACGCGCCGCAGATTCGCGCGGCGCTCGCCGACACCGGCATTGCGCTTGCCGATCACCCGACGCTGGAAGCCGCGACGCGCGCCGCGACCGCGCTCGCGCAGCCGGGCGACGCGGTGCTGCTGTCGCCGGCGTGCGCCAGCTTCGATATGTTCAAGGGTTACGCGCACCGTGCCGCGGTGTTTCGCAGCACGGTCGAAGACATCGCTGCCGAACGGGGGACGATGATATGAGCTGGTCGGAACGCTTCGGATCGCGCCTTGCGGGGCAACGTGGGTCGGCGGGCGGCGCTGCCGCTTCCGGCCGCGTGCCGGCGGGCGGGTTGGCAAGCGCCGTCAACGGCGTGCGGCCGCTGCGCTCGCGGATGCTCGACTATGACCACTCGCTGCTGTGGGTCGTCGTCGCGCTGCTCGGGCTCGGCGTCGTGATGGTGTATTCGGCATCGATTGCGATGCCGGATTCGCCGAAGTACGCGTCATATCGCGACTACGCGTTTCTCGCGCGGCAGATGTTGTTCGTCGTGCTCGGCTCGGTGATCGGCGTCGCCGCATTCCG
>DASXXR010000238.1:0-4370 GCA_036502945.1 Paraburkholderia sp. | reverse complement strand
ACAAGGCATTGTACGTGCGGAACCACTCGACTTTGCACTCGCGTTCGCGCAGTCCGCCGTCATCGTTTCGTGAACACCGTGCGTCAGGAAACCGCACATCGATGCGTATCGATACGTAGTGCCCACGCTATCGCCAGACGCCCCGCAAGCTTTAAACGCGCAAATATCGGTCCCGGAAACATGTTCCATTTTTTCGAACGAATTTGGTCACTTGTTCGCACGTCAATCATCATCCGCTAGCCCAGAATTTCCATCACACCGAACCCACGTTTATAGGAGAACATCATGAATCGCTTTGAAGGAAAGACTGTACTCGTCACCGGCGGCAGCAGCGGAATGGGGCTCGTTACTGCACAGGCGTTCGCTGCCGAAGGGGCGCGCGTCGTCATCACGGGCCGCGACGAAGCCGCGCTCGCCACCGCGCAAGCCACGCTCGGCAAAAAGGCGCTCGCCATCCGCAACGACGCCGGCTCCGCTGCCGCGGCCCGCGAACTGGCCCAGCGGCTTGTCGACGAAGACGTGCGCCTCGATGCCGTCTTCATCAACGCCGGCATCGCAAAGTTCTCGCCGTTCGCGGACGTGGCGGAACCGCTGTGGGACCAGACGTTCGATATCAACGTCAAAGGTCCGTATTTCCAGATCCAGGCGCTGACGCCGCTCTTCAACAAAGGCGCATCGATCGTGCTGAACGGCTCGATCAATGCGCACATCGGCATGCCGGCCTCATCCGTCTACGCGGCGAGCAAAGCCGCGCTGATTTCGCTTGCGAAGACGCTTTCGTCCGAATTGCTGCCCCGCGGCGTTCGCGTCAATGTGGTCAGCCCGGGTCCGATCAGCACGCCGCTTTACGGCAAGCTCGGTCTCGATGCCGAAACGCTCGCGAATACGGCCGCGCAGATCAGGAGCCAGGTGCCACTCGGCCGCTTCGGCGATCCCAGTGAAATTGCGGCGACGGTCCTGCATCTTTCCGCGAAGGAATCCGGGTTTATCGTCGGCACCGAGATCATTATCGACGGCGGCATGAGCCAGTTGTAATCACCTGCCGCGTTGTCCGCAGCCTGCCAGATGCCCGCTACGCGAATCATGCGTGGCGGGCATCTGCGCGTTGTGCGCAGCAAGGCGCGTGCGGGCTCCATCGGATACCCGGGCGAAGGGTTCTTTTCGAAAGGCGGCGTATGCCGTATCGTGCGCGGCAGGCATACTTCAGGAGCGTCACGCCATGAACGGCGCAGGCGTTCACAAAAACCGCCGATGTCGAGGAGCAAGAGGTGGAGCAAAGACTCAATGAATTCGGGCAAACCATCGGCATGCCCGTGCCCGGCTGGCACGGTGCACAAACGCCCGGTGCGGTGCCGCTTGCCGGCCGCTACTGCCGGATCGAGCGTGCGAACGTGGAACGGCATGCCGACGATCTCTACGAAGCCTATCGCGCCGCGCCGGACAGCCGCGACTGGACCTATCTGAACGTCGGCCCGTTCGAGACACTCGACGCCTATCGCGATCACCTGACCCGCGCCGCCGCGCTTGCCGACCCGCTGCATCACGCCGTTGTCGATCTCGCGACCGGCAAAGCGGCCGGCACGCTCGCGCTGATGCGGATCGACGCAGCAAATGGTGTCGCTGAAGTCGGCCACGTGACGTTTTCGCAACGTTTGCAGAAGACGCGCGCGGCGACCGAGGCAATTTTCCTGTTGATGAAACACGCGTTCGATGGTCTCGGCTATCGCCGCTTCGAATGGAAGTGCGATGCGCTCAATGCGCCGTCGAGAGCCGCCGCGCTGCGCTACGGCTTCACGTTCGAGGGGATATTTCGCCAGGCGATCGTCTATCGCGGACGCAATCGGGATACCGCGTGGTTTTCGATCATCGATAGCGAATGGCCCGCAATACGCGAAGGCTTCACTGTGTGGCTAGAGCCGAGCAACTTCGATGCGCAAGGCAAGCAGGTTCGGAAGCTTGCGGAGTTGATCGCGACGCAGCGCGGCGACCGGCATGAGCTGACCAGCGGCGCCTAGGCAGCCACGCGCGAGTGCGCGCCCGCGATGCGTCATTCGTATCGCATCGAAAAAGCGCGGCAGTGCGCGTCATACACACCGCCGCGCCGAATAACCCCGATCAGGACCCGATGAACTCGAGCAGATCGGCATTCACCTTATCGGCAAGCGTCGTGCACATGCCATGCGGCGCGCCCGGATAAACCTTCAGCGTCGCGTTCTTCACGATCTTGGCCGACATCCGCCCTGCCGTGTCGATCGGAACGATCTGGTCGTCATCGCCATGCAGGATCAACGTGGGTACGTCGATCTTCTGCAGATCCGGCGTGTAGTCGACCTCGGAGAACTGCTTCACGCATTCGTAATGGCCCTTGATGCCGCCGCGCATCCCCTGGCGCCAGAATTCGTCGATAGTGCCCTGCGAAACTTTCGCGCCCTGACGGTTATAGCCGTAGAACGCCACGGCGAGATCCTGGTAGAACTGCGACCGGTTGTCCGCCACGCCTTTGCGGATGCCGTCGAACACCTCTTTCGGCACGCCGTTCGGATTCGCTGCGGTCTTGAGCATCAGCGGCGGCACTGCGCCGATCAGCACCGCCTTGGCGACCCGCTTGGTGCCATGCCGGCCGATGTAGTGCGCAACTTCGCCGCCTCCCGTCGAGTGACCGACCAGCGCCGCTTCCTTCAGGTCGAGCTTGTCGATCACGGCCGCGAGATCGTCCGCGTAGGTGTCCATGTCGTTGCCTTCCGAGGTCTGCGTCGAGCGTCCATGACCGCGGCGGTCGTGCGCAATCACGCGAAAGCCGTGCTGGGCGAGGAACAGCAATTGCGCGTCCCATGCATCGGCGTCCAGCGGCCAGCCATGCGAAAAGACGATTGGACGCCCACTGCCCCAATCCTTGTAAAAAATCTGCGCGCCGTCTTTAGTCGTGACCGTATTCATCGTATGAGCTCCGTGCTGTTGGAAAGGACTTCGGATGAGTATTGCGGCGTCGGTGGGCTCGCGCGCGCCTTTGCAACGGCGCGGCGTGACGGCATTATGCCGAAAGCGAACCACACGGACGGAGAGAACGCCGGTCTGTGCCGGCTTTGACTATACCGATGGAAGAGTCAAATCCATCAGGCGTTGTGCGTTCAGACATTGCTGTGTATCTCCCAGGAACGATGTGATGGGCCGATGCAACGCGTTCGTGTAGTGCGGGGGTTCTTCAGACGACGACAAGATCGTCGCCGAAAACAGATTGGAGCGCCGGCTGCCGGCTTGCCGCGGATTCAAACCGCGTGCGCAGCATTGAAACAGGAGTCAGGCGGCGTTCCTGAGATCGAACGGACAGATTATGCGTGGAAAAACTGCCGGGCGCATATATACAAGCGTATGTAGGCGCGTGGTCGCCCGGCGTTGCAAGCGGCGGTTCCCATCGGTTCGAACGGCCGCCGGCTGCGCGCGCAACGCGTATCAAGCGTTGGTATAAGCGTCTTCGAGTGTCTTGATGTCGAGCTTGATCATCTTCAGCATCGCCTGCATTACGCGCTTCGATTTCACTGGGTCTTCGTCCTGCAGCATCTTGCCGAGAACGGTCGGCACGATCTGCCACGAAACACCGAAGCGGTCGGTGAGCCAACCGCATTGCTGCGGCGCGCCGCCGCCTTCCAGCAGCCCGGCCCAAAGCGCATCGACTTCCGCCTGCGTTTCGCATTTGACAAAGAAAGAAATGGCCGGAGAAAACTTGAACGCCGGACCGCCGTTCAGCGCAATGAACTCCCGTCCCTCAAGCTCAAACGTTACCGACAGCACGCTGCCCGCCGGACCCGGCCCCGCTTCGCCGTAGCGCATCACTTCGCCGATACGCGAGTGCTTGAAAACCGACGCGTAAAAATTAACCGCTTCCTCGGCGTTACCGTCACACCACAGACATGTAGCAATCTTGTCCATCTAAACTCCTGCGCTGGCGCTATGCGTTCTAGCTGAATGCGACGGCGGCAGGCGCCGCTGCCGCGAAGCTTTCGTTATGCCCGATTGTCGAGATTGCGCGCTAGCTGCGTCATTTGCGCGAACGCATCATTTCCTGCATGGCCGCCTGCATCTCTTCAGCGCTCACTTCGCGCTTGTGGGTCGCCACCGACCAGCGGTGTCCGAACGGATCTTCGAGCTGGCCGTAACGATCGCCCCAGAACATATCGTCGACGGGCATCGTCACCTTCGCGCCCGCCGCGACGGCACGCGCCACGGTTGCATCGACGTCGTCGACATACAGATGAATCGTCACCGGCGAGCCCTTCAGCGCCTTCGGCCCGAGCGCCCCGCCGCAATCGGGCATTTCGTCGACCAGCATCAGCGTCGAGTCGCCGATCTTCAGCGACGCATGCATCAGCTTG
>DASXXR010000237.1:0-3159 GCA_036502945.1 Paraburkholderia sp. | reverse complement strand
GCCTCGTGGCCGACGACGCGGTCGATTTCGTGCGCCTCGGGCCGGACTTCGTCGAAGGGCGCTGCCCGCCGCTGCTGCAGAACCTGCTCGAAGTGCGCGGCCTTGGCTTGCTCGACATCAAGACGATCTTCGGTGAGACCGCGGTGCGCCGCAAGATGAAGCTCAAACTGATCGTTCAACTGGTGCGCCGCCCGGACGGCGAGTTCCAGCGGCTGCCGCTCGAAAGCCAGACCGTCGACGTGCTCGGGCTGCCGATCAGCAAGGTCACGATTCAGGTTGCGGCCGGCCGCAACCTCGCGGTGCTAGTCGAAGCGGCCGTGCGCAACACGATCCTGCAACTGCGCGGCATCGATACCTTGCGCGACTTCATGGACCGCCAGCGGCTCGCGATGCAGGATCCGGACAGCCAGTTCCCCGGCAAGCTGATCTGATGTAGCCAGCGAGGTGCAGCGGGAGCACGGACAAGGAGGCCTGATGTTATGATGAAACGAACGGATTCCACGACTCCATGCGCATTATCCTGATCACCGGCATCTCCGGCTCCGGCAAGTCTGTTGCGTTGAACGCGCTGGAAGACGCAGGCTATTACTGTGTCGACAATCTGCCGCCGCGCTTCCTGCCGGAACTCGCCGCTTACCTGTCCACCGATGGCCACGACCGTCTGGCCGTCGCGATCGACGCACGCTCCAGCGCGTCGCTCGACGACATGCCCGCAATGATTCGCGACCTGTCGCGCGAACATGATGTGCGCGTACTGTTCCTCAATGCCAGCACGCAGTCGTTGATTCAACGCTTTTCGGAAACGCGCCGCCGTCATCCGCTATCCGGGTCGACCGCGCACGATGCCGACGTCGGCCTGCTCACGTCGCTGGCCGAGGCGATCGAGCGCGAGCGCGAACTGGTCGCCGGGCTCGTGGAGTTCGGGCATCAGATCGACACGAGCAATCTGCGCGCAAACGTGCTTCGCGCATGGGTCAAGCGCTTCATCGATCAGGAACATACGGGCCTCGCGCTGATGTTCGAATCGTTCGGCTTCAAACGCGGCGTGCCGCTCGACGCCGATTTCGTCTTCGACGTCCGTACCCTGCCGAACCCATACTACGACCACGTGCTGCGCCCGCTGACCGGTCTCGACCAACCCGTCATCGATTTCCTCAACGCGCTGCCCGTCGTGCATCAGATGATCGACGACCTCCACGCGTTTCTCATCAAATGGCTGCCGCATTTCCGCGACGACAACCGCAGCTATCTGACCGTCGCAATCGGCTGTACGGGCGGACAACACCGCTCGGTGTTCATCGCAGAGGCGCTTGCCGCGCGCCTCAGAGGCGAAGCGAACGTGATAGTGCGGCACCGCGATGCGCCGATCGACGTTGAAGAATCGTCGAAACTGGTGGCATAAACAGCCGCAGAGCGCGGCCTTAACGGAAGCGTTGCGCCATGTCCTCTACCACGTCTGTGCTTGCCGATGTGCCGCTGTTCCCGCTGCACACCGTGTTGTTTCCCGATGGGCTGCTGCCCCTCAAGATCTTCGAAGCGCGCTATCTCGACATGGCGCGCGGTTGTCTGCGCGACAACTCGCCGTTCGGCGTGTGCCTGTTGAAAAGCGGCGGTGAAGTCGCGAAGCCGGACGAGCCGTCGGTACCCGAGCCGGTCGGCTGCCTGGCGGAAATCGCTCAGTGCGACGTCGACGAATTCGGCATGCTGCTGATCCGCGCGCGCGGCACGCGACGCTTCCGGCTGCTGTCGCATCGTACCGAATCGAGCGGCTTGCTGGTCGGCATGGCCGAGCCGATCGGCGCAGACGTGCCGCTCGAAGGGTCGACGCATCTGGAGAAGTTCGGTGCCTGCGCGGAAGTGCTCGAACGCATCATCGCGACCATTCGCGAACGCAACGCGGACAGCTTGCCGTTCATCGAACCGTTCAGGCTCGACGATCCGTCGTGGGTGTCGAACCGTTTATCGGAAGTCCTGCCTATTGCGCTGCGCGCGCGTCAGAAACTGATGGAACTGCAAGATGCCGGCGAACGTATCGACATCGTCCATCACTATATGCAGCAGCATCAATTGCTATAACGGCTCGCGTTGCGTTACAGCAGCGAGCCTTGCAGCCCATCCAGCAGCTTGCGCACCGGCGCCGGCAAGCCGTACGCATCGAGCTCGCCGAGCGTGACCCACGCTGTTTCGCCATCCGCCAACGCGGCTGGCGCGCCCGTCACGCGGTTCAGTTCGACGACACGCGGCTCGATGTCGAGCCGAAAGTGCGTAAACGTATGCGTAAGCGGTGCGAGCGGCGAGACCATCGCACTTGCGCCGAACGCTCGGGCGCGCTTCGCGAGCGCCGCTTCATCCGACGCCTCCGGCAAGCTCCACAACCCGCCCCAGATGCCGGACGGCGGCCGCTTCTCCAGCATGACCGAGTCGCCGTCGCGCAGCACGAGCATCCAGGTGCGGCGCGTCGGCACGGGTTTCTTCGGGCGTGCGGCCGGCAGTTCGCGTTGTCGGCCTGCCACGTTCGCGACGCAGTCTGTCGCGAACGGGCAGCGCACACATTCGGGCTTGCCGCGCACGCATAGCGTCGCGCCCAGGTCCATCAAGCCCTGGGTGTACGCGCTGACCTCGTCGTCGCTCGCATTCGACGGCAGTAGCGATTCCGCCAGGATCCACATCGCATTCTCGACGCGCTTCTCGCCCGGAAATCCTTCGACGCCGAACACGCGCGCCAACACACGTTTCACGTTGCCGTCGAGTATCGTCGCGCGCGCGCCGAATGCGAACGATGCAATCGCCGCTGCTGTCGAGCGGCCGATGCCCGGCAATTCGGCGAGCGCATCGACCGATGCGGGAAAGGCGCCGCCATGCTGGTCGACGACCACCTGCGCGCAGCGATGCAGATTGCGCGCACGCGAGTAATAACCGAGCCCGGCCCACAACGCCATTACATCGTCGACCGGCGCCGTCGCAAGCGATGCGACATCCGGAAAGCGTGCGAGAAAGCGCGCGTAATACGGAATCACAGTCGACACCTGGGTTTGCTGCAGCATGATCTCCGACAGCCAGATGCGATACGCGTCGCGCGTGTTCTGCCATGGCAGGTCGTGACGGCCATGCTCGCGCTGCCATGCGATCAAGCGCACAGAGAAATCGGACAAAGCAGGT
>DASXXR010000236.1:0-4459 GCA_036502945.1 Paraburkholderia sp. | reverse complement strand
TGCATCGAGTTCGATGCCGATACCGTAGCGCAGCGCATGGCTCGACCATTCGAGTGCAAACAGCCCGAGCGCGGAACGCGCTTCGAATTCGTCGATGCTCAACGCGATGTGGTTTTCGCCACTGCCCGTACTGCGGGTGATGTAGCGATGCGCAAACACGACGGGCGCGCCGGCGACGTGATCGCGAGCGAAGTGCAGCAGCGTGTCCTTGCCTGCGCCTGATGGTCCCATGACGTAAATCAAACGGCCCTGCATGCTTCTTCTACCTCCGTAGTTTTAAACGCAAGCCGCTGCCACAGCATGAACGGTGCACCTGGCGCGGGCTCGACGAATACCGCTGCACCGTCGACCGGCAACGGCCCCAGATGCTGTATCTGCGTATCCCACCACGCAAGCATCGCCGCGCGATCGGGTGCCGATTCAAGCGAGTTCGACAGCGTCATATGAAACCGGAATTCGTCAAACACATACGGGTAGCCCCATTCAACGAGCAACGCGCGCTGGCGTTCGGTCAGCGGTGCCTCAAGACGCCGCGCGACATCGGCCGCGGCTGGCGCGGCGCGCAACACGGCGAACGTGCGCAGCGCATCTGCAGCCAGGTCCCGCATCTGTTGTTCGCCGTCTTGCATGGCGGGCCTGAGCGCGACGAAATCGCCGAGCGTCGCCGCTTCGACAGCCAGCGCGAAACCTGCTTTCGATTGCGCCCAGCGCTGCGCGACGCGCAACAGCTCGTCGGGATGCACGCCATCGGCAAGACGAAAGGGAGCAACCAGCGTGCCGTGCCACCCATAACGGCGCGGCGCGCTCGTCAGATCGGCAAGCGCCTGCGAAAGCGGCGGAAGCTCACCATGCGCTTCATACGAAGCACCGCTTTGCGCATCGCGGCCGAGCCACGACGAACCCGCGTCCCACCAGGTGGACGCGCGCGACGGCGCGTAATAGATCGCGAAACGCGCACCGGCGGCCCCGTGCACCGCGCCGCCGAAAGCCACATCGGGATCAGAACGCGCCGCGCTCACAGGTCGGTCTCCACCAGCAACTGGACGCGATCCGCGGCGAAATGCGTAAAGCCGTACTTGATCGGCGTGCCTTCCACATCGACGTCGACGTTTTCGACCCACAGCACCGGTTGTTGCCGATTGATGTTCAGCCGCCTTGCGACATCGGCGTCCGGCAGCACGCTGCCGATCCGGCTCCATTTGCGCAGATAATCGGCGATCCCGAATTCGGCCAGCGCCTTCGTCATGCCGCCCGTCCGTTCGAGTACGTCGGGCAGGTCGGCGAAGCGCGCAGCGGGATACCAGCTGCGCGCATAAGTGAGCGGCACACCGTTGGCTTCATGCAACGTCTCGAGCCGGTACACGGATACCCCCGCACGCAAACCCAGCGCTTTCGCGACATTCGGTTCGGCCTTCACGCGCGCCGCCGACAGCAATATCCCCGCCGACTGCTGTTGCCGCAGATTTTCGGTAAAGCGCGTACGGCGCCCGATCGTATAGTCGATCGCGCCGGGCTGGACGAACGTGCCGCGGCCCTGCTCGACGCTGACGAGCCCAAGTGCCGCGAGCCCGAGCATCGCACGGCGGATGGTGTGGCGATTGACGTCGAATCGTTTGGCCAGTTCGGCTTCGCTCGGCAAGCGGCCTTCTTCGCCGAATCCGCTTGCCGCGATCTCCGCGGCGAGAATCTGTTCGATCTGCCGCCATACGGCAACACCCGCGCCCCGTTCGAGCAGCGTACCAGGCATTGCGTCGTCATTCGATGTCATGGTCCTGTCATCCCCCTCGGTTCAAATAAGTATTCTCTGGATTGTATTGTGCAAGCCGTGATGGAAATGTGAAACCGTCCGTCGCGCCGCGTCGTTGCTGTATTTTATCCATAAACGTCTAGACGTTTAGATGAATAGATGCTCAAATATCCGGATGTCGAAACCACGGAATACCCGATGAGCGATCCTCGCGCTTCTTCCGCTTCTCCTGCGTTGCCCTCTTCCGCCATGCGGCGCGCCTGGATGGGCGTTCTGGCCCGCACGCCGCGCGCCGACCTCGAAGCCGCGCTGCGGCGCGCGCTGGACGGCGCGGCGCTCCCCGCTTTCGACTGGCTGCGCCCACCCGAAATCGGCCTCGCGATGGTGCGCGGCCGGATCGGCGGCACAGGCGACGCTTTCAATCTGGGCGAAGCAACGGTCACCCGCGCGACGTTGCGGCTGCGCGATCCGGCGCACGATGCGCCGGTCGGCGTCGCGTGCCATCTCGGGCGCGACCGGCGCCGCGCGGAACTGGCCGCGCTTGCCGATGCGCTGCTGCAGTTGCCGCAACAGCATGCGCATCTGCATGAACAGCTGATCGAACCGCTTGCGGCACAAATCGTCGCAGCACGCGCCGCACGCCGTCAGGACACGGCGTCCACGCGCGTCGAATTCTTCACGATGGTCCGGGGCGACTGATGAGCACATCGACAAATCCGGCGCAGATTGCGCTCTCCACGTTGACGCCCGGCTTCGCCGATCCCGTTCACGATACGCAGGCGGTGTTTCGCACGCTACTCGATGTACTGGCGCGTCCCGGCACCGTCGGTACGGTCGACCACGTGCTGCCCGCATCGAACGCATCGAACACAGCGGGCCAGCATCGCCCGGCCGCTGAGCGCGCGGCGTTTGCGTCGCTGCTCACGCTGTGCGACTACCTGACGCCGGTATGGCTCGCGCAACCGGACCCGGCGCTGGCTTCCGCGCTGCGCTTTCACACCGGCGCGCCACTCGTCGACGACCCGGCGCGCGCCGTGTTCGCGTACCTGCACGACGCCGCTGCGTTGCCTGCGCTCGAGCGCTTCGCGCTCGGCGAACCCGAAGCACCCGAACAATCCGCCACGTTGCTGATTCGCGTCGAAGCGCTGACGGGCGGCATGCCGCTCGTGCTGCGCGGGCCGGGCATCCAGCATACCCAAACCATCGCGCCGGCAGGCTTGCCCGAGCGCTTCTGGCGCGAACGCGCGGAACTGACGCCGCTCTTTCCGTGCGGCATCGACTGCTATTTCGTCTGCGGCGACGCGCTGATGGGTCTGCCGCGCACAACCCGAGTGGAGCTGAACTAATGTACGTTGCCGTCAAAGGAGGGGAGCGCGCGATCGAAGCGTCGTGGCGACTCATCGACCAGGAGCGTCGCGGCGATACACGCATCGCCGAACTGAGCGTCGCGCAGATCCGCGAGCAATTGCGGCTTGCCGTTGCGCGCGTGATGACCGAAGGATCGGTGTACGACGAAGAACTCGCGGCGCTGGCCATCAAGCAGGCTGCCGGCGACCTCGTCGAAGCGATCTTCCTGCTGCGCGCCTATCGCACCACGCTGCCGCGCTTCGGCTATACGCATCCCGTCAAGACTGAGGCGATTCATGCTGAGCGCCGCATTTCGGCGACGTTCAAAGATGTGCCCGGCGGCCAGCTGTTGGGCGCAACTTACGACTACACGCAGCGGCTGCTCGATTTCGCGCTGCTCGCGCAAACGCAGGCTGACGGCGATGCATCGGCACCGCAAGATGCCGATGCATTGCGCGCAGCCGCTGCCGTTGCGGCTGCCGCAGCAACGGCCGAATCGATGCCTCGCGTGGTCGCGCTGCTCGATCAGGAAGGGTTGATCGAACAGGAAGCGGCGTCGCCGGATGCACCCGAGCCCGGCGATCTGTCGCGCGAACCGCTCGCGTTTCCCGCCAGCCGCGCGACGCGCCTGCAGAATCTCGCGCGCGGCGACGAAGGCTTCCTGCTTGCGATGGGCTATGCGACGCAGCGCGGCTATGCGCATTCACATCCGTTTGCCGGTGAGATCCGCTTCGGCAGCGTCGCAGTTGAAATGGAACTGGACGAACTCGGCGAAGCCGTCGAGATCGGCGACATCGACATCACCGAATGCCAGATGATCAACCAGTTCGGCGGCAGCGCCGAAGCGCCACCGTCGTTCACGCAAGGCTACGGTCTCGCATTCGGCCATTCGGAACGCAAGGCCATGGCGATGGCGCTGGTCGATCGCGCGTTGCGCGCGGAGGAACTCGGCGAAGTGCTGCGTTCGCCGACGCAGGATGTCGAATTCATGCTGTCGCATAGCGATAACGTCGAAGCGTCGGGCTTCGTTCAGCATCTGAAGCTGCCGCATTACGTCGACTTCCAGTCCGAACTCGAACTCGTGCGCCGCTTGCGCGCGCAGCACGCCGCAACCGCCGCCGACGCTGCAGCCACCCACCGCGACGACGATCGGGACGATCGCGCCGCCGAGGAGCAAGCCGCATGAACGCGCCCGACACACAGATGGCATCGATCGAACGCGACGAAGCCGCCGAAGGCTACAACTTCGCGTACCTCGACGAACAAACCAAACGCATGATCCGCCGCGCGTTGCTGAAAGCGGTCGCGGTGCCGGGCTACCAGGTGCCGTTCGCTTCGCGCGAAATGCCGTTGCCGTTCGGCTGG
>DASXXR010000235.1:0-26303 GCA_036502945.1 Paraburkholderia sp. | reverse complement strand
CGTTTCCTGCGTCTGCCGCTTAGCAGCAGAGAAGCGAAATTATGAAGTGCCTGCCTCGCTGCGTCAACAGGTTTTTTAACTACCCAACCTGCCGCGTGCTCCGCAAACCCCCGCCATTGCTGGCTCTCCCGCTTCCCGCACCCCGGCACCCGGAGCGCGAAAGACCGGAATTCTAGCCACTCGCCTCGACTCGCGCAAGCGGTATTTAGAAAAGCATATGGGCGCGTGAAGCGTCTCTTCGCGCGCCCATATGCAATGCTTAAACCTTAAGCGACTAAGCGGTCGTTTGTCTTTCCATCACGCGCTCGACCACGTTCAAAAAGTGATCGATGTCCGGCGTCACGCGATTCGCAACCTTAGCGAGATCATCCCATCTGCGCAGACGCAACGCATCTTCGGCGTAAGGCTTGCTCAAAAACACTTGCGCCTCTTCGTCGCTAAAGACTCCGCCTTGCAGCTTAAGACTGCGCACGGAATCCGGCGAAAGCGTTCCGAAATACGTGTCGTCGATCGCGCACAGACAGCGCTTTGCGTCCACGTGCAAACGCATCGGCTCAAGCACCGCGTCCGGCAACACCGGCCGCAAAAAAGGCAACGCAAAGTACTGGTGCAGATCGTCGATGCCGCGCGCGGTCGGCGTACCGCCGCCGCGGCGATTCAGCAAGTGCCCGATGTCATGCAAAAGCGCCGAAGCGATCAGTTCCTCACCGGCGTTTTCCTGCTCAGCCAGCGCGGCGCATTGCAACGCATGCCCGCGCTGGCTCACCTGCTCGCCGCCATATGCAAGATTTCCGTGCTCTTCGAATAGTCCACGGATGTCATTCAGACTCAAAGCCACAATGTCACTCCCACGGTAACGAAAACGTCTTGAGATTGGTAAAGCTCTTCATTGCCTCCTGCACACCTTCCTTATAGCCCAGCCCCGAATCCTTGATGCCGCCGAACGGCGTCAGTTCGATGCGGTATCCCGGCACCTCCCACACGTTGACCGTCCCGACGCGCAGTTCGTTGATGAACCGCACGATGGCGTCCTGGCGGTTCGTGCACACGCCACATGACAGGCCAAACGGTGTGCCGTTGCTGATGCGGATCGCGTCGTCGAGCGTATCGAACGCGACGATCGGCGATACGGGCCCGAAGGTTTCTTCGCGAATGAGCGTCATCGATGGATCCACTCGATCGACGACCGTCGGCGCGTAAAGCGCGCCGTCACGCTGGTTGCCCACAAGCAGTCGCGCGCCTTGCGCAACCGCTTCGTTGACGCGCGCTTCGAAAAGCCGCGCGGCGGCTTCATCGATGACCGCGCCCATCCGGTTCGACACATCGAACGGATCGCCATACGACCAGGCGCGCGTTTTTTCGACGACGAGCTCGGTAAACCGGGCAGCGACGCTGCGCTGCACCAGGATCCGCTTGACCGCGGTGCACCGTTGCCCGGAGTTCTTGTACGAGCCCTGCACGGCGAGTTCTGCGGCACGTTCGAGATCGGCGTCTTCGAGGACGATCAACGGATCGTTGCCGCCGAGCTCGAGCACGATACGCCGATAGCCGGCCCGCGCCGCGATGTGCTTACCGATGGACACGCCACCGGTAAACGTCACGAGGTCCGCGAGCGGATGCGTGATCAATTCGTCTGCAATTTCGCGCGGGTCGCCGGTCAAGACCTGCAGCATCGGTTCGGGCAAGCCCGCTTCATAGAGCAGGTCCGCAAGATAGTACGCAGACAGCGGCACCTTCTCCGACGGCTTCAGCACCACGCGATTGTTCGTCGCGATAGCGGGCGCGACCTTGTGCGCGACCTGGTTCATCGGATGGTTAAAAGGTGTGATTGCAACGATCACACCGGCGAGCGGTTCGCGCTGCGTAAACACCCGACGCTGCTTGCCGTGCGGAGTCAGATCGCAGGAGAAACTCTGCCCATCGTCGCGCAATGCTTCGATCGATGCGAACTTGAACACATCGGCCACGCGCCCGATCTCATAACGCGAGTCCTGCTTCGACAACCCGGATTCGAGCGAAATCAGATCGGATGCGGCCTCCGCGCGTTCGCGCAGCAGCGCAGCCGCGCGCTCCAGAATCTGCGAACGTTCATAGCGCGTGAGCTTCGCCGTATACGCATTGGCGTATTCGAATGCGGCACGTACATCGTCGACCGTCGCGAGCGGCGCGGTTCCGACGCGCAGCCCGCTATACGGATCGAACACATCAAGCGTGCGCTCGCGCATCGCACGCACGCCCTTCAGACGAAGCGCTTCCGTGCGAAACGCCGGATGGTCCGTCAGGATCGCGGTCACGATGCCGCCACATGGTTAAGCGCGACATCGAAGATATCGAAGTTGCGCAGCCGCTTGCCCGCAGGCAGATCGACGATGGTCCGGTTGAAGATCAGCGGCACTTCCTGCTCCGACAATCCGCCGTGCGAGCGCAACGGCACCGTCAAACCGGACAGGTCGTGTTCATCGCGCCGCGTGCCGAGCACGGCATCGCGCTTGCTGATCACGACGATGTCGCCGACCCGATCGTTCGGCAACTCGAACCGCTCGCAAGCCGCGCGATTGTCGAGCACGACTTCGACGCGCGGCAGCGCCGCCAGCCGCGCGATGATCGCGCCCATATCAGCCGTACGCGGCAGATAGATCGTCGCAAACGATCCCAATGCGCCATGGTGCACGACGTACGGATCGGTAATCGGCAAGATCACGCGCGCGGCGCGTGCGCCAAGCCATTCGTCCATGACGTCCTGCAGGTAGAGCACATTGGGTTCACCGGTCTGCGGATCGTGCTTCGCGTTCATGCCGTGATCGGCGGTCAGGCCGATCGTCCAGCCGAGCTCGCTCAGCTGCGCGAGGTACCGGTCCATCATCGCGTAGAACGCATTCGCGCCTTCGGTGCCCGGCGCCCATTTGTGCTGGATGTAGTCGGTAGTCGACAGATACATCAGATCGAGCTTGCGCGTTTGCGCAAGGCGCACGCCCGCAGCGAACACGAACTCGGACAGTCCAGCGCTATAAACATCCGGCGCCGGCAAGCCGACCAGATCGAGTACTTCATCGATGCCGTTCTCAGCGAGCGTCACCGTGTCCGCTTTCTCCGCTGAAAAACAGATACCCTTCATCTGCCAGCCGAGCAGCCGCCGCAACTTGTCTTTCGCCGTGACGACGGCGACGGCCATGCCCGCATCGGCGGCGGCAGCAAGAAGCGTCCCGGCACGCAGATACGCCGGATCGTTCATCATCACTTCGCCGCCCTTGCCGGCGTTCGCGTCCGGGTCCCAGAAGTAGTTGCCGCAGATGCCATGCACCGACGGCGGCACGCCGCACACAATGGAAAGATTGTTGGGGTTCGTGAACGACGGGATCACGCAGTCGCCTTTGTACGCCGCACCGCCGCGCAGCATGCTGCCGATGAAGGGCGCCACGCCCGCCGCGACAGCGGCTTCGAGATAGTCGTATTCGCAACCATCGACGCACACGACCACAGTGGGCTTCACCGGCAGCCGGTACGTACGGCCGTTGACTTCAATGCTGCGTTCGGATTGGGGGCCCATCGTTCTATTCCCTATGCGTCGTCGACGCGGATTGGTCATTGATCAGGTCACGAAGGACGATTACGTCACTCACTTGCGTCACTCACTTGCGTCACTCACTTACGTCACTCACTTACGTCACTCAAGGCACCCGAATCATTTTCCATATTTTCGGTCATTTCGACATATTTTGCCACATTAAAGGGTGTCGCAACCCCCTGGAACACACATGAAAATTTAGAAACGGCGCGTCAATCCACGCGCCGCCGCGGCACGCGTGCGGCAATCAGCAGCAGTGCGGCGAGTGAGACCAGCAGCAGGATCAGCGAAAGCGCTGACGCCGGCAGGTAATAACCGCGCTCCACCTGGCCGACCACGACGATCGGCACCGTCGCAAAGCCCGGCGGATATACCGTCAATGTCGCGCCGAGTTCGCCGAGCGACAACGCGAAACCGAGCGCGAGGCTCGCGCGGATCGCGGGCACCAGTTGCGGCAGCACGACGCGCCGCAGCACCATTGACGGCGGCGCACCGAGGCTCGCGGCCGCTTCGCGCAACACCGTCAACTCGGGCCGCAACGCGGCGGCCGCGCAGCGATAGCAGAACGGCAATACGAGCGCGAGCTGCACGAACACGACGATCGCCGCCGAACTCGATAGATCCAGCGGCCGCTTGTGATACGCGATCAGCACGGCCAGCCCGAGCACGACACTTGGCACGCCGTTCGGCATCATCGCAATCGTATCGACGAGCGCGCCGAGCCCGCGCCGATCGCGCCCTTCGAGTGCAAGCGCCAGCCACAAACCGAGCACGGTACCGAGCACCGCAACCCCGAAGCCGACTTCGAGACTCGTTGTAAGCGCATCGAAATCGCTGGAGCCGAGCCGCTCGAACCAGCGCATGCTGAAGCCATCGGGGAATATTGTGCCCGACCAGTGCGCCGCGACACTCGACAAGGCGACGACGATCACCGGCAATACGAACAGCCAGAAGCACAAGAGCGCGGCGAACGCGAGAAACGCACCGCCGGCGATGCGCGCAGCGAGGCTGCGTTGCACAGGCCGCGCGCGATGATGCACGGCGGGCAGCACGGTCTGCTCGCTATCGACGGCCATTAACGTGCTCCCCGGAGCTTGCGCTTGTTGACCTGCCGATATAGCGCATACAGCGACAGCGACATCGCGAGCATCACGACGGCGCCGGCCGCGGCGGTCGGCAGATCGAGATCGACGGTGGCGGAGCTGTAAATGGCGACCGGCAGCGTGATCAGATGCGCGCTGCCGAGCACCAGCAGGATGCCGAATTCGTTCAACGTCAGCAGGAAACACAGAATCGTGCCCGCCGCGATGCCGGGCCACGCCAACGGCAAGATCACGCGAAACGCGACCATCCAGCTATTCGCGCCGAGGCTGCGCGCGGCTTCGATGAGACGCATGTCGAGCGTCGCGAACGAAGCAAGGGTCGGCCGCACGACGAACGGCGCATAGAACACGACCTCCGCAAGAATCACGCCGCCGATGCCGAACAGGAAATCGAGCGGCGCCGCTTCGAGATGAAAGAGCCGCTGCAATCCGATGCTCACCGAACCTTGCGAGCCGTACAGAAAGATCAGCGTGAAAGCGACAAGGAACGACGGAAACGCGACGAACAACTCGAGAAAACGCGTGACGAGCCGTGCGCCGGGAAACGGCTTGAAGAACAGCATCGACGCAAGCGCAACCCCGAGCAGCGACGCGAGGCCGGCGCTGAGAAACAGGATCCACAGCGTCGTACCGATAACACCGCTCGTCTCCGGGTTCTGAAAGAAGCTTGCGTACGCATGAAAGCTGAGACCCTGCGCGCCTGTAAGGCTCAACAGCACAAGCCGCACGAGCGGGTAGATCACGAGCGGCCCGAGCACGACCACCGCCAGAAACAACAGATGCCATTGCGCGACCCGTTCGCGCCGGCGCCGCGCGACGACATGCGACGCAACGGTCGCGGCACGACGCGCGTCGGCTGCAGCGCTTGTGTCAGGGCTTGATAAGGACGACATCGTCTGCCTCGAAATGCAACGAGATCCGCGCACCCTTTTGCGGCGTCATGCTGCTGACACGCTGCATCGTGACGAGCACGGGGTCGTTCGGCATTGCATCGAGCGCGACGGATACCGACAGCACCGCGCCATACCATTCGACCGATGCGATCGTGCCGTGCAACTGTCCTTCGCCGAGCGGCACGATGCGCAGCGACTCCGGCCGCAAACAGGCAACCCGCTCGCGTTCGTTATGGCGCGCGTCGCCGAGCGCGAACGCCACGTTGGGCGGCAACAAATTCGCCGCGCCCAGATAGCGCGCGACGAACGCATCGTCAGGCGTGTCGTACAGTTGCTGCGGTGTGCCGAGCTGCGCGATGCGGCCTTCGCGCATCAGCAGCGTGCGATCGGACAACACGAGCGCGTCGTCCTGATCGTGCGTCACGCAGACAATCGTGAGATTCGGCAGGCGCTCATGCAGCGCCTTCAATTCGGAACGCACCGACGCGCGCAGATTGGCGTCGAGTGCGGACAGCGGTTCGTCGAGCAACAACACATCCGGCTCGATAACCAGCGCGCGCGCCAGCGCGACACGCTGCTGCATGCCGCCCGACAATTGCGCCGGCATCACATGGCCGGCGTCGCCGAGCTGGACCAGCTTGAGCGCATCGGCCACGCGCCGCGCCACGTCTTTCGACACGACGCGCCGCGCGCGCAATCCGAACGCGACGTTGTCGAACACCGATAGATGCGGAAACAGCGCATAGCTCTGGAACAGCAGCCCGAGGTTGCGCTTGTGCGGCGGCACGTGCGTGAGGTCCCGGCCCGCAACCGTCAACGTGCCGGCAAGACCGTCCGCTTCGATAAACCCGGCGATGAACCGCAACAGCGTGGTCTTGCCGCAGCCGCTGCGGCCGAGCACGGTCAGCAGCTCGCCGCGCTCGATCGTCAGCGACAGATCGTCGAGCACCGTGCGCGAGCCGAAGCGCACGCTCAGGTGATCGATCTGCACGCCGCCCGGCGCCGCGGCACGCGCGACGCCCGATGCTTCTGGAGTGGCGTCCAGCACGCCGCCATGAACAACACTCGCAGTATTCACCGGGGTTCGTCTCCTACGCAGTGACAGGGGTCGCGCGTCCGATTACTTCGGCTTCACAACTTCGAGCTGCTTGTCCGAATTGCCGATCACATCGTTCTTCCAGCGCGCGGTCCAGTCCGCCTTCTTCGACATCACGTGGTTCCAGTCGACCGGAATCAGCTTCACGCCGGAGATCGCCTGCTTTACAGCAGCGCCGTTCTTGCCGGTAAGCGGCACGTCGGTACGAGCCGGGATGCCGAAAATGTCCGGCACCTTCGACTGCACTTCCTTCGACATCAGATAGTCGATCAGCTTCTTGCCGCCGGCCGTGTTCGGGCCGTTCTTGATGAGGCCGATCGCGTACGGCAACTGGAACGTGGTCGGCTGTGCGCCCGCCTCGGCCGCGAGGAAGATCGGCTTCAAGGTCAGGCCGCCGTTCGCCGCATCGTCGAGATCCATCTGCAGGTCGCCGTTCGCCACCGAGATTTCGTTGCGCGACAGCAGCACGTCGAGGTAGCCCGTGCCCTTCGTGTGGAACTTTGCGCTTTGCTCGAGCTTCTTCAGATAGTCGAACGCCTTGTCTTCGCCCATCAGCGACGTCGTCAGGATGATCACGGCCATCCCGTCGCCCGCCGTCGCCGGGTTCGAGTAAGCAATCTTGCCGGTGTAATCCGGGTGCAGCAGGTCGGCGAACGTCTTCGGCTGGTTCTTCACGACGTCCGGATTGATCGCGAACGAGAAGTAGTTGTTGACGAACGTCGCCCACGCGCCGTCGGACGCCTTCGCGATCGCCGGCACGTTCTTGTAGTTGATGCTCTGGTAGTTCTGCAGCAGGCCGGTCTGCGCGGCTTGCTGGATGAACGGCGGCAGCGTGACCAGCACGTCGGCCTTCGGCGCATCTTTTTCGATGGTCGCGCGGTTCACCACTTCGCCGCTACCCGCCGTGACGATGTTCACCTTGACGCCTTCTTTCTTCTCGAAAGCCGGCAGCACATCCTTGTAGAGGTTTTCGAGGCCGTCGGCCGTGTACAGCACGACTGCGTCCGCGGCATGCGCGGACAGCGTCACGCCACCGAATGCCGCCGCCGCGACGAGCGTCGGCAGCAATTTGCGGACGATGCCGCCGGTCGCGTGAAGATGATTCGTTCTCATGTCGTTCTCTCCGAAAGGCAAACCCAAGCGCGTGGGATGCCGATACCTGTTGTGATTGAGCGGCGAGCGCCGCTCCGCCTGCATGTAGCCCGCGGGCGAGCGGCACAGATTGCCAATTGCAGATTGCTGACGACCTTGATGGCTGCTTCCTGACGAGAGCGGCTATGTTCCGACGAATACGCCGCCATCGGCCTTCCAGCGGGCAGCGCAAGAATCACAGGTTTCCATGACAAACCCGTGACGATTTTCACAAACTCCAATAAATGACACAATTCGCCAATAATATGCAACTTAACGATGGATGCGCGCCGACGCGCATCGTTGCTGACAAGGAGCTTCTGTGATTCTCGGAAACGACCCGATTCTGCTCACGCCAGGACCTCTGACCACTTCACCCGCCACGCGTGAAGCCATGCTGCGCGACTGGGGTTCGTGGGACGCAGCTTTCAACCGGTTGACGCAAACCGTCTGCGCCGACCTGGTGGGAATCGTACACGGAGGAAATGACTACGTCTGCGTACCGCTGCAAGGCAGCGGTACATTCGCGGTGGAAGCCGCGTTGGGCACACTGGTGCCGCGCAACGGCTGCGTGCTGGTGCCGAACAATGGCGCGTATTGCTCGCGCATCGTTCGCATTCTGCAGCGGCTCGGGATTGCGCACGTCGAATTGGCGCTGCGCGACGACGAACCGGTCACCGCCGCCGCGCTCGAAGATATGTTCAACCGCGAGCCGCGCATTACCCATGTCGCACAGGTGCATCTGGAAACCAGCGCGGGGCTGCTGAATCCGCTCGACGACATCGCGGCGCTGTGCCGCCGGCACGGCAAGCGCCTGATTGTCGACGCGATGAGTTCGTTCGGCGCGCTGCCTATCGATCTGCGCGACGGCGGCATCGATGCGCTGGTGTCGGCGAGTGGCAAGTGTCTCGAAGGCGTGCCCGGCCTGGGCTTTGTGATCGTTCGGCGCGACCTGCTGGCAGCGTGCGAGGGACGCTCGCCGTCGCTTGCGCTCGATCTGCACGACCAGTACGCATACATGCAGAAGACGACGCAATGGCGCTTCACGCCGCCTACGCATGTCGTCGCCGCGCTGCGCACCGCGCTGGAACGGTTCATCGCGGACGGCGGACAGCCGGCGCGCGGCGCCCGCTACGCGCGCAACTGCGCGGCGTTGATCGATGGAATGAAGGCGCTCGGCTTCGACACGTTTCTGAACGCCGACGTGCAGGCGCCGGTGATCGTCACGTTCCACGCGCCGCGCGACCCCGCGTGGAACTTCGCGCACTTCTACGCAGCGGTGCGCGACGCGGGCTACGTGCTGTATCCGGGCAAGCTGACGCAGGTGGAGACGTTTCGGGTCGGCTGCATCGGCGCGATCGACGTCAACGAAATGCACAACGCCGTTGCGGCGATCGGCCGGACGCTGGCGAATCTGGGCGTGCGCGTTAAATAGCGGGAAAACAGCCGGCGCCGGAGCACGACGAATGCGGCTCGAGCGTTACAAACGCGGCGCGCTCAGGCAATGACGATTTCCGGTCCGCGCGCCGTGATCGCTTTCGCGAGCGCGCGGTCCGGCGCGACTTCGGTCACAACGCAGCGCGCACGTTCAAGCCCGTTGATACGCACCGGCGTCACGCGCCCGAACTTCGAGTTGTCCGCGACCACCACGACGACGTTGCCCGCCTCGATCATCTTGCCGCGCACTTCGGCGGCCATGCGCGAATAGTCGGATAACTGCGCATCGGGCGTGATGCCGCCTGCGCCGACAATCGCGAAGTCCGCGTGATACTGCGACAGTTGATGAATCGTATCGAGGCCGAATGCCGCATCTTCGATATCCGACAGCTCGCCGCCGAGCAGCGTCACGCGGTTCTCATTGCGCCGTCCGAGCAGCAATGCGATGCGCCAGTCGTTGGTGTACACCGACAGCCGGTGGCGATCCGTCAGCGCGCGCGCGACCGCATTCGTCGTGCTGCCCGAATCGATGATGACCGACGCGCCGTCCGGCACGAACTGCGCGGCACGTTCGCCGATCGCGCGCTTGGCGCTCGCGTTGGCGGCTTCACGAATATCGAGGTCGGGTTCGCGCCGGTCGCTCGACAACGCGCCGCCGTGCGTCGTGACAATCAAGCCGCGTTCAGCGAGCGTATTCAGGTCGCGCCGGATCGTCTCGCGCGAGACGCTCAGTTCGCGGACGAGCTCAGCCACCGACAGCGCGCCGTTTTTGGCAACTTGCGACAAGATGTATTGGTGACGTTGTTCTGCAAGCATTGCGTTGGGGGCCGGTGAACGGCAAGCGTAAGGACAAGGAGGCGGGCGTATTGTATTACGGTCCAGCGCGATGCTCCCGCGCGCCGGCTTCCCTGCTAAGCTGAGCGCCCATGCCGCGCATCCACGATGCGCGCCCCGCCGACCGGTCCGCCGATGCCGCCTCTGTTTCGCCGATTGCTGCTGCTCTTCTACGCGCTGCGTTACGGCGCGCGTCTCATCTGGCTGGCCGCGCCGGCCGATCACAAGCTGCACTGGGTCGTCACGCTGATCGGCCGCGTTCACACGTCGGCGAGCGGCCGCGCGGGTTTGCAACGGGTCTTGCCGCAGCTCGGCCCGCTCGCCGGCGCATTTGCACAAACGCTTGCGACACATCCCGAACTGGCCGCCGGCACGCTGCACGATGCGATCGACGCGCTCGGCCAGCTCGTCGAACCGATGCCGCCGCACGCGTCCGAAGCAGCGCTGGTTGCGGCATTCGGCCGGCCTCTGGCGGCGCTCTTTACATCGATCGATCTAGTTCCTGCACGTAGCGGCTTTGCCGAACAGATGCACGTTGCGCGGCTCGCCGTGCCGGTGAACGGCCATCGCGACGTCGAGATCAAGCTCGTCCGGGTCGCGCAGATCCGGAGAACCGGCGATGAAGCCGCGCTGCTGCGATGGGTGGCACGCTGGCTGGAAAAATTCTCGGACACCGCCCGCCGGCTGCGGGTCCGCGCGCTCGCCGATTCATTCACGCGCGAAGTGCTGCGGCGCTTCGACCTGCGCGCGGAAGCCGCCAACCAGAGCCAGACCGCCCACCATTTCGAAGACGACACGCGCGTCTGCATTCCCGCCGTGATCTGGGAGCTGTGCACCGACACCACGCTTGTCACGCAACGGATTCAAACGCTGCCCGCGGACGATCTCGCGGGCCTGTCCGCGCACCGGGTGAAGCTTGCGCCGCTTGCGGCGCACATCGTCGAGGTGATCACGCACGAAGCGTTCGAGCACGGCTTTTTTCACGCGGTGCTGGACGCTCGGCGCGTGCGCGTCAGCATCGAGCCGGACACGCTCGGCCGGCTCGTGCTGGCGGAGTTCGGCACGATGTCGAATCTGTCGACACAGGAACGCGAGTTTTTCGTGCACGGCGCAACCGCACTGTTCGACCAGAACTACGCACGACTCGCCGATCTGCATCGCGACGCCGGCCACGTGCCGCACGCCACCCGGACCGAGCGGCTCGAAGCCGAACTGCGCATGCGCGCCGAGGCCCATTTCGCCGGCGCCAGCCACGAACGCTCGGCCGGCGCGCTGTTTTATCACCTGCTGCATGCGGTCACGCCCTTCGAAGGCGCTGCGCCGCCGCGGCTCGTGGCCGCGCAGCGGTCGTTCGCGCAGGCGGAAGCGCTTGCCAAGGCGCTCAATCCCGGCGTCGACACATGGAACATCGCGCGCAGGGCACTCGCCGCCATCGCGCGACGCGATCTCGATCATCGCGGCTGGGCAACGCATATCGCAGACGAACTGCCGCATCTCGCGCATCTGATACCGCGCGTGCCGCAGCTCGCGGTGCGCTATCTGCAACGTCAGCACGACAGCGCGAGCTCGCCGAGGCAGCACGCGCAACTCGTCGGCGACGTGACGCGTGAATACCGCCGCACGCGCACGCTGCTGTGGGCTTGTGCGATTTGCGGCGGTCTGCTCGGTGCGGGCGCGATGCTGCTGATGTACTGAGTGGACCAGCAGTGCAGCATCGAACAAGACGCGCCGTTCGCCGTTCGCGATACTGCGATTTTTGTGGCGACGCCGATTCAGCACCATGCTTGCCTTTACTAACGCAGCGGTCTTTGTCGTGTTGTGGTCGACGGGCTTCGTCGTTGCCCGCGCGATTACCCCCTACGCCGACCCGAACCTGTTCCTGCTCGCGCGCTTCGCGGGCACCGCGGTGCTGTTCGCCGGCGCCGCGCTCGTCGCGCGCGCCGTCTGGCCGACGGGCCGCGCGCTCGGCAAGCATCTGCTCGCCGGCGCGTTGCTGCAGGGTGTCTATCTCGGCGCCGGGTATTGGGCCGTCGCGCAAGGGCTGAGTGCCGGTGTCATGGCGCTGCTCGGCGCGCTGCAACCCTTGCTGACCGCGGCAGTCGCCGCGCCGCTCTTCGGCGAACGCCTGGCGCGGCGCGGCTGGGCCGGCATGGCGCTCGGACTGGCCGGCGTCGCGCTCGTGCTCGAACCGAAACTCGCCGCGGCCAGCGTGCCGGCGTCGCATGGCGGGGCGCCTTCGTGGCTCGTCGTAACGGTGTCGATTCTGGCGATCGTTGCGATCACCGCCGGCACGCTGTTTCAGAAAACCTCGCTCGCGAAAGCGGACCTTCTCAGCGCCAGCGCCGTGCAGAATTTCGGCGCGGCGATCGTCGCGGCGGTCCTTGCGCTGGCGCTCGGCGAGCATCGGTGGATAGCTTCGCCAACGCTTTGGGCAGCCCTTGCGTGGGGCATCGTGATGCTGTCGGGCGTCAGCGTCACGCTGCTCGTCGGGATGGTCCGGCGCGGCGACGCGTCGCGCGCGACAGCACTGCTGTTCCTCGCGCCGCCGCTAGCCGCGCTCGAAGGCTACATCGGCTTCGGCGAAACACTGTTGCCGATTCAGATCGCGGGGTTCGTCGTCGCGCTCGTAGGCGTGGTGCTGGCCCGCTCTTGACGGCCGCGAGTCAGGCCGTTGCAAGCGCGTGCAACGGGGCAGCAAGGTCCATCGCCCGCCGTACCCCCAGCCACCGTCAGACGGCACGGCGGCCGGCAGCGTCAATCGGCGGTGTCCGCGCTGGCCGGCATCTTCGCGCGAATCACGCCGCTCGGCGCAGGCGACCATGCCGGCCGCGTCTTGCGCGCCGAGTCCACCACGACGATGTAACGCCCTGCCCACGGCGTAACCTGCCGGTCCCGGTACAGCACCCACAGCGATCGGCCTGAGTCGACCAGATCCTCGTATTCCGCATCGAGAATGCCGAAGCGATCGAGCAGCACATCCAGCGAAGCGGGGATCCGCACGCAGCCCTTCGAATGGCGAATACCGAGCAATGGCTCGAGCCGGTCCGGATCGGTTGCGTGCATCTGAAAGCGCATCGGCGACATGCCGCCGTTGCCCCAGCCGCGCTCGCCTTCCGCCCAGCCCAGATCGAAGATCCGCATGTCGTGTTTGCCGTACCCGCGAATACCGTTCCGGTTCATCGTGCCTTCGGCGCGAAAATCCATGTTGTCGGGCGAATGCTCGAACACACCGAGCGGTGTGATGAAGTGGTCGAACTGCCCCGGCCGTCCCGTCGCCACCGGCGACGCGCCGATCAACTGCCAGCTGTCGGCCGGCGTAGCGCGAAAGTAAATGAACAACGCCTGCACGTTCTCGTTGCGATCGACGAGCACGACGTATTCACCCGACAAGCCACCCAGCGTCTTGTCGTCGAGCGCTACCTGCAAACGGGCGCCGTAAGCGCGCTGGTCGGCCGCGGGAATCTTCAGACGACGCGTCACGTCGTGCGCGAACACGTCGCGCATCAGCAGTGCACGACGCGGATCGGCGCCGCCGACCGCATCCCGCACCGCTACCGCGGCCGCATACATCGCAGGCACGGCCGGCATGCGACGCGCATTCGCCGCCAGCGCAAAGGTGAATAACAACGCATAAATACCCGCGAACCACCAGCGTCCGATATTACCGGCGCGACGTGCCCGGCAAATGAAATCGCGACTCCTATTACCGCCCCCGGATTTCGGCCTGCTTTGCGCGGGCTGGTGAAACTCTTTTTTGTTGGTCATCGCTGTATGTGCAAACCTGCTTGCCATTGACCGCACGCCGACTCTCACGACGCGCAGTCGACAAAGAAGCGGCTCGCCGCCGTCTGCTCTGCCGATGGCGGTAAGCTCATTCGATGAAAATGGGAACGCGAATATCCGGCGCTTAGCCGATAAAAACACCGGCAAATGCGCCGCCAATACGTCAGCTAAATTAAAGCTTTCAATCGGACATAATCGAAGACGGGCTGTCGATATTAAACCAGACTATGTGAATCGGCGCAGGTTGCTTCGTTTTCAGCTACGTCGCGTTCTGAAACGGAAACGTCGGCCTTTATTGGAGGAGATCGTGCGGACGTCCTGCCGCTCGCCGGGCTGAACAAGCGCCGCGTGCGCGCGGTAGCGCAGGCGTTAGGCGTCTGCGCCACGCGCAATGCGCGGCGCAGACGCGTCATGTTTACTTGCGCGGCGGCGGCGGCTTCTCGTCGAACGGCGACACGCTTGCCTGTAACACGACGCCGCACAGCATCTTGCCGTGCACCTGCTGCGCGATCACATCGCCGACGTAAGGCACATCCGCGTTCAACTCGACGTGTGCGTACGCATTGGATGTGCCTTGCTCGTGCACCGTGATGTTCTTCGCGTAGTGACCGAGTTCGTGCTCGATAAACTCGCGCACTTCCTGCTCGGAACAGGTTTCGGGGACGTTCCACACGATCAGGTTCATAGGCACCACGCATAGCGAAGACACGGGATCAAAGCCGATGAAGCCGGCGACAGATAGGACGCCATCATGTTGCACACTCCTGTGAAGTGTTGCGCTGCTTCAGGCAAACGCGTAACGGTGCCGGGCGATTCGAAGCATGCGACCCGCCTGGCGGACAACAGATGCAGCGGCCCTGTACACATCGTAGCTGATCGCCCCCGGGCGCGTCGCCTTCCCCGCCCCATGCAGCGGTGTGGCCGGGCCGACGCTTGCGCGCCACCCGCGAGACAAGCGGGCGCCCCGGCCGCTCATGAACCGTCGTCGCCGTCCGTCGTCATGCCGGCGGAGCCGTCGCCGCATTGCACACGGCGCAAACGCGCGTATTGCTCGGGCCAGTCGCCCGCAATCGCGGTCTGAGCTTCGCCGAGACTCATCTGTCCCGCGCAGACGCAGCGCTTGAGTTTCGCCGTCAGCAGTTCCTTGCGACGCTCGCCGCGATGCCCGCCCCAAGGCAGAAGATCGAAATTCGCCGGCGCATCCGGCGAACCGCCGAGCACAACCGGCACCCGCCGGTCCAGCGCGTAGACGGAGCCGTCTTCGGGGTCGATCCCGCGCTCCACGAGCAGCCGGTTCTTGTACGCCATCATTTTGTCAAGTGACGGCGATACGGTCTCGGCGTAACCAGGTTTGCAAATCGTGTCCGCCGCGGACCGTTGCGTGACGCGCTCGTCGAGCATCGATAAAACTTGTGCGTGTGCAACGCTCAGATGCATCGCGGCACACACACACAGCGTAGTGAAGACGGCGCGCCGCGCAGCCACCGCGGCGCGGCGCGCGCGCGTGCCGGCGGGAAGCGGCGCGGGGTGGTCCACGGGTTGAGCCGCCGGTTCTGCCGTGGAGTAGTTCGCGGCGTAATCCGCCCGCTCCCTTCGAATAACGCGCTGCGCGTTGCCGCGCCTGCCTGCATTGCCTTCGGTCATGGGTCAGCGCGCCGTCGACCGGCGCGGAAGGGTCAATTCGCTGGCGATTAAAACATACTCGCTGCAGCGCGTCCGCTTCGCGGGCACGGCGACGGCCGTGCCCGCAGCCAACACCGGTTGCTTAATGAACCTGTTCCGCCTTACGCACCTGCAACGCACGAATACGGCCCATCGCCGCTGTATTGCCGACGGCCGAATCGTACATCGCAGCGAGATCGGCCTTTAACGCCGTGCGCGACGCGCCGTCCAGATAGACCATGTGCCCGGACGGATAAAACCTCGCAGCCAGATTGGCCCGCACCTGCTGACTCACGAGCGGCATCACCTGCAGATCGATGATGGTTTGGTAGAACGGCGTCACGAAATCATAAAAGCCGTTCGCCGACAGCACCTTCAAATCGGGGTTCAGCGCCATTACCGCCGCAAGGTCGCCGGCCGTGTAAAGCACGACGTTGCCTTCCGAATCGAGGCCCTTCTGTGCGCCGGTCGGGTCGATATGGCCGAAGTCCCAGTTGAGAAACGCCTGATCGTTGAGATCGGTGAACGACGATGTCGACGTGAACTTCAATTGCTCGTTCAGGTAGGTGTTCCACATCGTGGTGTAGACGCCGGAGACCGCTGTCATCGTCGGATCGTTGCCGCCCGAGTTCGGATCGATCTGCCCCGCGATGCCCGTTTCGATCGCGGTCACGCGGCCGTCGTATGCGCCGATTGCGAGGCCCTTCGATTTCAGCAGCGTAGTCAGGAACAGCGAATTGCCGCGGCTGTCGTACACGTCGATATCGAGGCTCCAGGCCAGCAGCGTCGTCTTGTCGATGCCCGTGTATTCGCTGAGTTTTTCGATCGTTGCGTTGTCGGTGGTCGGGAACTTGCGCAGCGCGGCGAGGTAGTCGGTGCGCGCGAACTGCGCGACTTCTTCAACGAATGCGCCGAGGTCGTGCGGCGTCGGCGCGATGCCGAGTTTCCTGTGAAACCAGGCATCTGCTGCCGCTGTCGGCAGCGCGCCGACCGGGTTGCCGGACTGCGTGTAGTCGAGAATCGACGACTGCAATGTGATGCCGTTAAGATCGACACCGTCTTCGTGCAGCCGATAAGCGAGCACACAGCTACGCGCCGTGCCATACGATTCGCCGAACAGGAATTTCGGCGAGTTCCACCGGTTGTTCTTCGTCAGAAAGCGCTTGATGAACTGCTTGATCGAATCCGCGTCCTGGTCGACGCCCCAGAAGTCGCGATTCTTGCGCGGCGCGACCGCAGCGGAATAACCGGTACCGACCGGGTTGATGAATACGAGATCGCTCTTGTCGAGCAGGCTGTCGGGGTTGTCTTCCATCTGATAGGGCGCAGGCGGCGTGAAGTTCGGCATCGACGTCCTGATACGACGCGGCGCGAACGAGCCGAGCAGCACGAACACCGACGACGAACCCGGCCCGCCGTTGTAGAAGAACGTGACCGGGCGGGTCTCTTCCTTTTGTCCGTCCTGCGTGAACGCAACGTAGAACATCTTCGCGGCAGGCAGCGAACTGCTCGGGTCGACCGTCACGAGATGCCCGGCCGTGGCCGTGTAGTCGATTTTCTTGCCGCCTATCGTGATGCTGTGTTTCGTGATCGCCGCGTTTTCGGTTGCGTCGGTCACGGAATCGTCTGGGCCGTTGCCGTATGCGACCGGATCGAAGAACGGCTTTTCGCCGGCACGGTGCGGCACGCTCGCGCCCGCCTGGGCGGGAGCCACGTGAGAGTTATGAGACGACTGCAGACCGCCGGAAGCTGAATCGGTATTCGCCATGATCGCTCCATAGAATGCGTGAACGCCCGTGTGAATCAAGCGGCGCCGGAATGGCTGCGGCGCCCGCTCGTCAGACTATAGTGCCGCCGCGACTTTCAGACCATTGGGGCTACCGAGACCGGTGCATGCGTCCCACCCCGAAGCTGCGGCAAAACTGCCGTTGTTGCCCTGCGTGACGTCGTTGCAAACGCCTGCCGCCTTGTACAGCTTTGGATTGATGAAGCCGGCCTGCTGCCCTTTCGCGGCGTTGATGCGGGCGATCAATGCCGCCCACAACGGCGCCACTGCGCTCGTACCGCCCACCACGGTGTTCGCGCCGCCGATCAGCACGTCATAGCCGGTGGCTGGCGATGCATCGCCCGCGACGTCCGGCACGCCCCGGCCCGAAAGCGGCTTCCTGCCGCCGTGCGCGCCCGTGGCGGACAAGCCTTCCTGCCACGCGGGCACCGCAAATGTGCCGCTCACGCCGCCGCCGGTCGCGCCACCGTCCGCACCGTCGTTCCACGCGACCTCACGCGAAATCGCCTGCCCTGACACGCCGACGCGCGTGCCGCCGCACGCGAGCACGTAGGGACTCGACGCGGGGAAATCGACGTGATCGTTGCCGTCGCCGACACCGTCGCTCGACCCGCTGTCACCCGACGCCGCGCATACCGTCACGCCGATCGCCACCGCGGACTGCAGCACGTCGTTGAATGCCTGCATCGACTGCGACGTCCACGTGGATTCCGATGCGCCCCAACTGATCGACAGCACGGACGGCTTGTTAGACGTGTCGTGCACCGCGCGACTCACCGCGTCGATAAAGCCGGAATCGCTGTTCGACGAGAAATAGACGGCGAGGGTTGCACCTGGCGCGATCGCGCCCGCGATTTCGATATCGAGCGTCACTTCGCCGTCCGGGCCATTCGGGTCGCCTGTCGGATCGTTACCGACACGATCGACGCCGACCGGTACGACCTTCGGCGCCTTGACGCCCAGGCTGGAGAAATACGCGCTCAGGTCGGACGTCCGGTACCCGCCGCCCAGTTCGATAATGCCGATGCACTCGCCACCGCCGTCGCCCTGTGGAAAACGGTAAAGCGACGCGAGCTGCAACGGCGTGAACGATGCCGCCGGCTGTGCCCTGGCCGGCCGGAACGGCGGCCGTATCCGGAAGTGCGGTCGTGCCTGCGGGCGGTTGTCGAGACCAAGCACCGCCGTCACGACGCCCTCCAGATCGTCCGGCACGCTGATGGCCCCTGTGCGGCCGCGGTACCGGCCGATCGAATGGTGCTCGTAGTGTTGCAACTGGACGTCGAAGGCCAGTTGAAACTGCGCCACGGTGCCGCCCAGCACGACGGTGCGCGCGGCCGCGTCCTCGCGCACGACCTTCAGCCCATGTTGCGCCGCAAAGTCCTTCAGCTTCGCGATGTCGCCCGGCGACGCGCCGAACCGCTTCGCCAGTTCATCACGTGAAATCGGCGCGGACCCGGCGGCACCGGACTCGATCTTGCGCACCAGTTGCTCGAATTGCGGTTCGTCCTGGCGCCGCAACATCACGACAACTTCGATCGCTTCCGCCGGATCGCAACACCCGACGACCTTCGAACCCTCCGCAACGGCTCGTTCGCTTCCTGGTAATGCGTGCTTGGCCATATTATCGACTCTCCTCCATGCGCGGCTCGTGACCACGTGTTGAATACGGCGGCCTGCATGCTGGTCAGCCGGCTGCCTCGCCACCCCTATGCAGTCCGCATGCCGCCTTCGTTTTAGAGATCATGCCAATCTGTCCGACAGAACCATTCGAACACAGTTCCGGGGTGGTGCGACAGCCGTCCGAATGGCTAACTTTCAGGAGTTCGTCGCACACGATATGATGCTGCCGCGGTAATCAGGGCAGCAGACAATGGCTCGACGGCTAGCGGCCTCGCCGTGCCGGCGCGCCCCCACAGAAAGACTCACGGAGCAAACTCATGACCATTTCCATGTATCAAGCATCGGTGCCCGTCCTCCTGCGCGGTTTGACCAACCTGCAGGCGATTCTTGGCAAAGCGCAGGCGCACGCCGCGGAAAAGCAGATCGATCCGTCAGTATTCGTCAATAGCCGGCTGTTTCCCGACATGCTGCCGCTCGCGCGCCAGGTGCATCTCGCCGCCGACGCAGCGAAGTTCTGCGTAGCACGCCTTGCCGGCGTCGACGCACCGCGATACGACGACGTCGAATTCACGTTCGACGAACTGTTCGCGCGCATTCAGAAAACGATCGATTATGTGAAGGGCTTCACTGCGGAACAGATCGACGGCTCCGCGGAGCGGCCGATCGCAATCAAGATGCGCAGCGGCCCCGTCGAATTTTCAGGCGCCAATTATTTGCTGGGATTCGTGCTGCCCAATTTCTTCTTTCACGTGACGACGGCGTACGACATCCTGCGTCACAACGGCGTCGACGTGGGCAAGATGGACTATCTGGGCAAGCTGAGCGACGCCTGAGCGGAACAGCCAGCCGCGTTAGCCGCGCGGCTGGAAGGCGATGACACTCATGCCGGCCAGCGTCAGTGCGGCGCCGGCAAAGTCCCAGACGGTGGGCCGCACCTGCTCGACGCCCCACAACCACACAATCGCAACCGCGACGTACACGCCGCCGTATGCCGCGTAGACGCGGCCGGCCGCCGCACCGTGCAACGTCAACAGCCAGGCGAACACCGCAAGGCTGAGCGCACCGGGCACGAGCAGCCACGCGGAGCCGCCGTCTTTCAGCCAGCGCCACGGCAAATAGCAGCCGAGAATCTCGGCGACGGCGGTCACGACGTAAAGCAACAAAGTCTTCATGGGACGAGGGGAAGAAGGAGCAACGCGCAAAGTGCGGCGACGGACACCCGGCCCGAGAGTCTATCGTCTTTATTGAGACAATCACTTTGCCGAACGCAGCGCGGCCATGCGACAGTCACCGCACGCTGTTCTTCGCTACCCTTAAACGCACTGTTCCATGAGCACCCAATCTCCCTGTATCGACATCTGCAAGTTCGACAGTAAAACCGGCTTGTGCATTGGCTGCCTGCGCACGCGTGAAGAATGCAAAGGCTGGAAGAAGATGAAAGACAAGCACCGCCGCAAGATCATCGACGAAAAGCCGCGCCGCGCGGCGATGCTGAAGAAGTAGCGCAGCGGCCGTTCAATCGAACGACAGACGTACCGCAAAGGCGATCAACGCGGCAGAGAATGCCCAGCGCTGCACCGTTTGGGCAAACGGATGTGAACGCACCCACGTTGCGATGCGCGCTGCGCCGATCGCATAGATTGCATCGAAGCACGCGCCGGTCGCCACTAGCACGACACCCAGTTCAACCACTTGCCACGCGAGCGGCCCAGCGTCGGCGCGCAGGAACTGCGGCAACAACACCGAGCAGAACAACAACGCCTTCGGATTCAGCAGATTCGTGAAGAGCCCTTTGACGAACGCCGTCCGCAGCGGCCGTCGCTCGGCCGTTGCAGCCGCGCCGGCCGGCACGGCGAACACCGGCGAGCGAAAGATCCGCACGGCAATCCACGCCAGATAAATGGCGCCACCATAGCGCACCCCCTCATAAAGCCACGGCGCGTTGTGCAACAAAGCGGCGACGCCGCACGCCGACAATGTGACGTGCACCGCACGCGATATTCCCAGGCCGGCCGCGGCGGCGAACCCATCGCGGGTGCCTCGTCCGATGCTCGTTTGCAGCACAAGCGTCATGTCTGGGCCCGGTATTGCAAAGGCGACGGCCAATGCCGCGACGAACAGAACTAGCAGATGAGCGGAAACCATAGCGACCTCACGTTTCGAAGTTTTATGTTGCGCCTGCTGCCGGAGGGAATATTGGCGAATTTAAGTGACCACTCGCCAATTATTGTCGTAATGCCCTAAAATATCGAAATTCCATGGTCCATTCCGCCAGCCAATGAACGACCTCGACAAAATAGACCGCGCGATCCTCGCCGCATTGCAGGCCGACGGCCGCATGGCCAACGCGCGGCTCGCCGAAACCGTCGGCTTGAGCGAAACGCCGTGCGCCCGCCGGCTCAAGCGCCTCGAAAACGACGGCTATATCGAACGCTACCGCGCGATGCTGTCCCGCTCGGCGCTCGGTCTCGGCGTGTTCGCCTTCGTCTTTGTCCGCTTTGCGGTCCACGACAAGACCGTATCGATGCGCTTCGAGCGGGAAGTTCAGGCGATTGCGCGCATTCTGTCGTGTCACAACGTGTCCGGCACCGCCGACTATGTCCTGCAGATCGTCGCCCGCGACCTCGACGACTACGGCGCGTTCATGCGCGACGAGTTGCGCAGTTTGCCGGGCGTGACGTCGGTGGAATCGTCGCTGTCGCTGCGTGAAGTGAAGTCGGACGGCGGCCTGCCGCTGCCGTGACCAACCGTCCAACGCTTATGCCGCAGGCCTGCCGCATGGCATAGTGACCGGCCTGGCGACGCTTCGCCGAACATATGAACCATGGAGCTTTCATGAATCCAGAACAGGCTCGAGCGGAAGAAACCCGCGCGATGGATCGCGTGCTGACCGCCACGAAGCAGGTCCAGGCGGCGTTCGCCGCGTTGCAGTCGCATTTCCCACCCGCGGGCGATGGCCGCCCTTCGCAGATCGCGCTGCAAACCTTCGACGCCGCGCTGCAAGAACTCGAAGACGCTCAAGCTGCCTTCGACACCCTTCTCGGCGCGCTGCTTGACGGCAACCGGTAGCCGGACTATTCGCCACCCTTCCTGCCAGGCAGCGGCGCGATAGTAGGTCGCGCGGCGATATTCACGCAAGGACGCCTGAGCATAGGCGCGGCACGCACCTGCGGACGTCTGCCGCGTCAGACCGTTAGTTGCTTTTCGTAGCACACCCGCCCTGCGGCTAGCGGCGCCCATATCAAGGGTGACCTCAATCCAAACGATGTTATCAACCCATATCGCAAATTTTCGATATATGATTCGCCACCTGACGATGCAGATGTCGCTGTACTGAGCATCGGAAGTCCGTGTTTTGACGAACTTGAAGCAGTCCAATGACGATCGATGTCGACGCGATCCACAAGGCCCTCGCCAACCCGGTGCGCCGGGAGATTCTCGCGAAGCTGCGCGACCCTGGCCGGCACTTTGCCGGCCAGGAGCTGCCGCTCGATTACGGCGTGTGCGCAAGCATGATCGACGCGTGCTGCGGGCTGTCGCAATCGACCGTTTCCGCGCACCTCGCCGCGCTTCAGCGTGCAAGCCTCGTGACGTCGAAACGGATCGGCCAATGGATCTTCTACAAGCGCAACGAGCCCGTCATTCAGGCATTTCTCGAGCAGATGAACACGGACCTCTGACAAAAGCGCGTTCGCAGCGCCAGCATTTCTCTCGCTGAACTCACAAATTTGGGCCTTGGTCCGCAAGAACGGGTGAACACTTATGCCGACACTTTTCGATCCGCTGCAGATTGGCGATCTCACACTGCCGAACCGCATCATCATGGCGCCGCTGACGCGCCAGCGCGCCGGCGACATCCGCGTGCCGAACGCGTTGATGGCGAAGTACTACGCGGAACGCGCGTCCGCGGGGCTGATTCTTTCCGAGGCGACGTCGGTGACGCCGCAAGGCGTCGGCTATGCCGCGACGCCGGGTATCTGGTCGCAGGAGCAGGTCGAAGGCTGGAAGCTCGTGACCCACGCCGTGCACGCCGCCGGCGGCAAGATCTTCCTGCAGTTGTGGCATGTGGGCCGCGTATCGGACCCGGTCTTCCTGAACGGCGATCTGCCGGTTGCGCCGAGCGCGATCGCAGCGGGCGGCCACGTGAGCCTCGTGCGTCCGCAGCGTCCGTTCGTGACGCCGCGTGCGCTCGACCTCGCTGAAATCCCGGGCATCGTCGCGGCCTATCGCAAGGGCGCGGAAAACGCGAAGGCGGCGGGCTTCGACGGTGTGCAGGTGCACGGCGCGAACGGCTATCTGCTCGACCAGTTCCTGCAGGACAGCACGAACCAGCGCACCGATGCGTACGGCGGCTCGATTGAAAACCGCGCCCGGCTGATGCTCGAAGTGACCGACGCGTGTATCGACGTGTGGGGCGCGCAGCGCGTCGGCATGCACCTGGCTCCCCGTGGCGACTCGCACACAATGGGCGACTCGGATGCGGCCGCGACGTTCGCCTACGTGGCGCGCGAACTCGGCAAGCGCAAGATCGCGTTTATCGCGGCGCGTGAAGCGCTGGGCGACGACCGCCTCGGTCCGCAGTTGAAGAAGGCGTTCGGCGGCCCGTACATCGTCAACGAGAAGTTCACCAAAGAAAGCGCGCAGCAGGTGCTCGACGCTGGCGAAGCCGATGCCGTGGCCTGGGGCAAGCTGTTCATCGCGAACCCGGACCTGCCGCGCCGCTTCGAGCGCAACACGGCGTTGAACGAGCCGGATGCGTCGACGTTCTATGCGGAAGGCGCAGCGGGTTATACCGACTATCCGTCGCTGGAACAGGTTATCTGACCGATCGCGGACATCGCGAGATTAACGTGTAAACAGCGGTGCGAACAGCGCGCCCGGACCTGGTTCCGGGCGCGCTTTTTTGTGCGTGCACAGCTACACTCGCTACACCCGAACCCCACTGAATATCCGATGGACCTGACGCACGCATTACAGATTGCACTGCACTTCGACCGAAACCTCGGCGGCCTGATCGCGCAATATGGCACCGCGGTCTACGCGATGCTATTTGCAATCGTCTTCTTCGAGATCGGCTTTTTGCCGCTCTTTTTTCTGCCGGGCGATCCGCTCATCTTCATCTGCGGCGCGTTCGCCGCGACCGGCGCCCTGAACGTCTGGCTGGTCGTGCCGGTGCTGTTCGCCGCGACGGTTGCCGGCAGCATCGTCTGTTACCTGATCGGCCGCGCGATCGGCGAAAAGGTCTATACCGCCGACTATCGATGGCTCGACAAGAACGCGCTGCGCCGCGCGCATACGTTTTATGAAGCGCGCGGCGGCTTCACGTTTTTACTGTCGCCGTTCATCGCCGTCGTGCGCACGTTCGCACCGTTCGTCGCCGGCGTCGCGCAGATGACGTTCGCGCGCTTCGCTTCGTTCGTCACTGCCGGCGCAGCACTGTGGATCGTATCGCTGGTTGCGGGCGGTTATGTGTTCGGCAATGTGCCGCTCGTGCGCGATCACATGAGTTCGATCGTGCTGCTCGGCATTGCGCTCGGCGTCGGCTCGCTGCTCGCGAGCGCCCTGTGGCGCTACGCACAGGGCCGCCGCCGGCGCGTCTGATTGCGTCCGGCGGCGCGCCGCATCGCGCGTATTGCCAGGACTCCGGCGTCGCTATAATGATCTGTCGCGGCGCCTGCGCAGTGCGCCCGCTGCCCACCCGTCACGGAGACATTTGATGGCCCTGTCAGGTTTGCTCGTCTTCGTGCTGGCGCCGATCGTCGCCGCCGACTCCCCCGGCCTCAGCATTGCCGCGCTTGTCGCGCGCGTGATCACCAACGGGCGCTAACCGTTGCCGCCGCTCCGATTCGACCGCCGATGAAACCGTTCGGCGCGCTCACACAGACCTGCCGCGCGGCCGCGCGGTCGCTCGTGCGCGAGCTCGCCGCGTGGAAGCCTTCGCCGCAACGCGCGGCGTTCGGCGCCGAGGCCGTGTTGTCCGTCGTGCTAGCTGTCGCGCTCGCGCATGCATTGCATCTGTCGAACACATGGTGGGCTGCGATCAGCGGATTCGCCGTAATGCAAACGAGCTTCAGCGGCTCCGTCGAGCGCGCGACGCATCGGATTCTCGGCACGCTGCTGGGTGCGTTGCTTGCTACGGTCGTCGGCCCGCTGATCGGCGACCGGCCGTGGCTGTTCATACCCGTCATGGGCGTGATCGGCGGCGTAAGCGTGTATCGGGCCAACGGAACGAGTATGCCGTACGCGTGGGTGCTCGGCGGCATCACCGCCTTGATGGTCACGTATGAAGCGCACACGCTGACATCGATCGAACAGACCGCTTCGTTCGCCGCGTTGCGCGTCGCGGAGGTGCTGGTCGGGACGCTTTCCTGCGTGCTCGTGTCGGGATTGTTCTACCTCGCGGTGCGCGGCTATCGCCGAGTCTGGCCGGCTGCACCGGCGGCTCGCGCGGCGGACGCCGCGGGATCGGGCACGCCGTCCGCCGCGGCCGCTGCGCCGCCCCTGCAGTCGCTTTACACCGCACGAATGCTGCTCGGCTTGCAAGGCGCACTGACGATCATCGTCATTGCCGCGCTCACCTATGCACTGAAGTTACCCGGGTTCTCGCAGGCGCTCGTCACGACGGTCGCCGTGCTGCTCGTGCCGGCCACTTCGCTCGTCGCCCACGACTCGCGGCCGGTCGTCGTCAAGATGGTTCAGCGGCTGGCAGGCTGCCTGCTGGCCGGCGCGCTCAGCGTCGTGCTGTTGCCGTTGATGAACGGCAACGCCGTGCTATGCCTGCTCGCACTATCGCTCGGCATATGGGTCGGCTGTCACGTGCAGACCGGCACCGAAGGCGCCAGCTATATTGGCCGGCAGTTCGTGATTGCGTTCATCATGGTGTTCGTGCAAGACCATCAGTGGACGGCCGACCCGGTGCCCGCGTTGTCGCGGCTCGCCGGCATTCTGATCGGCATCGCCGTGCTGTCGGGCGTGATGCTCGCGACCAGCAACCTGCCCTTTCTGCCGTCGCCCGACGAAGCGAGCCCTTAGCCTTTGACGGAGCGCGAACGGCACGCGTGCTGCCCACGGCGACGGGCGTCGCCCGCATCGTACGTGTCACACGCCGCCCGCCCGACAGACGACGCGCTTACTTGCCTTCCTTCGCGCGCGCCTCTTCAGCCGCCGCCTTGTAGTCGTAGGTCGGATAGAACTCGGTGCGATAGCCGCCCCATGCGGTCTCCTCGACCACACGGTTAACTTCGCGCAGCCGGTTGGCCGGCACCCGCAGCGTCACCACCTGGCCGATACCCATCATCACGTACCACGACACCACCTCGATGCCGGGCGGCGGAAATGCCTTGTAGAAGCCCTGCCGCGCGAGCTGCTTGTTGATTTCAGGCAGCGTCTTCGA
>DASXXR010000234.1:0-10853 GCA_036502945.1 Paraburkholderia sp. | reverse complement strand
GCGCAATGCGCCGACGAAGTCGCGATGGTCGCGCGCCGATGCTTCGAGGCGCAGTTCTTCGAGCGGCGCGCTCAGTTGCGCCGCGCGCACTTCCGCGCGCTTGACGTCGATGATGCGATCGAGGATGTCGCTCATGGAAATTCCGATACAGAAGTTATGACTTGAATTGCTGTGAAACGCGGACCAGATCGTCGACCTTCGCACGAGCCCGGCCGCTCGCAATCGTCTCGCGAGCAAGCTGGATGCCGTCGGCAATCGACGTCGCCAGATTCGCCGCATACAGCGCCGTGCCCGCATTCAGCATGACGATTTCGCGCGCGACGCCCGGTTTGTTGTCGAGCGCTTCCAGCAGCATGACTTTGGAGGCGGCCGCGTCGGCGACTTTCAGCGTCCGGTTCGACACCATCTGCATGTCGAAGTCCTCCGGGTGAATCTCGTACTCGTGCACTTCACCGTCGCGCAGTTCGCCGACCAGCGTCGATGCGCCGAGCGACACCTCGTCCATCCCGTCACGCCCGTAGACGACCAGCACATGCTTCGCGCCGAGCCGCTGCATCACGCGCACCTGAATCCCGACGAGGTCCGGATGAAACACGCCTTGCAGCTGATTCGGTGCGCCGGCCGGATTCGTCAGCGGGCCGAGAATGTTGAAGATCGTTCGCACGCCGAGTTCGCGGCGCACCGCGGCGATGTTCTTCATGGCCGGATGATGGTTCGGCGCAAACATGAAGCCCATGCCGGTTTCCGCAATCGATGCCGCTACCTGCTCCGGCTGCAGATCGATATTGACGCCGAGCGCCTCCAGCACGTCCGCGCTGCCCGACTTGCTCGACACGCTGCGATTGCCGTGCTTGGCGACCTTTGCCCCGGCACCGGCGGCGACGAACATCGTAGCCGTCGAGATGTTGAACGTGTGCGCGCCGTCGCCGCCGGTGCCGACGATGTCGACGAAATTGGAGTTGTCCGGCACCTCGACATGCCGCGCGAATTCGCGCATCACCGTCGCCGCAGCGGCGATTTCGCCGATCGTTTCCTTCTTCACGCGCAAGCCGGTGATGATCGCCGCCGCGAGCACCGGCGACATGTCGCCGCGCATGATGAGCCGCATCAGATGCAGCATCTCGTCGTGGAAAATCTCACGGTGTTCGATCGTGCGCTGCAGCGCTTCTTGTGCGGTAATCGACATGATGTCTCCTCGCTTGCTTGCGTTGCCCGTTTCGGCCATGTCAGCCATGGCGCGGTGCGGTCGCGGCCTGCTTCGACTGCTTGATGAAGTTTTCCATCAGCGCATGGCCGTGTTCGGACAGAATCGATTCCGGATGGAACTGCACGCCTTCGACGGCCAGCGTCTTGTGGCGCACGCCCATGATTTCGCCATCGGGCGTCCACGCGGATACTTCGAGGCAATCGGGCAGCGACTCGCGCTCGATGGCAAGCGAGTGGTAGCGCGTCACGGTGAAATGCTTTGGCAAGTCGGCGAACACGCCTTTGCAGTCGGTTTCGATCTGGCTCACCTTGCCGTGCATGATGGTCTGCGCACGCACGACGCGGCCACCGAACGCTTCGCCGATCGCCTGATGGCCGAGGCACACGCCGAACAGCGGAATCTTGCCGGAGAATTCGCGCAGCACGTCGAGCGTGATGCCCGCGTGCTGCGGGTTGCTCGGCCCCGGCGACAGGCAGATGCGCTCGGGGTTTAGCTTCGCGATCTCGTCGAGGGTGATTTCGTCGTTCCGATAGGTCTGCACGTCTTCGCCGAGTTCGCCGAAGTACTGGACCAGGTTATAGGTGAACGAGTCGTAGTTGTCGATCATCAGCAGCATGGTGTTTCTCCGGTCAGAAGTCGCTATCGAGGCCGTCTTGCACCTGCTCGGCGGCGCGCAGCACGGCGCGCGCCTTGTTCTCCGTCTCCTGCCATTCGGATTCGGGCACCGAATCGGCCACCACGCCCGCTGCCGCCTGCACATACAGATTGCCGTTGCGAATGACGCCGGTGCGGATCGCAATGGCCAGATCCATGTCGCCGGTGAACGACAGGTAGCCGACCGCGCCGCCATACAGGCCGCGCTTCACCGGCTCCAGTTCGTCGATCAGTTCCATCGCGCGCACCTTCGGCGCGCCCGACAGCGTGCCGGCCGGGAACGTTGCGCGCAGCACGTCGAAGTTCGTCGTGCCCGGCCTCAGCTTGCCTTCGACCGAGCTCACGGTGTGCTGGACATGCGAGTATTTTTCGATCGCCAGCTTGTCGGTGACGACCACCGAGCCGATCTGCGCGATGCGGCCGACGTCGTTGCGCGCGAGGTCGATCAGCATCACGTGTTCGGCGATTTCCTTCGGGTCGTTCAGCAGTTCGGTGGCGAGTTCGGCGTCGCGCTCGGGCGTGTTGCCGCGCGGACGGGTGCCGGCGAGCGGGCGGATCGTGACGATCCGGTCTTCGCCGCGCTTTTCCTGGCGCACGAGAATTTCGGGCGACGATCCGACTACGTAGAATTCGCCGCCGAAGTTGTAGTAGTACATGTACGGCGACGGATTCAACGACCGCAGCGCGCGATAGAGCGACAGCGGATTGTCGCGGAAGGGTTTCGTCAGACGCTGGCCGACTTGCACCTGCATCAGTTCGCCGGCTGCGATGTATTCCTTCGCACGGCGTACGGCGGCGAGGTAATCGTCTTTGGCAAATTCGCGGTAGGTCTCGGTACGCACGCTCGCCGACGTCACCGGCGGATGCACGGGCACATGGAGCCGCTGGCGCAGCTCCCGCAGCCGTTGCTTCGCGCGGGCAAAGGCTTCGGGCGCGGCTGGATCGACATAAACGACGAGGTAGAGCTTGCCCGCGAGATTGTCGATAACGGCGACTTCCTCGGTGAGCAGTAACTGGATGTCGGGCAGGTCCAGGTCGTCCGGAGGCGCCGTATCGGCTAGCTTCTTCTCGATGTAGCGGACCGCGTCGTAACCGAAGTAACCGGCGAGGCCGCCCGCGAAACGCGGCAGCCCGGGACGTTGCGCGACCTTGAAGCGGGCCTGGAATTGCTGGATGAACCCGAGCGGATCGCCTTCATGCGTTTCGACGACCTTGCCGTCCTTGACGACTTCCGACACGCCTTTGCGCGTACGTATGAGCGTGCGCGCCGGCAGGCCGATGAACGAATAACGCCCGAACCGCTCGCCGCCCACCACCGATTCCAGCAGGAATGAGTTGGCGCCATTGCGCTCGCTTTGGGCGAGCTTCAGATAAAGCGATAGCGGCGTTTCGAGGTCCGAGAGCGCTTCGGCGATCAGCGGAATGCGGTTGTAGCCCTCGTTCGCGAGGGACTGGAATTCGAGTTCGGTCATGTTCCGATCCTGTTCATGTGTCCGGCCGCGGTGGGCGTCGGACAAAGCGAGGCGTTGCGCTAGCGGTCAGGCTGGCTTGCAGAGCGTTGAAGCCGACCTGCCGCGCGTTCCCGGCAATGCGTATCTGTCTTCACCTTGGGCGGCAAATGTACACGAGGTACGCAGCGGCCCAGTGAAGCGACGCAGAAAGATAACGGGAAAGCGCTTGTTGCGCAGCGAACCAAAAAACGATGCCGAAGACAAGCTTCAGCGTACCTCAGCGATGAGGTTAGCGCGACCAGCGACGCCAGGGCCATGCTCCCCGGTCGATGCTGCTCAGACTCCGTTTTTTGTTCAGAAACATGAGGAAGGGCTTGTCAGGTGGGTGATGGTCAGGCCACGGGTTGTGCGTTGGGTCGGGCCTGATTGTGTGCTGAGATGGCCTCGGCGGCCTCCAGCAGGGAACCCACTATACCATCCGATTTTATCGTTTGTACAGCCTGGCCATGGTTATAGCCGTATGGCAGCGTGAGCGTCGCCATACCCGCTGCGCGGCCCGCCAGCGCGTCGTTTTCGGAATCGCCGATTGCCACCGTTGCTTGCGGCGGAACCTGCATCGTCTCGCAGGCGCTCAGCATCGGCAATGGGTCGGGCTTTTTCTTCGTCAGAGTGTCGCCGCCGATCACGACGCTGAAGTATCCCGTCAGCCCGTACTGGCTGAGCAGCTCGGTTGCGAAGCGGTGCGGCTTGTTGGTCACGCAAGCAAGCTTGAGACCGGCGTCGCGCATTGCGGCGAGGCCCGCTTCGACGTCCGGATAGAGGCGCGTATGCAGGCCGTTGATCTTTGCGTACTCGGCCTGATAGATCGCAAGCGCCTCGTCGAAGCGTTCCTGCGCATGGTCGGCCTGGAAGCGCGGCGCGAGCACGCTGCGGATCAGATGCTCAGAGCCCTTGCCGACATAGCCGATCACTTCCTCGCGCGACGTCTCTTCCGCGTCGAGTTGCGCGAGCATGCCGTTCAGGCCCGCCGTGAAATCGTCCGCGGTATCGACCATCGTACCGTCGAGGTCGATGATCGCCGCCACGAGGCGCGGGCCGGAAAGAATGGGGGCGGCGTGGCGAGGCGTTGCTGTCATGTTCAGTGCTCGATGGAGGCGAGGGCGGCGCGCATCTGGTCGATGACGGCCTTGTAGTCCGGCTTGCCGAAGATCGCCGAACCGGCCACGAACGTGTCCGCGCCGGCGGCCGCAATGGCCGCGATGTTATCCGTCTTCACGCCGCCGTCCACTTCGAGATGGATCTCGCGGCCGGTGCGCTCCTTGTAGGCGTCGATGCGCGTGCGTGCTTCGCGCAGCTTGTTCAGCGCCTCGGGAATGAACGACTGCCCACCGAAACCCGGATTCACCGACATGATCAGCACCAGGTCGATGTGATCCATCACGTGATCGAGATAGTTGAGCGGCGTGGCCGGATTGAATACGAGCCCTGCCTTGCACCCGTGGTCGCGAATCAGCGACAGCGTGCGGTCGATGTGATCCGAGCCTTCGGGGTGAAAGCTGATCACGTTTGCACCGGCTTTCGCGAAGTCAGGCACGATGCGGTCGACGGGGCGCACCATCAGATGCACGTCGATCGGCACTTGCACGTGCGGGCGGATCGCTTCGCACACGAGCGGGCCGATTGTCAGGTTCGGCACATAATGGTTGTCCATTACGTCGAAGTGAATCCAGTCGGCACCGGCGGCGACCACGTTGCGGACTTCTTCACCGAGCCGCGCAAAATCCGCGGACAGGATGCTGGGAGCGATGTGAAATTGCGTCATGGCGAAAGGCGAGTGGTAAGCGAAAAGCGCTATTTTACCGTCTTGAGCGACGGGAAACCTTGTATGGATGGGAAAGCGCGGTTGCGGGCGCGCGCCGCATCAAGCAGAATGCCAGAGCATTACGCGACCGTCGCCTGCGCGCTGCAAACCCTTGGTGCACAGGCCTCGGCAGGCTGCACCACATTGGAATCAGGCGAATCAGGATGAGCCAGTATCAATTCAGCGTGGCTTCGGAGGTGCGTTACCTGCCCGAAGAGTCGGACCCGGAGCGTCGCCAGTATGCGTTCGCCTACACGCTGACGATCCGCAACACCGGTCAGGCGCCCGCGCAGCTCATTGCCCGCCACTGGGTGATCACCGATAGCGAAAATCACGTTCAGGAAGTGAAAGGGCTCGGTGTGGTGGGCCACCAGCCGCTTCTTAAACCGGGCGAGCAGTTCGAATACACCAGTTGGGCCGTGATCGCGACACCGGTCGGCACAATGCGCGGCGAGTATTTCTGCGTGGCGGAAGACGGCGAGCGCTTCGACGCAGCGGTGCCTGAATTCGTGCTGCGCATGCCGCGCACGCTGCATTGAAGCGGCGCCGGATTTTTCGGCCGGCTAGCGCCGTTGTTGCGGTTTGTCGCGCGCCGCTTTCTTTTTGCCGGACGCGGTCCATACCACGATGAAGACCAGCAGGAAGAGCGCCAGAAGCGATTCCAGCGCGAAGATAAGCATCGGGTATTCGTCGAACAGATCAGACATGGCGGTTTCCATCAAGAAGGAACATTGTATGCGGTTTGTCCGCGCGGCTAGCGCTTGGGCCGCGGCCGTTTCTGTGGCGGCGATCCTTGCCGCGTGCGGCGGCGGCGGCGCGGTTCGGCCTTCAATGACGCCGCCGACAGGCGCGGCGATCGTCCCCGGGCAGATTGCCGCTGCGCGGCTCACGCCGGTTGCATGGCAACAGGTGCCGGGTTGGCAGGATGATTCGCTGATCGGCGCGACGGCCGCGTTGCGGCAGAACTGCGTAAGGCTCGCGCGCGTGGCGAACTGGCAGCGGGCGTGTGTTGCGGTCGCGCAGATCGACGACCTCGACGTCGCCGGTGCGCGCACCTTCTTCGAAACCTACTTCACGCCTTTCCAGTTTGCGAATACCGACGGCACGCTGGACGGTCTCGTAACCGGCTATTACGAGCCGCTGCTGCGCGGTTCGCGCACGCGTCACGGGGTCTATCAGACTGCGCTGTATCGCTGGCCGTCGGCTTATCGTGCGGGCGTCGCGCTGCCGGCGCGGGCGCAGCTCGAGCGTTCGGGCGTGCTCGACGGCAACGAGCTTGTATGGGTGGACGATCCGATCGAAGCGTTCTTTCTGCAGGTGCAGGGTTCGGGGCGCGTTGTGATGGAGGACGGCAGCGTGATGCGAGTCGGCTTCGGCGGTACGAACAATCAGCCTTACAAGTCGATTGGCCGCTGGTTGCTGGACCGCGGCGAACTGACGCCTGCACAGGCGACGATGCAAGGCATCAAGGCTTGGGCGCGCGCCAATCCGGCGCGTGTCGACGCGTTGCTCGACACGAACCCGCGCTTCGTGTTCTTCCGCGAGATGGCTTCCGCTGACCCGACGCCGGGCAGCAGCTCGGACGGCCCGATCGGCGCGCTTGGCGTGCCGCTCACGCCTGAGCGTTCGATTGCGGTCGATCCATCGTCGATCCCGCTGGGCACGCCTGTTTTCCTGCAGACGACGCGTCCTTTGACCAATGCGCCGATGAACCGCCTGGTGTTTGCGCAGGACACGGGGTCGGCGATCAAGGGCGGCGTGCGCGCCGATTATTTCTGGGGCCTTGGGGATGAAGCCGGCGATCTGGCGGGCAAGATGAAGCAGACCGGGCGGATGTGGTTGTTGTTGCCGAATTCTTGATGGCGTGGCTGTTGATGGACTCGGCCACGGCTCGGGCGAGTTCGTCGGGCGTCGTGGGCATCTTGCTGTCTGGTTTGCGGGCACATGTCAGCGGCCCTCGAAGCGCGGTACGCGTTTCTCGATGAACGCCCGCACGCCTTCCGCGTAGTCATGCGACGCGCCCAATTCGCGTTGCAGGTCGCGTTCGAGATCCAGTTGCTGGTCGAGGGTTTGGGTCGCGCTTCGGCGCATCGCGTGTTTGGCGGCTGCAATCGCACGTGTGGGCTGCTGGGCGAGTTGCGCCGCTAGTTTCGTTGCTGCGCCGGACAACTCGGCATCGTCGACCACCTGCCACACTAGCCCCCAATTTTCGGCTTTTTCCGCGCTCAGTTTGTCCCCGGTGATAGCGAGACCGAGCGCGCGCGCCATGCCCACTCGCTGCGGCAGAAACCAGGTGCCGCCGGAATCGGGCACGAGCCCGATCTTCACGAAGGCCTGGATGAAGCTTGCGGACCGCGCGGCGAGGACGAGATCGCATGCGAGCGCCAGATTGGCGCCGGCGCCCGCCGCGGTGCCGTTGACGGCGGCGATGACCGGCAACGGCAACGCCTGAAGTCGGCGGATCAACGGGTTGAACTGTTGATCGATCAGTTCGCCGAGATCGGACATCGCGCCGGGCGTAAAGTCGAGATCGGCAAGATCCTGCCCCGCGCAGAAGCCGCGGCCGGCGCCGGTGAGCACGAGGGCGCGCGCGCCTGCTGCTTCAGCTTCGTCGAGCGCCGCGCCGAGTTCTTTGTGCATCGCGCGCGTGAAGCTGTTGAGCTTGTCCGGGCGGCTCAACGTTATCGTCGCGACGTGGCTCGTCGTATCGATATCTACGCGGATCGCTTCATAGGGCATGGTTGTCTCCTCGTTTCCATGAACTGCCGATGCTGGCCGGCGAAAGCTCAGCCTAGGACTCATGTTAGTTGGGAGCGCCCTTCTGCGGCACTCGGCCAAACGGCATATATCGTTCGGCCGACTTACACCGGCACCGCCTTCGGTTCAACATGAATGCGACTTTGAACAACGCGGAAGCGATTGGCGACGAATGCTGCATCGGTCAGCGCCGCGTTCGCAGCGGGGTTCGCGCCGGTGCCATGGAAATCGGAGAACGCTGCCGACTGATTGACGAATACGCCGCCCGTCAAATTAATCGATAGTGCGACGCCGCCGCGAATCGACGCTTCATGGGCTGCCTCGATGACCGAATCGTCAGTGCTGTAGACAGACAGCGTCAGCGCGCCGTGCTCGTGGGCGATGCGACCGGCGAGGTCGAGCGCTTGTTCCGTGGAATCCGTTGCGATGACGAACGAGATCGGGCCGAACCATTCCTTCGTGAATTGGGCGGCGTTGGTGGCGGCGTCCAGTTGAAGCATCAGTGGCGTGCGAACGCGAGCGTCCGCGAAAGCCGGATGTTCGAGCGCTTGGCTTTCGACCAGCACGCGGCCCAGTTTGCGCGCTTCGTCGATGCGCAGCATGACGCCATCGTTCTGAATTGCCCCCAGTAGTTCGACGGCTCGGGCCGGATCGGCGATCAGCTTCTGCACGGCGTCGGAAAGCGTCTGTGCGACGGCGTCGAAGGGGATCATGCCTGCGGCGGTCTTGATGCCGTTGCGTGGTACGTAGATGTTCTGCGGTGCAGTGCACATCTGGCCTGAGTACAGCGCCAGCGAGAACGCGATGTTGCGCGCGGCGGCTTTGATGTCGTCGACGGAGTCGATCGCGATCTGATTGACTCCGGCTTTTTCGGTGAACACTTGCGCCTGATGCGCATGGCGTTCGAGCCATGCGCCGTTCTCCGTGCTGCCCGTGAAGTCGATCAGCTTGATCTGCGGGCGCAACGCCAGATCCTGAACGAGTTCACCGTCATTCGGATTGGTCGCCAGCAACGTTATGACGTTCGGGTCGAAGCCGGCTTCCCGCAGCACCTCGCGCGCGATGCGAACGGTAACGGCGAGCGGCAGGATCGCGCCCGGGTGCGGCTTGACGATGATCGTGTTGCCGGTCGCAAGGTCGGCGAAGAGGCCGGGATAGCCGTTCCACGTCGGGAACGTGCAGCAGCCCAGCACAAGACCCGTGCCGCGCGGCACGACGGTAAAGCGTTTGTGCATCGCGAGCGGCGGGTTCTTGCCCTGCGGCTTTTCCCAATGAGCGCCGGCGGGAACGCGGCGCAATTGATCCCATGCGTACGCGACGGCCTCCATGGCGCGGTCCTGAGCGTGCGGGCCGCCTGCCTGGAAGGCCATCATGAACGCCTGGCCTGTGGTGTGCATGACGCTGTAGCCGATTTCGAAGCTGGCTTGATTGACCCGCATGAGGATCTCGAGGCTCACGCCGATCCACGCCTTGGGACCCGCTTCGCGCCACGCACGCTGCGCGTCCGAGGCGGCAGCGATCAGCGCGCCGGGATCGGCTTTCGGGTAGCGAACGCTGAGCGGAAAACCAAACGGCGATACCTCCGCGCCGACGGTTTCACCGGTCGTTGGCTGGTCGAGTTCGAAGGTCTGGTTCAGGTGCGTTTTGAAGGCCGCCTCACCGTTCGCATTCGCGGTTTCCCCGTACACTTTGGGGCTGGGCATTTCGGCGAAGGGGCTCCAGTAGCCACGTGTTTCGATGGCGGCGAGCGCCTTTTGCAGCGTGTCTTCGTGCTTCGTGAATAGCGGATGGGTCATGGCAGAAGGGGCTGAGCGTTGAGGAAAGTCTCGTTCAATAATTGACCGACCGGTTGGTTTTTGAATGTTAGCATTGTTAGATTCGCGCGCGAAACGTTTTCGCGTGCCGTCAGTACAACCACGGAGGATGCATGGCTTACGAAAACATTCTGGTCGAGACGCGGGGCCGGGTCGGCCTCGTGACGTTGAACCGGCCGAAAGCGCTTAACGCGTTGAATGACGCATTGATCGACGAACTCGGAGAAGCGCTTCGCGCGTTCGATGCCGACGACAGCGTCGGTGCCATCGTCATGACCGGCAGCGAAAAGGCATTCGCTGCGGGCGCGGATATCGCAATGATGGCGAACTACTCCTATATGGACGTGTACAAGAGCGACTACATCACCCGAAACTGGGAAGCCGTGCGCTTGATTCGCAAGCCGATCATTGCCGCGGTGGCGGGCTTTGCGTTGGGCGGCGGCTGCGAATTGGCGATGCTGTGCGACATCATTTTCGCGGCCGACACGGCGAAGTTCGGTCAGCCCGAAATCAAGCTTGGGATCATGCCGGGCGCTGGAGGCACACAACGGCTGCCGCGTGCGGTTTCAAAGGCGAAAGCGATGGACATGTGTCTGACAGGGCGCTTCATGGACGCGGAAGAAGCCGAACGAGCCGGGCTTGTGTCCCGGGTAATCCCGGCTGCGTCACTGCTACACGAGGCTGTGGCCGCTGCCGCCACGATCGCTGAATTTCCGTTGCCGGCGGTGATGATGGTTAAGGAGGCGGTCAATCGCGCATATGAAACGACGTTGGCTGAAGGCGTGCATTTCGAGCGGCGTTTGTTCCACTCGTTGTTCGCTACTGAGGATCAAAAGGAAGGGATGGCCGCGTTCGTCGAGAAGCGCAAACCGTTATTCAAGCATCGATAGGTTGTGGTTTCTAAATACCGCTTGCGCGAGTCGATGCGAGTGGCTAGAATTTCGGTCTTTCGCGCTCCGGGTGACGGAGTGCGGGAAGCGGGAGAGCCAGCAATGGCGGGGGTTTGCGGAGCACGCGGCAGGTTGGGTAGTTAAAAAACCTGTTGACGCAGCGAGGCAGGCACTTCATAATTTCGCTTCTCTGCTGCTAAGCGGCAGACGCAGGAAACG
>DASXXR010000233.1:0-14887 GCA_036502945.1 Paraburkholderia sp. | reverse complement strand
GCAATCTCGTGGCCGTCCTGCCACTTGAACGTCTGGATCATCTGCCGCGCGATGTACTGCGGGTCTGCAAACATATCGGCGACGCTGTAAATGCGGCCGGCCGGAACATCCGCGGCGTTCAGTACCGCGAGCGCCTCGTCGATGGTGCGCGGCGCGAGCCACGCGGCAATCGCGTGGTCGATTTCCTGGGTGCGCGGCACGCGGCCGTCGTTGTGCGCGAGCGTCGGATCGTTCGCGAGATCGTCGCGATCGATCGCTGTCATCAGACGCTTGAAAATGGGATCGCTGTTACCGCCGATTACGATGCTGCCGTCGCGGCACGGGTACGTGTTCGACGGCACGATGCCCGGCAGCGACGCACCGGTTCGCTCGCGCACCATGCCGTAGACGCCATATTCCGGCACCACGCTTTCCATCATGTTGAAGACCGCTTCGTACAGCGCGACGTCGACGACCTGCCCCTTGCCGCCGTTCACGTTCCGGTGATGCAGCGCCATCAGCGCGCCGATCACGCCGTGCAGCGCGGCGATCGAATCGCCGATCGAAATGCCGATGCGCGGCGGCGGCAACTCCGGGTAGCCGGTGATGTGCCGCAAGCCGCCCATCGATTCGGCGATCGCGCCGAAACCCGGACGGTCGCGATACGGCCCGGTCTGGCCGTAACCCGAGAGCCGCACCATCACGAGTCCGGGATTGTCGGCCGACAACACGTCGTAGCCGAGCCCGAGTTTTTCCAGCAGCCCGGGCCGGAAATTCTCGACGACGATATCCGCTTGCCTCGCGAGCCGCCGCACGATCTCCTTGCCTTCGTCGGCTTTCAGGTTGACCGTGACCGACTTCTTGTTGCGCGCCTGCACGGCCCACCATAGCGAAGTGCCACCTGCCTCGGGATACAGCTTGCGCCATTTGCGCAACGGGTCGCCGCCTTTCGGATCTTCGATCTTGATCACATCCGCGCCGAACTCGCCCAGAAAACGCGCGGCAAACGGGCCGGCGATCAGCGTGCCGAGCTCAAGCACCTTGACGCCCGCGAGCGGGCCGCCGGCTTGTGGCGATTGCGTTGGATTCGTTGCGCTCATGGGCTTGGGGTTCCTTCGTTCGCTACATCGAACGCCGGTCGAGCATCGCGCGGGCAATCGTCCCCGCGTCGACATACTCGAGCTCGCCGCCAACCGGCACGCCGCGCGCCAGCCGCGTCACCGCGAGGCCACGCGCTTTCAGCGTCTGCCCGAGATAATGCGCAGTTGCTTCGCCTTCGTTCGTGAAGTTGGTAGCAAGCACCACCTCCTTGACGACACCATCCAATGCGCGCCTGACGAGCCGGTCGAAATGGATTTCCTTCGGGCCGATGCCGTCCAGTGGACTCAACCGCCCCATCAGCACGAAGTAGAGACCGCGATAGGTCATCGTCTGCTCGAGCATGATCTGGTCCGCCGGCGTTTCGACGACGCACAACAGCGCCGGATCGCGTTCCGGGTCGCTGCAGACCTCGCAGATCTGTGCTTCGGTGAACGTGTTGCACTTCTCGCAGTGCTGCAGATGCTCGGTCGCATTCAGCAGCGAGCGGCCGAGCTTTGCCGCGCCGTCGCGATCGTGCTGCATCAGATGGTAGGCCATGCGTTGCGCGGATTTCGGCCCGACTCCGGGCAGCGCGCGCAGCGCTTCGACGAGCGCCGACAAGGCGGAAGGGTGTTTCATGCGGGTTCCGTGCGAGAAGCGCCGGCGTCGATTGAAGTGTGGCCTGGAGCGTGTATGCGGCGTGCCGTGAGAAGCTCATTCATGCACGGCCGCACGCGCTTCGTGCCGCGAACTGATGGGCCACCTCATTGGCCACACTCTTATGCCAATTCCACGCCGCGAACACGATGGTCAGGTTCGCGGCGTGCCATTCCGGTACGTTATCAGAACGGCAGCTTGAAGCCCGGCGGCAGCGGCAAGCCCGACGTCATGCCACCCATTTTTTCCTGCGCGGTGGCTTCGGCCTTGCGCACCGCATCGTTGAACGCGGCGGCGACGAGGTCTTCGAGCATGTCCTTGTCGTCGGCGAGCAGGCTCGGATCGATCGACACGCGGCGCACGTCGTTCTTGCAGGTCATCGTCACCTTGACGAGACCCGCGCCCGACTGACCCTCGACTTCGATCTGCGCGAGTTCCTCCTGCATCTTCTTCATGTTTTCCTGCATCTGCTGGGCTTGCTTCATCAGCCCGGCGAGTTGACCTTTCATCATGGACGTGCTCCTTCTTCAAACGTGTGGAATTCGGACAAATAGCGCATCGGCATTAAAGCGTGCCTGCCGAGCGGTGAATCAATGGGCGGCGCCCGGGCCGGACTGCGAAGGTGGCTGCATTCCGGAGAGCACCAGCGGCCGGATCGAGCCGGGGACGATGCTCGCGCCGAATTCGCGAATCAACGACTGCACGAACGGGTCCGAGCCGATCTCGCGTTCGGCTTCCTGCTGGCGCTGCGCGCGCGCCGCGGCATCGATCGCGGCCGCCGTGCGGCGCGCCGGCCCCACTTCGACCTGTACGTCGACCGGTTTGCCGAGGCGCTCGGCCAGCGCCGCTTTCAGTTTTGCCACCTGCGCGGCATCCGCATACTGCTGGACCGGTACGTTCAGCCTGAGCGTCGCACCGTCGAGCGCCGTCAGTTCACTGTTGAACGCCAGCTGGTGGGAGATGCCCTTGAGCTCGAGGCCGGCCGCAAGCGAAGGCCAATCGCCTTCGAACCCGATCGCGTTGAGCAGGACGGCCGGCGGCAGCGGGCGTGTGTCAGCCACGGGCGCAGGCGCGGCTGATGCGGTTGATGTGGTTGACGTTACGCGCACATCGTCGGGGCCTTGATCGAAAACGGGCGTGAAGTCGTCGTCGGGCGGGGCAAAGAATGCATCGTCCGACGATGCCGTCAGGTAGTCGTCAGGCGGAATGTCTTCCCATGGCGGAACGGCTGAAGCGTCTTGCCGAGGCGCCGCTTGGCGGGCCGGCGCGGTGTCCTGTTGCGGCGCACGGCGCGCTGCAACAGGCGTCGGCACTGGCACGGCAACACGCGGCGCGACGGGTTTCGGCGGTGCGTCCGGTGTCGGTTTTACCGCTGCGGGTGCGGCGCGGCCGCGGTCGCTTGAAACTTTCAGACCTGCGTTACGCAACACGTCGAGCGCGGCGCTCGCGCCGCCGGCGCGGCGCGGCGCCGCTTCCGGTTGCTGGGGCGCTGTGTCGGGCTGCTGCGCTGTGTCCGGCTGTTGCGATGGACGATCCGTTTTTGCCAACGTGGGTAGCACCTGTGCCGCGGATGGCGGATCCTCGTCAAGCGCATCGGTGACAACGGGTACGGAACCCTGCGAGGCAATGCCTCCGGCAACGTCGGAATTGCCAGCGTTTGTCGTGGCTTCAACTGCCGCCGTCGACTCAGCAACCGGCGTTAATCCATCGAAACTCCTTGCCGGCCCAACCGCCCCTTCCGTTGCGAGAGGAACCGGCTCGTCCTTCACCTTTTGCACGCTTGCCGCTTCGTCGAAGTCCGATCTGGCCGCCGCAGCAGATTCGCCCGAATGATTGGGGTTGGCTGGCGGCAACACCACCGCACGGTTCGCAACGCCCGCCTGAACCTGCGGCTGCGCCACCGTACGCGCGGACGCAGCCGCCTGTTGCGCCGTCACGGCGGGCGCGCCGGTCCGCTTGCCACCCGCCGCAGCACTCAGGCCGTCGAGCCGCGCAGCAGGTACCGCGCCGCCTCCACCACCGCCGTTCGCCGCCGGTTCAAACGCCAGCATGCGCAACAGCGTCATCGTGAAGCCGGCGTATTCGTCGGGCGCAAGACCCAGTTCGCTCCGGCCGATCGTCGCGATCTGGTAGAAAAGCTGAACCTGCTCAGGACTCAGTGCATCCGCAAAGCGGCGCAAATCGCCTGCTTCGGGCCACTCGTCGAGCACCGACGACGGCGCAAACTGCGCCCACGCGATCCGGTGCAACAAGCTTGCGAGGTCCTGCAATGCGGTTGAAAACGACAGGCTGCGCAGCGCCATTTCATCGGCGACTTCCAGAACAACGGCGCCGTCGCCCGCCGCAAGCGCGTCGAGCAGGCGGATCAGATAGCTCTGATCGAGCGCGCCTAGCATGCCGCGCACGGCCTCCTCGCTCACCTGGTTTGCCGAATACGCGATTGCCTGATCGGTCAGCGATAGCGCGTCGCGCATCGAGCCATCGGCCGCGCGCGCGAGAAGCCGTAGCGCCTGCGCTTCAAACGGAACGCTCTCTTCGCCGAGGACCCGCTCCAGATGCGAAACGATATGCCCGGCCGGCATCTGCTTCAGATTGAACTGCAGGCAGCGCGACAGCACCGTGACCGGAATCTTCTGTGGATCGGTGGTGGCGAGAATGAACTTGACGTGCGACGGCGGTTCTTCCAGCGTTTTCAACATCGCGTTGAATGCGTGGTTCGTCAGCATGTGCACTTCGTCGATCATATAGACCTTGAAGCGCGCATCGACCGGCGCATAGACCGCCCGCTCGAGCAGCGCGGCCATTTCATCGACGCCGCGATTGCTCGCCGCATCCATCTCGACATAATCGACAAAGCGCCCTTCGTCGATCTCGCGGCACGCGCGACACACGCCACATGGCGTCGAGGTCACACCGGTTTCGCAATTGAGCGCCTTCGCGAAGATGCGCGACAGCGTCGTCTTGCCGACACCGCGCGTCCCCGTGAACAGATAGGCGTGATGTAGACGCCCGCCGTCGAGCGCATGCGTGAGCGCGCGCACCACGTGCTCCTGTCCGACGAGCGAAGCAAAATCCTTCGGTCGCCATTTGCGTGCGAGAACTTGATAGGTCATTCAGAAATTGTATCAGCAACGCATAGCGCCAAAGCCGAAACGGCGGTGCGCTGTCACGGGCGCCGCAAAACACTTGCGCTTCATTGTGTTTTTCCAATGGATCGATTACCGGGCCGGCGATCGTCCTCATCAGGCGCGCGAAATCATCGCCGACAGCGAGTGAGAAAACAGCGATGGGAAATCGATGGACGAGCGATGGATGTGCGATCTATACGCAACCAGGAAGCACCCAGAAAAGACCAGAAAAAAGCGGGGAAACTGCGAAAAAAACGAACTGAAAAAAGGAAGGTGACGAGCCCGACCCTCGGCACTGGTGGAAAACAGCTGTGGCTGCTTCGTTCCCGACCTGACCAGGTTGACCGTCCCTCCATGCGAGGAGGCCCGTCACGTCGCATTCTATCATCGGTGGTCATGCAACGCGACAGTTAATCAGACACACTGTTTATCGAACGCACGAAAGTCTGACCGGCGCGTCCCTTGTGTTCGTCGCGAACATCACTAGATACGTGCCGTACGGACCTGCGGCAACGCCGACCCTACTGCGCGAATGCGTACTATCACCACGGGCAACGCATAGCAAATTAGGCTAAACTGACGTGTAAGTGACCCGCAAAGTCAAGCGCCGGGCGGCTCTGAGGCCGTTCACGCAGACCTTGGAAGTCATTCGATTCAGCGCTTTTCAGCCGCTTTTCAGTGCTTCTTTGCGGCAAAGCGAACGGAAAATTTCTTCAGTTTTGATGTATCGTGGCGAGCATTCAGGCAGGCCTCGAACCGAAAGAGGTATTCAGATAATGAGCGAACAAATCAAGCATATCAGCGACGCATCGTTCGAACAGGACGTCGTGAAATCCGATAAACCCGTGCTACTCGACTTCTGGGCGGAATGGTGCGGGCCGTGCAAGATGATCGCGCCAATCCTGGACGAAGTTGCCAAGGATTACGCGGACCGTCTGCAAATCGCGAAGATCAACGTCGACGAACATCAATCGACGCCGGTCAAGTTCGGCGTGCGCGGCATCCCCACGTTAATTCTGTTCAAGAACGGCGCTGTGGCTGCACAGAAGGTCGGCGCCCTGTCGAAGTCGCAACTCACCGCGTTCCTCGACGGCAATCTTTAATACATACACCCGGTGCGCCGCGTTCAGCGGATGCACCGGGCGCGTTGGCCTCTGATTCAGAGTCTGCCTGCGCGCCACCTTGCCCGCGCTGTTGTACCTGGTTGTTTGTGGTCGGCTGACAACAAACAACAGCGCGGACAAGGTGAAGGTGCCGATCCGCCACACAGGCGGGGTTTGGCGTGTGCTATGCTAGAATGCACAAAACGTCGAAAAGACGATTAAGTCCTTGAGCGGTTCCGCTCAACTCTCCTCCCAGATTTCATTTCAGGTCGCACCTTCTCCTGCGGGTTCTCCGTATGCATTTATCCGAGCTTAAGACTCAACACGTGTCACAGTTGATCGAGATGGCCAATGGTCTCGAGATCGAAAGTGCGAACCGCCTGCGCAAGCAGGAATTAATGTTCGCCATTCTTAAAAAACGCGCCAAAACGGGCGAAACGATCTTCGGTGACGGCACGCTCGAAGTGCTGCCGGACGGCTTCGGTTTCCTGCGTTCTCCAGAAACGTCGTATCTCGCAAGCACGGACGATATCTATATCAGCCCGTCACAGATTCGCCGCTTTAATCTCCATACCGGCGACACGATTGAAGGCGAAGTCCGCACGCCGAAAGATGGCGAGCGTTACTTCGCGCTGGTGAAGGTCGACAAGGTCAACGGCCAGCCGCCTGAGGCGTCGAAGCACAAGATCATGTTCGAAAACCTGACGCCGCTGCACCCGAACAAGGTGCTGCTGCTCGAGCGTGAAATGCGCGGCGAGGAAAACGTCACGGGCCGCATCATCGACATGATCGCGCCGATCGGCAAAGGCCAGCGCGGTTTGCTCGTCGCGTCGCCGAAGTCGGGCAAGACCGTGATGCTTCAGCACATCGCGCATGCGATCAAGCAGAACCATCCTGACGTCGTGCTGTTCGTGCTGTTGATCGACGAACGTCCTGAAGAAGTGACGGAAATGCAGCGCTCGGTGGCAGGCGAAGTGATCGCGTCGACGTTCGACGAACCGGCCGCGCGTCACGTGCAGGTTGCCGAAATGGTGATCGAAAAGGCCAAGCGCCTGGTCGAAATGAAGAACGACGTCGTGATCCTGCTCGATTCGATCACGCGTCTTGCGCGCGCGTACAACACGGTCGTGCCGGCATCGGGCAAGGTGCTGACGGGCGGTGTCGATGCTAACGCGCTGCAGCGTCCGAAGCGCTTCTTCGGCGCGGCACGCAATATCGAGGAAGGTGGATCGCTCACCATCATCGGCACCGCGCTGATCGAAACCGGCAGCCGCATGGACGACGTGATCTACGAAGAGTTCAAAGGCACCGGCAACATGGAAGTGCACCTTGAGCGACGCCTCGCGGAAAAACGCGTCTATCCGTCGCTCAATCTGAACAAGTCCGGCACGCGCCGCGAAGAACTGCTGATCAAGCCGGAAATCCTGCAAAAGATCTGGGTACTGCGCAAGTTCATTCACGACATGGACGAAGTCGAAGCCATGGAATTCCTGCTCGACAAGATCCGTCAAACGAAGAGCAACTCGGAGTTCTTCGACATGATGCGCCGCAGCAGCTAACGCGCTGTTGCTGTTCGATCTGACGAACGCCCGCTTTTGCGGGCTTTTTTCGTTGCATAACAACGATGCGACAATGCGACGCGATCGTCGGGCCGACGTTTAAAATCGCCGCTGCTGAATTGAAGTCGCGCGGCGTCCGCAACGAAAAACGTTGTGCACGCCTGCGCTGCCCGGCAAGAACCGATCGACCAGGCCCAAGCCCAAGCGATGCTATCGAAACTCACCCACTGGCTCGGCACACGCCGCCGTGAACACGCGCTGCGCACGCATGCAATCGACGACGCGCTCTGGCAGGCGACGCTCGACGGCCTGCCCTTTCTCGCCCATCTCGACGCACCCGACCTCGTCCGCTTACGCGAGATGACGAGCCTCTTCATCGCGCAAAAGGCGTTTTCGACCGCGCACGAACTCGAACTGACCGACGCGATCACGGTTGCGATCGCCGCGCAGGCTTGCCTGCCGGTGCTCAATCTCGGTCTCGATCTCTATCGGGGCTGGGTCGGCATCATCGTCTACCCGGGCGAGTTCGTGATCCGCAAGACGGTCGAGGACGAAGACGGCGTGGTCCATGAGGTCGAACACGATGCAAGCGGCGAAGCATGGGAAGGCGGGCCGGTGGTGCTGTCGTGGGAAGACGCGCAGATGACGGATACGACCGACGCGTACAACGTCGTCATCCACGAATTCGCGCACAAGATCGACATGGTGACGGGTGTCGCCGACGGCCACCCGCCGCTGTTCCGCCGCTTGCACGCGCCGCTCGACAGCACCGCGTGGGCCGACGTGTTCGACCACGCGTACGACCAGTTCTGCGCGCGAATCGATGCGGTGCCCGAGCGCCGCTGGGCGCGTTTCGAACGCGAGTCGCTGATCGACCCTTACGCGGCGGATCATCCATCGGAATTTTTCGCCGTCTGCAGCGAGGCGCTGTTTGTGCAGCCGTCCGCCTTCGAGGCCGAATACCCGGAACTGTACCGGCTACTGGCGCGCTATTACCGGCAAGATCCGGCGCGAGTCGGCGCGCTGCGATCCGCCGCCGCCACGTAGCCGCTTGCGCCGCCGGATGACGTTGGAAAGGTTGGAAAGCGTTGAAACGAGTCGGAAAGAATCGCCAACCACCTGATTATCTGGCATAATCGCCGTTTTTCGACCTTAGGCAAGTGACTCGCGAACCCGGCATACGAAGTTGCGCTGCAATTTCGCCGCATTCAGTCTCGTGGGTTGGCTACCGCCCGATTAAAGGAAATACCATGAAAGAAGGCATTCACCCGAATTACCGCGAAGTCCTGTTCGTCGACATGTCGAACGACTTCCGCTTCGTGACCCGCTCGACCATTCAGACGCGCGAAACCGCCGAATTCGAAGGCAAGACGTACCCGCTCGCGAAGATCGAAGTTTCGTCGGAGTCGCATCCGTTCTACACCGGCCAGCAAAAGATCATGGACACGGCTGGCCGCGTCGAGAAATTCAACAAGAAGTTCGGTGCCCGTGCGAACGGCAAGGCCACCAAGTAATACAGGCACACTGTATCCGCCGCTCTGCCGGCCCCGAGTTCGATCCGGGTCGCAGCGACGCAAGAAAGGGCAGCGCAAGCTGCCCTTTCTTATTGCTGGACGGGTTATCTGTGCAGCTCGCTGCTGCCGTTTCACCTGCTGCACGGTGCGCCGCGTGCACAACCGCACCGTGCGCCGGCGCTGGAAATAGAGCATGCAATCCGATGCGCTCCGCATCGCGGCGCGCCGTGACCGGCCGGCCTTCCCTCTACCCCCCCGCCTATAACCCGCATCCATTGCAGATGCAACACCGTTGTTGCCGCCACGTTGCCAACTGTTACGCGGTCATGACGCACATCGCCCGGCACGTCTACAATGCCGGATGCTTTAAACCGGCCGGGTTTCCGGGCCCGCTGCCGCTGCTATCCGCTCACGCCAAAACGCTTCACCGCTATCAATAAAACCGCATGAGACCCGTCGTCCGCCTCACTGCCTCAGCAACCAGCGCGTTGCCACGCTGGCTGTTGCTCGCCATCTGTGTCGTCTATGCGTCGTTCGGCCTGTTCGGCCGTGATCCATGGAAGAACGAAGACGCAGCGGGCTTCGGCATCATGTGGACGATGGCCAACGGCAGCCTGCACGACTGGCTGCTGCCGAATCTGGTCGGCAAATACATCACCTCCGACGCGCCGCTCGGCTACTGGCTCGGCGCCGCCGCGATCCGCATGCTCGCGCCCTGGGTCGACCCGAGCAACGCGTCGCGCGTTTTCACCGGGCTGCTGTTCTGCACAGCGTGCGCATTCGTCTGGTATGCGGCGTATCTGCTCGGCCGACGCGCCGAAGTGCAGCCGTTCAAGTATGCGTTCGGCGGCGAGCCGGAACCGCGCGATTACGGCCGCACGCTCGCCGACGGCGCATTGCTGATCCTGCTCGCGTGCTTCGGTCTCGCGGAGCGCGGCCACGAAACCACGCCGCAGCTTGCACAGCTCGTCTGCATTGCGATGCTCGTCTACGGGCTCGTGCGGATGCTCGACAAACCCGTGCAAGGCGCACTGGTCTGGGGGTGCGGGCTCGGCCTCGTCACGCTGACGAGCAGTCCGGTGCTAGTGGTCGCGTTGCTGGTCGGCACGCTGACGATGACGCTGATCGTGCGCGAAACGCGCACCCGCTGGCTGTTGCTGGCGGGGCTGCCGGCCGCGCTCGCTGTCTCTATTGCGTGGCCGGTCGCGACCATTGCGGCGTTTCCGACCGACGGCGTCTGGTTCCTGAGCCAGTGGATGAGCGGCAGCTTCAACTCGTTCGCGGGCCCGCTCGGGCCGGTGTTGATCTACGCGCTGAAGAACCTGCCGCTTTTCACATGGCCGGCCTGGCCGCTCGCGATCTGGGCGTGGTTCAGCTGGTCCGGGCTGCGCCGCGCGCCGCACGTTGCGATTCCCCTGTCGGTGATCGGGCCGCTCTTCATTCTCGTCGTGCTGCAAAGCTCGCAGACGAACCGTCTCTACATGCTGCTGATGCCCGCGCTCGCGGTGCTCGCAACCTTCGCGCTGCCGACCTTGAAACGCGGCGCGATCAACGCCTTCGACTGGTTCGCCGTGTTGAGCTTTACCGTGCTCGGCACATTCGTCTGGCTGGTGTGGCTCGCTTCGATGACCGGTTTTCCGTACCCGCTCGCGCGTAACCTTGCGCGTCTCGTGCCGGGCTATGTGCCGCAATTCAAGATCCTGTCGCTGATCTGCGCGATCGCGGTAACCGTTTGCTGGATGGCGCTGGTTCAATGGCGGGTCGCGCGGCATCCGAAGGTGCTGTGGCGCAGCGTGGTGCTGTCGAGCGCGGGCACGACGCTGATGTGGGTGCTGCTGATGACGCTCTGGCTGCCGATCGTCAACTACAGCCGGACATATAAGGACGTCGCGCTACAGATCGCGAGCCACTTGCCGGAAGACTACACGTGCATCTCGCCGGTGCGTCTCGGCAATGCGCAGATCGCGACGTTTGCCTATTTCGGCGACATGCATTTCTCGTTCAATGAAGATTGCGACGTGATCCTGCGGCAGGACACGCAGGATTACGGCGATCCGAGCGCGATGTCGAACTTCGTGTGGAAGCTGGTGTGGGAAGGCCGGCGTGCCGCCGACCGCGATGAACGGTTTCGGCTGTATGTGCGGATCGACCGTCCGAAGCCGCCGGCGATCAAACGCCGCAACTGGCGGCCTAAACCTGGCAACTGAGCCTGGCAACTGAGCCTGGCAACCGAGCCTGACAACTGAACCTCGTAACTGAGCTTGAGCACTGAACTCGGCCACTGAGCCAGACCACCGAGCGTATCCAGCGACCTGCGCCCACTTGAACAGCGCCACCAGAGCAAGGCGCCCTGAACCAACCCAACGAGCGCGATGACGGAGCGAGCCAACCCAGCCATGTTTTCCGACGTGCGCAAAATCGCCGCGCTTGCGTGGCCTGTACTGATCGGCCAGTTGGCGATCATCGCTTTCGGCGTGATCGACACGGCGATGGTCGGCCGCTATTCCGCCACGGATCTCGCCGCGCTGGGCCTAGGCGCGTCGATCTACATCTCCGTGTACATCGGGCTGACCGGCATTCTGACGGCATTGCAGCCGATCGTTGGGCTGCTTTACGGCGGCGGCCGCTACGGCGAGATCGGCGAGGAAACGCGCCAGGCGCTGTGGCTGGCGGCGGCGCTCACCGTGATCGGCTTCGTGATCCTGTACTTCCCCGCGCCGCTGCTGCAGATCGCGCACGCGCCCGCCGCGCTGCGCGAACGCACCGTTGCCTATCTGCAGATCCTCGCGTTCGGCTTGCCCGCGGGCCTCGTATTTCGTGTCTACTCCGCGCTCGCGACCGCGGTAGGCCAGCCGCGGCTCGTGATGTTTCTGCAGGTCGGCGCACTGCTGCTCAAGGTTCCGCTCAATGCGTGGCTGATCTTCGGCGGTCTCGGGGTGCCCGCGGCCGGCGGGCCGGGCTGCGCGCTCGCCAGCACCGCCATCAACTGGCTGCTCGGTATCGTCGCGCTGCTGTTGCTGATAAAGCTCGAAGTGTTCAGGCCGTTCGCGATCTTCTCGCGCTTGTGCTGGCCCGATTGGCGCCGCCAGCACGCGCTGTTGAAACTCGGGATACCCATTGGGCTGTCGTATCTGATCGAAGTGACGTCGTACACATTCATGGCGCTCTTCATCGCGCGCTTCGGCACGACGACGCTGGCCGGCCACCAGATCGCCGCCAATCTCGGCGCGGTGTTGTACATGACACCGCTGTCGATCGGCATCGCCGTATCGACGCTCGTCGCGCGCGCGCTCGGCGCGCAGCGCCATGCGGAAGCGGCGGCGCTCGCGCGTCACGGCATCGTGATGGCGTGCGCGATCGCATGCTGTTACTGCTTGATCGTGCTCGCGCTGCGCCCGCTCATCATCGCGGGCTACACGCCGAACGCACGGGTCGCGGCGGCGGCGATGCCGCTTGTGCTGATCGTCGCTTGCTATCACATCTGCGATGCATTGCAGGTCACCTCGGCGTTCGTGCTGCGCGCCTACCGGATCGTCGCGGTGCCGACCGTCATCTACGCGGTCGCACTGTGGGGCGTCGGGCTAGGCGGCGGCTATCTGCTCGGCTTCGATATCGGCGGCTTCGCGCCCGCCTGGCTGTCGGGCGCACGCGGCTTCTGGATCGCCAATACCGCGAGCCTCGCGGTGGCGGGCGCCGGATTGTTCAGCTACTGGCGCTGGCTCAGCGCGCGCCACACCGGCATTATCGAAGCGGCGTCGCAAGACGGGCCCACCGCGTAGCGTGCCCGTTGCCGACCGGCACTACGCCGCTTCGCCCAACGCTTCGTGATCGCGGCGCCCGAACACTTCACGCGCCGCGAACAACGCATTCAATGCGGCGGGAAAGCCCGCATACACCGCCATTTGCATAAACACCTCGACGATCTCGTCGCGCGTGCAGCCGACGTTCAACGCCGCTTCAATATGCACTTTCAATTGCGGTTGAGCATTGCCGAGCGCAGCCAACGCGGCGATGGTCGCGATCTCGCGCGAGCGCAAGTCGAGTTGCGAACGGCTATAGATGTCGCCGAACGGAAACTCGATCAAAAGCCGCGCAAAGTCCGGCGCGATCGGCGCGAGCGCCGCCAGTACCTGCTCGCCCGCCGCGCCGTCGATCTCCTTCAACTTGTTCCAGCCGCGTGTGTAACGCTCGTTGTTTGACTGTTCCATCGTGGGTCCTCGTTTCTTCAGATGTTGTCGACGTGTCGTGTCGCATCGCGCCCGGTCGCTTCGTAGTGAGCGATCTTGTCGGTGATCGCCGCGAGATTCGTCTGCAACTCCGCGATGCGCGCCAGTACCGCGTCGCGGTGCGCCACCAGCATTTCGCAGCGCGCGCCGATCGTCGCAGCGCCCTGCGCTCGCAAGCCCGCGAATGCTTGCATGCCGGCAATCGGCATGCCGGTCGCCTTCAGGCGCATCACGAACTGGAGCCAGTCGAGATCGGCCGGCGAATACAGGCGATGCCCCGCCTGCGTGCGGCCGACGGCCCGAATCAGGCCGGCTTGTTCGTAATAGCGCAACGTGTGCGCGGAGACGCCGCTCGCCGCGGCGACCTGACCGATCGTGAGTGCTTTGGACATGACGAAACCTAGGTTGGGACTTCGAGTGCACTCTAAGTCAAGTGCGACGATTCGTGAACCATGCCTGGTTCACGCAAATCGCGTCGACTGACACGACGCGCATGCCCAGCATCGTTCGAGCCTGTCGGACGATTACTACATTGGACGAGGTTGGGAATGCCGACTATCGTCGGTTAGAATCGCCAGCGATGTGAAAGGAATCGGGAGCCCGGTCGATGCGAAGCCACACTAACGAACAAAAATGGTCATGGGCAACCGCAGCGTCCATCGTGCTCGCCTGTATAACACTGGCCGCGTGGCGTGCCGATGCGGCACGCATCATCCAGGTATCGCCGCAAGGCAAGGTCGCGCAGGTGCGGCAGGTCGTCGTCAAATTTGACGAAGCAATGGTCGCGTTCGGCACCGCCAGCGCCCCCGCGCCCGCACGCGTGCATTGCAACGATGCAACGGCAAGCGCCGGTCAGGGCCGCTGGATCGACGGCAAGACATGGGCGTGGGACTTCAGCGCGGATCTGCCGCCCGGCATGCGTTGCTCAGTCGAACTCAACGACGATCTGAAGTCGTCGGCTGGCCACGCGCTTGCGGGCCCGCGCCGCTATGCGTTCGAAACCGGCGGACCGTTCGTACAGCGCGTGAATCCGGACGGCGGTGAAATCGAAGAAGACCAGGCGTTCGTCATGCGTCTGAACGGCCCCGCCACCGAAGCTTCGGTACGCGAGCATGTCTGGTGTGAATCGAGCGGGCTCGGCAACCGCATTCCGGTGAAGACGGTCGACGCGTCCACCCGCACCGCCCTCCTCGCGCGTTTCCGTTTGCAGAAGGACGCCGCTCGCGTACTGACGCTGCAGTGCCAGCAAACGCTGCCGTCGGGCGCGAAGATGCAACTTGTCTACGGCGCGGGCGTCGCCAGTCCGAGCGGTCTTGCGAACGACGTCGAGAAGCGTTTCGACTACACCGTGCGCGAGCCGTTCGCCGCAAGCTTTTCATGCGAGCGCGAAAACGCAAAGGCGCCGTGCACGCCGCTGCGGCCGCTGCGGCTGCAGTTCAATGCACCGATCGCGCGCGCCGATGCCGCGCGAATCCGTCTCCAGGGCCCGAACAGCACCGTGCAGCCGAGCTTTTCGCCCGACGACAAGGATCCGCAAACCCAGTCTGTCGAATTCGCCGCGCCGCTGCCCGAACACGCAAACCTCACGATCGACGTGCCGGCCAACCTGAAGGACGTGAGCGGCCGCGCGCTGTCGAACGC
>DASXXR010000232.1:0-3813 GCA_036502945.1 Paraburkholderia sp. | reverse complement strand
GCGAGATCTTCGGGATCGGGATGGCTGATGTCGAGATTGAGCAGCAACTGCTCCATCTGCGCGAGCAGTTCGTCCGCCTCGTCGAAGAACGTCTGGTAGAACTGTGTGATATCGAGTGTCATGCCTGGGTCACCGCGAATAATCCTGTCTGCTGGGCGAGTAATGCTTGTTGCGAGTTGCTGCGGCGTTGCGTGCCGCCGCGTGCCGGTGCGTTCAGCTTGCCTCAGGCGCGTCGAGCGTCGACACTAGTTCAGTCAACATGTCCGGGTCGAGCGGCTTTTCGATCCAGCCGGTTGCGCCCGCCGCGCGTGCCGCCGCCTTGAACGGCTCACCCGATTCGGTCGTCAGCAACAGAATCGGCGTCGTCTCGTAGGCCGGGTTCGCGCGCAGTTCGGCGATCAGATCAACGCCGGTCTTGCCCGGCATGTACTGATCCGTCAGCACGAGATCGAACGCCATCGCCAGCGCTTGTTCGAGTCCTTCGTCTCCATCTGCTGCGAGCGTCACCTCGTAGCCGGCCGTCGTCAGCGTGGCGGAAAGAATCTCCCGCATCGCAGCCGAATCGTCGATCGCGAGAATGTGCCTGATCATGAAAACCTCACTAAGTCTCGAATAGGGGTTTACTTGATCGCTGCTGCAGGCGCCGGCTTCGGCACGTCGATGGCCGGCCGCGCGATCTCCTGCACCAGCGGTGCTGCAGCCGCCGCGGCCGCCGCCGAACCGCCTGCGTCGTTCGACAGCGTGGTCGTCGTCGTATCGTCCTGCATCATCGCCTCCTCGGACTTCTTGTTCAGCACGATGATGCTGATGCGCCGGTTTTCCGGATCAAGCGGATCGGCCTTGTTCAGGTTCTGCGTCGACGCGAGGCCGAGCACGCGCAGCACCTTTGCTTCATCCATCCCGCCCGCCACCAGTTCGCGCCGCGACGCGCTTGCGCGATCCGCCGACAATTCCCAGTTGCTATAGCCCTTCTCGCCGCCCGCGTACGGCACCGCATCGGTATGGCCCTGCACTACGATCCGGTTCGGCACGTCGTTCAGCGTCTTGCCGATCTCGCGCAGGATGTCGCGCATGTAGGGCTCGACGATGTCTTTCGCGGTCGCGAACATCGGCCGCTTCTGCGAGTCGACGATTTCGATGCGCAAGCCCTGCAGCGTCGAATCGATACGGATTTGCTGCTTGAACTGGCGCAGTACCGGGTTGGCCTGAATCGCGGCCATCAGCTTGACCTGCAGGTCGTGCAGGCGCACCTGTTCGCGCCGCTCGAGCTGGCCTTGCGACTGCGCCTGCGCTTCGTCGTCGTTGTGCGACACCGAGTGCTCGCCGTTGCGCGTCGAGCCGTCAGTCTGGCGCATCACGCCCTGGCGGTCGGTCGACACGTCGCGCCCGCCCGCGCGCACCACGCTCGAATCCTGCGAGCTGCGGTCGCCGCCCCACAACGTGATCTTCAGCGGCTGATTGAAGTAGTCAGCGATGCCCTTCAACTGCACCGTGGTCGCCGAACTGAGCAGCCACATCAGCAGGAAGAACGCCATCATTGCGGTCATGAAGTCCGCATACGCGAGCTTCCACGCGCCGCCGTGGAAGGCCTTTTTCGCTGGCGCCGAGCGCCTCACGACAATCGCGCGATCCTTGTCCTTGCTCATCGGCTACTCCGCGTGCCTTACTTCGCCTTCACACGGCGCACGTGCTCTTCCAGCTCGGTGAACGACGGGCGTTCGGTCGAGAAGAGCACTTTGCGGCCGAACTCCACGGCGATCGCCGGCGCATAGCCATTCAGGCTCGCGAGGATCGTCACCTTGATGCACTGGAACATCTTCGTCGACTCGGTCACGCGCTGTTCCGCGACGCTCGCGAGCGGCCCGATCAGCCCGTACGAAAGCAGAATGCCGAGGAACGTGCCGACCAGCGCCTGCGCGATCATCTGGCCGAGAATCGCCGGCGGGCGGTCGGCGGACGCCATCGTATGCACAACGCCCATCACCGCCGCGACAATGCCGAACGCCGGCATCGCGTCGCCGATCTTCGCGAGCGCGTGACTCGGCGCCTCGCCTTCGGCGTGATGCGTTTCGATCTCTTCGTCCATCAGGCTTTCGATTTCGAACGCGTTCATGTTGCCGCCGACCATCAGCCGCAGGTAGTCGGTCAGAAACTCGACGATGTGCCGGTCCGCCAGAATCTTCGGGTACTGCGTGAAGATCGGGCTCTTTTCCGGATCGTCGATGTCGGCTTCGAGCGTCAGCGTGCCTTCCTTGCGCGCCTTCGCAAGCAGGACGTAGAGGAGCGCCATCAGCTCCATGTAGACGTCCTTGTTGTACTTCGAGCCTTTAAACAGCGTCGGAATCACGCGTACGGTCGCCTTGATGGTCTTCATCCCGTTGCCGAGAATGAACGCTCCGACGCCCGCTCCGACGATCATCAGCACTTCGACCGGCTGCAAAAGCGCAGCCAGATGACCGCCCTCCAGCGCATAGCCGCCGAAGACGGACAACAACGTCACGAGTGTTCCCAAGAAGATCAGCACTGCCGGGCCCCCAGATTAAGGCGACGAAGCTCGTCGTTAATTGGGTTTACGGCAGCGAAACGAAAAACTTTTGACGGAAAAGAGCCATCCCGCCCCCGTGTAAACCTTGGGGCGGCGCGGTCCCGGACGGTTCGGCGCGCTCGTCGGGCCCGCGTGCAAAGGTCGCGGGCGATCGTGCCGAGGTGGCCTGCGGCGAATATCGTTCGGCCCGGGTCGCCGCGCTCCCGGCACCCGGCCCTCTTTCTCTCCCGGCTGATTGCCGGTTGCCCCAAGGGCCGCCTGCGCCGCATCAGGCCGCGGAGCGGGCACGCTCGTCGGCGGCCTTGCGGGTTTTGCCGGCGCGCGACGGCGGTTGGCAAAGCCCGCAAATGAAGCCTGCCTGCGGGTCGTGCGCGTGTGCGACGTAATGGCCGCCGCAACGCGCGCACTGCGTGGTCTGCAGCATGCCCGACTCGAAAAAACGCACGAGCGTCCATGCGCGCGTCAGGCTCAACACCGGCTCCTCGCCGTGCATCCGCATGTGCTCGCGGTACAGCCGGTAACCTTTGACGATCGACTGGATCGTCTCGCACCCGCCGCACCCCGACATGAACCGGTAAATGTTGTAGAACAGCGACGAGTGCATATTCGGCTGCCACGTCATGAACCAGTCGGTCGAGAACGGCAGCATCCCCTTCGGCGGGGATTCGCCCTTGAGTTCCTTGTACAGCTTGACGAGGCGGTCGCGCGACAAGCTGGTTTCCGCTTCGAGCAGTTGCAGGCGCGCGCCGAGTTCGATCAGCTCGATCGCCAGCGTGATTTCGCGGACCTCGAGGATAACGCTCTTACCGGCCATGCGCCGCGTGTTCCACGCCGTTTCCGGCTTTGTAATCGAAAAACCGCAACGCGGCGTGCATCAGCCGATCTGCTCGACCGGCTGGCTCGCCATCAGAATCGCGGAGTGCGCCTGGGCGACGGCGGCGGGCTTGCCCTTGTCGGCAAGCGACGTCAGGATCGTGTGATCGTCGAAACGAAAACGGCACAGCAACTGGCTCGACCCCGACAGCTTGACGGTCTGCGCAAGCGTCAGATTTACGAGCACGTCGGCAAGCTGCGCCGAGATTCCCATGCGGAACATGCCCATCGGCTTGTCCTCGCGCAGCAAACGTTGCGCTAGCAACAGGTACGACAGATTCACTTCCTTGATCTCATTGAGCATGTCACTACTGGCGACTGTAGCGCTCATGATTCCCCCGAATCGAAGCTTGACTGGTCCGGCCGGCACGAAATCGTTTGCGCGTTCGCACGCA
>DASXXR010000231.1:0-11091 GCA_036502945.1 Paraburkholderia sp. | reverse complement strand
ACGAATTGCGAGGGAAGCGACGCGCCGCTGCTTGGTAGAATGCTTATATTGGTGGCGCGTCTTGCAGACCAGCTGGGCGTTGCGTACACGGGCGGCGAAACCGGATTCCGTACCGTGATCAACACGGGCCCCGGCGGCGGTCAGGAGGTTTATCACCTGCATGCGCACATCCTGGCGGGGCCGCGGCCGTGGCTGCGGATGGGGTGACACACGTTCATAACCGGTCAGCGGTCATACTGCAGCACTTGCAGGCATCGGTTCACAGGTTCGAAAGACATTATTAGACGAAGCGTCCGCGCTTCAATCCGGGCCGAAAGGCCCAGAGTTTTCACCGCGTCGATGCGCGACGGGGACAAGGAGAGTTTTCATGGGTTCGTTGAGTATCTGGCATTGGCTGATTGTTCTGTTGATCGTCGCACTGGTGTTCGGCACAAAGAAGCTGCGCAATATCGGCGGCGATCTGGGCGGGGCCGTAAAAGGCTTCAAGGAAGGCATGAAGGATGCGGAAGCGCCCGCCGCCGATGCGCAACAGCGCGAACTGTCGCGCTCGGGCACCATCGATGTCGACGCGAAGGAAAAAGCGCCGCATTCGGGCGACTCCCGCTAAACCGTATCGGCCGCGCGCACTGACGGGAAGCTCATCTGATGCTGGACCTCGGTTTAACCAAAATGGCGTTGATCGGCGTGGTCGCGCTGGTCGTGCTCGGGCCGGAGCGCCTGCCGCGCGTCGCCCGCACGGCGGGCGCGCTGTTCGGCCGCGCGCAGCGTTATATCAACGACGTCAAAGCCGAAGTGACGCGCGAGATCGAACTCGACGAATTGCGCCAGATGAAAACCGACTTCGAGTCGGCGGCGCATAACGTCGAAAACACCGTTCACGATAACCTGCGCAAGCATGAAACCGAATTGAACGATGCGTGGAAGTCGGGGACATCGGTGTCGCCGAGCATTGCGGGCGGCGGTTCGGCTGACAGCGTCGAAGGTGCGGCAAGCACCGCCGGCGTGGATGGCACGTCGTCGTGGCTGCGCAGCAACTTCGCGAGCACGTCGAAGCGCAAGAACTGGCGCGTCAAGCAAACAGCCACACCGACGTGGTACAAACGGGCGACGATACGCCGCACGCGTGTGCTGTCGGGCGCCGCGCGCGTCGCGCGGCATACGCCGGTCAGCATGCGCCGCCCGACACGCTTCTTCTGATGTCCCGTGACTTAATCTCCTACCGAGGGCCGGCGTGAGCGACCCCCAGCAAAAGCAGAACGAAGGCGCTGAAGAAACCTTCATCTCCCATCTCGTCGAACTACGCGACCGCATCATTCGCGCCGGCATTTCGGTCATCGTCGTATTTCTGGGGCTCGTCTACTGGGCGCCGGACATCTTCCGGCTGCTCGCGCGCCCGCTGATGATGAATCTGCCTAAAGACGGCAAGATGATCGTCACCGACGTCACCGGCTCGTTCTTCGTGCCGATGAAGGTCACGATGCTGGTGGCGTTCGTCATCGCGCTGCCGATCGTCCTTTACCAGGTCTGGGCGTTCGTCGCGCCGGGCCTGTATCAGCACGAGAAGAAACTGGTCGTGCCGCTGGTCGGCAGCAGTTATGCGCTGTTCCTGTGTGGCATGGCGTTCGCGTACTTCCTGGTATTCCCGACCATCTTTCGCGTGATGGCGCACTACAACGCGCCGCTCGGCGCGGAGATGACCACCGATATCGACAATTACCTGAGTTTCGTGCTGACGATGTTTATCGCGTTCGGCGTGACATTCGAGGTGCCGATCGTCGTTGTGCTGCTGGTGCGCATGGGTGTGCTCACCGTGCAAAAGTTGAGGCAGATTCGCCCGTATGTGGTGGTCGGCGCGTTCGTTATCTCGGCGGTGGTGACGCCGCCCGACGTGTTTTCGCAGCTGATCCTCGCGATCCCGCTGATCGTGCTGTACGAAGCCGGAATCATTGCGGCGCGGCTGTTTGTCAGCAAGCCGGCTGTCGCTGCGGAAAAAGAAGAGAACGCGGCCAACTGAGAACGAACGTGCTGTGTCACGGATGAAACCGACCGCAAAGGGACGGTTTTCTAAACGGAAGAGGGGCAGTCCAGCCCATCGGACTGCCCCTCTTCTTTGCTTCCCAAGCCTCGCAACGGACCGCCCTCGCGCGCGATTCAAGACTCAGCCGCCTTCATCCCCTTGATCGTCGTCTTCCGACGACGGCTGTTTCGGCGGCGGTGGGCGTTTGCCGATCATCACCGTCAAATCCAGTTCCTTGTTCTTGCGCACCAGATGCACCTTCGCATCGGTGCCCGGCTTGATTTGCGCGATCACGTTCAGCAAACGAGTGGTGTCGGTGATGTCCTGGCCGTTCACGCCAATCAGGATGTCGCCGGGCTTGATGCCGGCTTTATCGGCCGGACCGCCCTTCAGCACGCCCGCGACGATCGCGCCCGTCTTCTGGTCGAGCCCGAACGACTCGGCGATCTCCGGCGTCACGTCCTGCGGCTCCACGCCGATCCAGCCGCGCGTCACCGACCCGGTAGTGATGATGCTTTCCAGCACGCTGCGCGCAGTCGACACCGGAATCGCGAAGCCGATGCCGAGCGAGCCGCCCGAGCGCGAATAAATAGCCGTATTGATGCCGAGCAGATTGCCGTGGATATCGACGAGCGCGCCGCCCGAATTGCCCGGGTTGATCGGCGCGTCGGTCTGAATGAAGTTCTCGAAGGTATTGATGCCGAGGTGATTGCGGCCAAGCGCGCTGACGATGCCCATCGTCACCGTCTGGCCGACGCCGAACGGATTGCCGATCGCGAGCACGACGTCGCCGACGCGCGTCTGGTCCATGCGGCCGAGCGTGATGGTGGGCAGATTGGTCATGTTGACCTTCAGCACGGCCAGATCGGTTTCCGGATCGACGCCGATCACCTTCGCCTGGGTCGTGCGGCCGTCGGCGAGCGCAATTTCTATCTGATCTGCGCCGTCCACGACGTGCTGGTTCGTTAGAATGTAACCTTCCGAACTCACGATAACGCCCGAACCCAGATTGGATGCCGGCTGTTCCTGCTGTCTGCGGTTCTTGTCGCCGAAGAAGTAGCGAAAGAGCGGATCTTTGGCGCGAGGATCGGGGGGGAGCGATCCGTCCTTGCTCGAGAATACGTTGACGACCGCCGGCATGGCCTTTTGGGCCGCGTCCGCATAGGAAGCCTGCGGAGGCCCGCTGCCGATCCCGGGCGCCACCTCCTGCAATGCGACGATCGGCTCGGCGAGCTGCTTGCCGAATTGCCCTTGCCGCTGCAGCCATTGCGGCTTGAGGGTCGCGATGATGAACATCAGCGCCAGCAGCACCGTCACCGCCTGGGCGAACAACAGCCAAAAGCGTCTGAGCATCTGAATAATTAGAGGTTTATATATGGATCGGATCGAATTGGAATTGTACTTGAACAACGTTCTCGAAGCCGTCCGGTTCAAGGACTACTGCCCAAATGGACTGCAGGTCGAAGGGCGCCGCCGGGTCGAGAAGATCGCGACCGGCGTGACGGCGTCGCTGGCGTTTCTCGAGGCCGCGCTGGAGTGGGGCGCCGACGCCGTGCTGGTGCATCACGGCTACTTCTGGCGCAACGAAGCGGCGCCGATCACGGGCCGCAAATACCGGCGCCTGAAGCTGCTGCTCGCCAATGACATCAACCTCTTTGCCTATCACCTTCCGCTCGACGATCACCCGGTTTACGGCAACAACGCGCAGCTCGGCGCGAAGCTGGGCTTGATCGGCGACGCGCGCTTCGGCGAGCACGACATCGGCTGGATGACGACGCTGCCGATGCCGGTCACGCTGGAGCACTTCACGGCGCAGGTGGAGCAGACGCTGGGCCGCACGCCGCTCGTGCTCGGCGATGCGGATCGCGAATTAAGGCGAGTCGCGTGGTGCACGGGCGCTGCGCAAGGCTATTTCGACGCGGCGATCGAGGCGGGTGCGGACGTTTACCTGACGGGCGAAATCTCCGAGCAGACTACCCACACGGCGGCGGAAAGCGGCGTCGCGTTTCTGGCGGCGGGCCACCACGCGACGGAACGCTTCGGCGTGCAGGCGCTGGGTTCGCATCTGTCCGAGGCATTCGAGCTCGAGCATCTTTTTATCGATATCCATAATCCGGTCTGATTACCCGGAAAATGACTTGGAAACGGAGGAAACGCTTAAAACGGCATAACCGAAAAGTTTGCGATTCGTGCGGGAATACCCTGAGATATCAAACACTTCGCACGGATTTTGGCAATCGGCCCTTGTAAATGCTGACTCCATTCGAGCAAACTAGCGGCGGTAGAAAGCGACGGAAGGAAAAAATCCAACTCAGAAGTGGGGCGAGTGATGCGAGACAAGGAAGATGAACGCGTCAATGGCAGCCGCCGTACCTGGCTGATTGCGACGACCGTAACAGGTGGCGTAGGAGGCGTGGCCACCGTCATACCTTTTGTGAGTTCGTTTGCACCATCCGAGAAGGCCAAGGCGGCAGGGGCGCCGGTCGAAGTCGACATCGGCCATCTGAAGCCCGGCGACATGTTGACGGTCGCGTGGCGCGGCAAGCCGGTGTGGATCATCAACCGCACCGACAAAATGCTGGCCGATGTCCAGAAGGCCGACCACGAAGTGGCCGACCCGCAGAGCAAGAAACCTTTTTCGATGCCCGAACCGGACTACTGCAAGAACGAGTTCCGTTCGAGGCCCGATCGCAAGAACATTTTCGTCGCCGTTGCGGTGTGCACGCATCTGGGGTGTACGCCGACGCCGCGTTTCCAGGAGGGCGCGCAGCCCAATCTTCCGGACGACTGGCCGGGCGGGTTTCTATGCCCTTGCCACGGCTCGACCTATGACATGGCCGGCCGCGTCTTCAAGAACAAACCTGCGCCGCAGAACCTCGATATCCCGCCCTACATGTTCACCGGCAACATGCTCGTGATCGGCAAGGACGAGAAAGGAGAAGCGTAATGGCGATAACCGAAAAAGAAGTGGAGACAACGCCTGGGCTGGTCGGCTGGATCGACCGGCGCTTTCCGATGACATCGACGTGGAAAGCGCACCTTTCCGAGTACTACGCGCCGAAGAACTTTAACTTCTGGTACTTCTTCGGCTCGCTGGCGTTGCTCGTGCTGGTGAATCAGATCGTGACCGGCATTTTCCTCACGATGAACTACAAGCCCGATGCGACGCTCGCGTTCGCGTCGGTCGAGTACATCATGCGCGAGGTGCCGTGGGGCTGGCTGATCCGCTACATGCATTCGACGGGCGCGTCGATGTTCTTCATCGTCGTGTATCTGCATATGTTCCGCGGGCTGCTCTATGGCTCGTATCGCAAGCCGCGCGAACTCGTCTGGATCTTCGGTTGCGCGATCTTTCTGTGCCTGATGGCCGAGGCATTCTTCGGCTATCTGTTGCCGTGGGGGCAGATGTCGTTCTGGGGCGCTCAGGTGATCGTCAATCTGTTCTCGGCGATTCCGTTTATCGGCCCGGATCTGTCGCTGTGGATTCGCGGCGACTACGTGGTGTCGGATGTCACACTGAACCGCTTTTTCGCGTTCCACGTGATCGCGATTCCGCTCGTGCTGATCGGGCTGGTGATCGCGCATATCGTCGCGCTACATGAAGTCGGCTCGAATAACCCGGATGGCATCGAGATCAAGGCGAAGAAGGACGCGAACGGCATTCCGCTCGACGGCATCCCGTTTCATCCGTACTACTCGGTGCATGACTTCATGGGCGTCTGCGTTTTCTTGATGATTTTCGTGGCGATCATCTTTTATGCGCCGGAGATGGGCGGTTATTTCCTCGAAGCGAACAACTTCGTGCCGGCCAATCCGCTGCAGACGCCGCCGGAAATCGCGCCGGTGTGGTATTTCACCGCGTTCTACGCGATGCTCCGCGCGACCACCGACCCGTTCAAGATCGTGCTGATGATCGTGGTCCTGCTGCTCGGGCTTGTCGCACTCGTGCGGGCGCGCGGCAAATGGAAGGCCGGCCTGCCGGTGCTCGCCGTGCTGGTGGTCCTTGCGATGTATTTCACGGAATCGAAGTTCTGGGGCGTGGTGGTGATGGGCAGCGCGGTTGTTTCGCTGTTTTTCCTGCCGTGGCTGGACCGTTCGCCGGTGAAGTCGATCCGCTACCGGCCGTTCTTCCACAAGGTGTTCTACGGGATCTTCGTGCTGGCGTTCCTGACGCTGGCGTTCCTCGGCACGAAGCCGCCGTCGGACGCCGCGACGTTGATTGCACAGATCTGCGCGTTGATTTATTTCGCGTTTTTCCTCGGCATGCCGTTCTGGACGCCGCTTGGCAAGTTCAAGCAGCCACCTGAACGAGTGCGGTTCAAACCCCACTGATCGCGACCGAGGAGAACACGAAAATGAAAAAACTGCTTTCCACACTGACACTAATGGGCGCAATGCTGTGCGCACTGGCGGCCGGGCCGGTCCGCGCGGAAGAAAATTTTCCGCTCGACCGCGCGCCGGATAATGCGGACAATTTCGCGTCTTTGCAGCATGGCGCGCAATTGTTTGTAAACTATTGTCTGAATTGCCATAGTGCAAACCTGATGCGCTACAGCCGGCTGGAGGATATCGGCATTTCGAAGAAGGAAATCGAGAAAAACCTGTTGTTCACGTCGGATAAGGTCGGCGACATGATGACCATCGCGATGCGTCCGGACGACGCAAAAGCGTGGTTCGGCGCGGCGCCGCCGGATTTGTCGGTGGAAGCGCGGGCGCGCAACAAAGATTGGCTTTACACGTATTTGCGCAGCTTCTATCGCGACGATACGCGGCCAACCGGCTGGAACAACATGGTGTACGAGAACGTGAGCATGCCTCACGTGCTCTGGCAGCTTCAGGGGCAGCGCACCGCGAAGTTCGAAGAAGATATCGACGAACATACGAAGGAAAAAATCCGTAAGTTCGTGGGCTACCAGCAGGTGTCGGCGGGGACGATGTCGCCGGTAGATTATGATTCGGCTGTGGCCGACCTTGTGTCGTATCTGTCATGGATGTCCGAGCCGACCCAGAAAATCCGCCAGCAGCTTGGCGTGTGGGTGCTGCTGTTCCTCGGCATCTTGAGCTTTTTCGCGTGGCGACTGAACGCCGCGTACTGGAAAGATATCAAATAAACACACCGTAGCGGGTGTGGGGCCGGTGCAAGGGAAAACCTGCGGGACGGTTTTCCCGCGTGCTGGCCCTTCAGCTTTTTGAGGAAACGTAAAAATGATGGTTTTGTATTCCGGCACCACGTGCCCGTTCTCCCAGCGTTGCCGGCTGGTGCTGTTTGAAAAGGGCATGGATTTCGAGATTCGCGACGTCGACCTGTTCAATAAACCGGAAGACATCGCCGTGATGAATCCGTACGGTCAGGTGCCGATTCTCGTCGAACGGGATCTGATTCTGTACGAATCGAACATCATCAACGAGTACATCGACGAGCGCTTCCCGCATCCGCAGCTGATGCCGGCCGATCCGGTGCAACGCGCGCGCGCGCGGCTGTTCCTGCTGAACTTCGAGAAGGAACTGTTCGTGCACGTCGGCACGCTCGAAAACGAAAAGGGCAAGGCGGCCGAAAAGAATCACGAGAAGGCACGCCTCGCGATCCGCGACCGCCTGACCCAGCTCGCGCCGATCTTCCTGAAGAACAAGTACATGCTCGGCGAAGAATTCTCGATGCTCGACGTGGCGATCGCGCCGCTGCTGTGGCGTCTCGATCACTACGGCATCGAGCTGTCGAAGAATGCTGCTCCGCTGATGAAGTATGCCGAACGTATTTTTAGCCGTCCGGCCTATATCGAGGCGCTGACGCCGTCGGAAAAGGTGATGCGTCGGTGAATTTGGGCTTTGGGCGAGCGCCGCTTACCGAAGATGCCTGATGATGCGTGCGCCCGCCTGGCATGAGGACTGTAGATGCAAGAGATTTCCACGAAGCCGTATTTGTTGCGTGCACTGTACGAATGGTGCACCGATAACGGCTACACGCCGCACATCGCTGTGCGTGTCGACAATCAGACGCGCGTGCCGCGCCAGTTTGTACGCGACAACGAAATCGTGCTGAACATCAGCTTCGAGGCGACGAGCCAGCTGCAGATGGGCAACGAGTGGATCGAGTTCAGCGCGCGTTTTTCCGGCAAATCGCACAAGATCGAGGTGCCGATAGCGAATGTGCTGGCGATCTACGCACGCGAGAACGGCCAGGGGATGGCGTTCCCGGTCGATTCGGCGGGTGGCGAGGCGGCGGATTCGGAAGCGGCTGACGACGTATTGGTGGACGAGGCCGGCGACGAGCCGGCGGTTTCGTCGGCATCGCCGGCTGAAGCCGGCAAGCTCGCTGCTGTCGAGAAGACCAGCCAAACCGACCATGACCCGCGTCCCGACGACGACGGATCAAAAGGCGGAAGAGGTCACCTCAAGGTCGTGAAATGAAGTAGAATCGCGGTCTCCAAGCCGGCTTAGCTCATCTGGTAGAGCAGTTGATTTGTAATCATCAGGTGGCGGGTTCGAGTCCTGCAGCCGGCACCAGTATCGAAAAACGGGCTACACAAGGTTTGTGTGGCCCGTTTTTGCTTTTCGGCCGCGATTCGTGAACTGCCCGCCCACCGCCCACCCATGACAACTTCCCCAACCATCACCTGGCCCGAAGCCGACGGCCCTCAGTCGGCCCGCTGGCATTCCGAAGCCGGGTTACCGCCCGCGAAACGCGTCGTGCTGGCGGACGACCACACGACTGCCGACACCGCCTATCGCCTCGCCTGTGAAGGCACCGCACTGTTGTGGCGTGGCGATTTCCAGAACGCTCGCCAGTTGCTGCAGGCGATGACGCGCCGTCTCGAACGCACGCCGCGCAAGCAGGCGTCGACGCCGATCGACGCGTTCAACCTGCACCGTCAGGCGCAATCGCAGCGCGCGCGCACCCTAGGCATGCTGCTGATTCCGCTCGCCGCCGACTACACGATCCCACTGCGCCGCGCGCCCGATGTCCGGCACGCATGCGTCGAAGTGTACGGCCCGCCTGTTGACGAACCGTCGGTGGCCTCGCTGCGGGAACTGCTTGGACTGGTCGGCGCGCATGAATGGCGCAAGAAAGGCGTCGAGATTCCCGCGCTGGCCGACCGCATCCATCCGCATTACGGCGTGTTCTCACCGATGCGTGGGGAGTACGTCGATCTGGTGGCGCGCGCCCCATTGCTGTCGTTTGAAAAAGCGTTCGATATCGGCACCGGTACCGGTGTGCTGGCGGCGCTGCTGGCGAAACGGGGTGTCAGAAAGATCGTCGCGACCGATCAGGATCGACGCGCGCTTGTTTGTGCGCAAGAGAACCTCTCGAGGCTCGGCTATCTCAAGCAGGTCGAAGTCATCGAAGCGGACCTGTTTCCGCCTGGCCGTGCGCGGCTCGTCGTGTGCAATCCGCCGTGGCTTCCGGCACGGCCTGCATCGCCAATCGAGCACGCTATTTACGATCAGGATAGCCGCATGCTGCTCGGCTTTCTCAACGGGCTTGCCGACCACCTGGAGCCGAATGGCGAAGGTTGGCTGATCCTGTCCGACTTCGCGGAGCATCTCGGCCTGCGCACGCGCGACATGTTGCTTGCCGCCATCGATCAGGCGGGGCTGATCGTCGCGGGTCGTGAAGATATTCGACCGCGCCACCCGAAGGCGTTCGACCGGTCCGACCCGCTTTTTGCGGCGCGCGCCGCTGAAGTGACGTCGTTGTGGCGACTGAAGGCGCGCTAACGTGCGCCGAGCCGCGATAAACTCAGCGGCCGCTGCGCGCGAGATAGCTCAATGCGCCGCGTCCCGCCACCAGACCGCTCGCGAAACACGCAGTTAGCAGGTAACCGCCGGTAGGCGCTTCCCAGTCGAGCATTTCGCCCGCGCAGAACACGCCGGGCAACTGCTGAATCATCAGGTGTGCATCGAGCGTTTCGAACGGGACGCCGCCGGCCGTGCTGATCGCCTCTTCGATCGGGCGCGCGCGCATCAATCGCAGTGGCAGCGCTTTGATCGCGCGAGCGAGCCGGGCCGCATCGAAGTACGCTTCCTTCGACAAGCATTCGTGCAGCAACCCAAGTTTCACGCCGGCTATACCGAGGCGGCTTTGCAGATGACTCGACATCGACCGCGAGCCGCGTGGCCGAGTCACTTCGTCGATGACACGCTGCTCCGTCATGCCAGGCGCAAGATCCAGCTGGATGACGGCCTCGCCGTCGGCAAGCACCCGTTCGCGAATCGCCGCGGACAGCGCATACACGAGACTGCCTTCGATCCCCGTCGTGGTGATGACGAACTCACCTTGTCGATGCTGGACTTCGTTGTCTACCTCCGTCAGCGTGATGGCGACCGATTTCACGGGTTGTCCGGCGAAGCGTTCGCGAAAGGGTTCGGTCCAGTCCGCGTCGAAGCCGCAGTTCGCCGGGCGCGGCGGCACGACCGGCACATCGCGCTCGGCCAGCAGCGGAACCCACGACGCATCGGAGCCAAGCCGCGGCCAGCTGCCGCCACCGAGCGCGAGCACGACCGCGTCGGCGGTCAGTATGCGTTCGCCGTCAGGCGTCATTGAACGCAGCGCGTGCGGTACGCCATCCGCCGCGGTCCATCCGATCCATTTCTGCCGCATATGAAACCGCACACCGGACGTCTTCAACCGATGCAGCCACGCGCGCAGCATGGGGGCGGCTTTCATGTCGGTGGGAAAGACGCGGCCCGAACTGCCGACGAACGTCTGCACGCCCAACTCCGCCAACCATGCCCGCAGTGCATCCGGGCCGAACGCATCGAGCAACGGCGCGATGTGCTGTCGGCGCTTGCCATACCGCGCGAGAAACGGTTCGAGCGGCTCTGAGTGGGTGATATTCATCCCGCCTTTGCCGGCCATCAAAAATTTCCGCCCGACGGAGGGCATGGCGTCGTAGACGTCGACTTGCACATCATGCTGAGCTAGTGCCTCGGCTGCCATTAGTCCGGCGGGGCCGCCGCCGATCACGGCGACGCAACGGCGATCGTTTGAAGTGGACATGCGTGGAACGCGCAATGAGTGGGATGGGGGCGCGCGTCGGAAGAGTGGCGCAGCGCTCGCATTCTCCCATAGGCCC
>DASXXR010000230.1:0-4404 GCA_036502945.1 Paraburkholderia sp. | reverse complement strand
GCGGGCAGCAAGGCACAGGTGGTGGTCGCGAATGGATCGGGCATTGTGGTCGATGGCGGTGGGTTCATTAACACGACGCGCGGCATTCTCACCACCGGTACGCCGCTCATCGGCGCGAACGGCAGTCTGACGGGCTTCAATGTGACGGGCGGCAATATCGCCGTTCAAGGCGCGGGTTTGAACGCGAGCAACGTCGATCAGGTGGATCTGATTGCGCGCGCGGTGCAGATCAACGCCGCGATCTACGCGAAGAACCTGAACGTCGTAGCGGGCGCGAACCACGTCGATCATGACACGCTCGCGGCAACGCCAATCGCGGCCAGCGGACCCGTACCGGACGTGTCGATCGACGTGAGCCAGCTAGGCGGGATGTACGCGAACCGGATCTTCCTGGTATCGAATGAATACGGTGTCGGGGTATCGACGCGAGGCGTGCTGGCCGCGCAGGCGGGCGATCTAACGCTTACGTCCGAGGGAAAACTGGTGCTCGCCGGAAAAACTAGCGCGAGCGGCGACCTTGCCCTCTCGGCGCGAGATGGCATCGACAACAGCGGAATAACCTACGGGCAGCGGTCTGCTTCCGTCGGTACTGCCGGCGCGCTGACCAACAGTGGCACCCTTGCTGCACAAGAGAATCTGACGGCTAACGCGAACCGCGTCGCATCGACGGGGACGCTTGGCGCGGGCGTCAACGTCGACGGCACGATTGCGCAAGCGGGCGACCTGAACGTTAGCGCAAGTAGCGCGCTCACGGCGACCGGCCGCAACGCAACGGGTGGCAATGTGAACCTGCAAGGCGCGTCCGTCGATGTTGGTGGCAGCAGCACATCGGCGAATGGCAGTCTCGCGCTCATGGCCCATAGCGGCGGCCTGAATGTTGCGGGCGCAACGGTTGCGGCGGGCAGCACGCTAATCGCAAACGCGACCGGCGCATTGAACAATCAGCACGGTGCGCTGACGGGCTCTACGATCACGGTGTCTGCCGCGTCGATCGACAACCGGAACGGCGAAATCGAAGGCGATCAGGTGAGCGTGACGACGGCGGGCAACCTGGTCAACCACGACGGCACGCTGTACGGTCGCAACGGTCTCTCGGCAACCACGCAGGGCGCTTTCGAGAACGCGGGCGGCTCCGTGCAGTCGGACGGCGATCTCTCCATTAGCGCGCAAGGCACCCTCGCGAACGAACAGGGGACGATTTCGGCCAATGGCGCACACAACTCCGTCATCGTATCGGCTGCAGCCATCGACAACACGGCCGGCAAGCTGACCAATGCAGGCGACGGCACGACGACCGTATCGTCCGCATCCACCGTGACAAACACCCACGGCACGCTTGGCGGCAATGGCGACTTAACGGTGAGCGCGCAACATCTTTCGAACGATGGGGGTGCGCAACTCGTCGCGGGCGGCGCGGCCAATCTGAACGTCGCGCAAAGCGTCGACAACACACGCGGCACGATTTACGGCGGCACGGCGCTGAACCTGAACCAGGCGAGCGCAACGCTAATCAACGACGCAGGCACGCTGCTCGGCGGCGTCGACATTTCGGTGGCGGTTGCATCGCTGTCAAACGCGGGCGGCACGATCCGCGCAAACCGCGACATCGCGGCAAGCGGCAGCTTCAGCGGCGACGGCGACGGCGACATGACCGCGGGCCGCAACCTCACGCTGAACATCGCAGGCAATTACACAAACGGCGTAGCGAACAACCTGCGCGCGGACGGCGATATGAGCTTGACCGCAAGCGGCACGTTGACCAACACCGGCACGCTGGCCGCAGCGGGCGCGTTAACGGCGAGCGGTGCGAACATCGTGAACGCGGCGAACGCCGACATCAGCTCGGCTTCGACAACGGTTAGCGCCGCCGGAACCATCACGAACGCCGGGCGCATCGAAGGCGACACGGTTACGACGACGAGCGCAACGCTCGCGAATACGGGCACCGTAATCGGCAACAACGTCACGCTCAACGCGACCGACCTCCGGAACGCAGGCACGGCGGCGGTGATCGCAGGCGCAGACAGCGTGAGCATCTACGCGTTGAACTCGGTCACGAACAGCGACGGCGCACTGATCTACAGCGCGGGCAATCTGGCCATCGCGAAAGACGGCACGCGCGACTCCACCGGCATGCTCGCGAACCAGACGGGCAGATTGACCAACTCATCGGCAAATATCCAGGCGGACGGCGACATCGACATCGCTGCGAACGTCATCAGCAATACGCGTACAGCCATCGTCACGCAGGCGGGACCACCCGAAGTCACCGGCACGCAGACACTTACGCTATGGACCGCCGGTCTCGCGATCGGCAACGGGACGCGCGAGCACTACAGCCTGACATTCCCGCAATGGCACTGGCGTGAAGACAAGGCGCCGATGAAGCAGGACATCGTTCACGCGCTGGATTCGCCAGTGACGGTCACGGTGCCGAAGTCGCAGGTGACGAAGCTCGACACGGGTTCGCAGACGGTGTCATTCGCCGCGCCGGTCATCGAGCAATACTACGACTCGTGTGCCAGCCTGATGGCATGCATCGCCTCAGGAGCGGGCGCCCCGCTGACACGCTCCGTAACAAACAATCCGGTGCAGTACTACGAGGGCATCCAGGACAACGGCGATACCTACACGATCACCTTCTGGCCGGACTTCGACCCGAATCGGAACATCCGGCCGGACCAGGTGCAGGTGCGCTTCGACCTCGGTCCGGACCAGCACGACTATAGCGAGCTAAGCCGCACCGTTACCACGACGACGGCCACCGACCAGCTGGTGAGTGCGACACCGGCGGCCACCATACAGGCGCAGGGTGCGATCCGCATCAACGCGGACGGCGGCACGATCGACAACCAGTCGTCGACGATGGCGGCGGGCGGTGAGCTTATACGGCGCGCAAACGGCGGCAGCGTCAGCGACACCGGTACCGCGCTCCAGCAGACGGTGACGGAAACGGCCACGTCGACGTTCTACTGGCATCAGAAGACCGGCGGCGACAGCGACACGCAGACGGACATAGACAGCGGCGTGACGCAGCGGAAAACGACGGTCGATGCGTTGCCCGCCATCGCCACATCGAACCAGACGGTGCAGACCGATGCGCAGACGATCAGCATTGGCACGATTGACCGTCAGGGGCAGACCGTCATTGGCGCGGGTGTAACCGGAGGCAATGCGAACGGTACGTTGGCGGGTGGAAACGGCACGCAGACCGTGGCGCCGAATCTGACGCTGCCTGTCAACGGGTTGTACTCGCTGCATTCGGCGCCTGACGCTTCGTACCTGATTGCGACCGACCCGCGCTTTACGCAGTACAGCCGGTTCATTTCAAGCGACTACATGCTGGGTCAACTGGGCGTTGACCCGCAGAAGACTGTCAAGCGTCTGGGCGATGGATTGTATGAGGCGAAGCTGATTCGCGATCAGGTCACGCAACTGACCGGGCGCACGTTCCTGGCAGGCTTTGCGAACAGCCTTGATGAATACACGACGCTGATGGATAACGGCGTCGCGTATGCGAAAGCGTTCGGGCTTGAACCGGGCATCGGCCTGAGCGCCGCACAGATGCAGCAGTTGACGACCGACATGGTGTGGCTCGTGTCGCAGGATGTGACACTGCCTGACGGCTCGCATCAGTCGGTGCTGGTGCCGCAGCTCTATCTCGCGCAATCCAGCACGGTCGATCTGACGCACAGCGGCGCAATTGTCGCGGGTAACGCGGTGAGCCTGAAAGCAAGCGGCGACGTGAACAACAGCGGCCATATCGTCGGCGACATCGCGACAACTGTACTCGGCAACAACATCGTCAACAGTGGCGTGATGGGCAGCGCAGGCACGACCACGGTTGCAGCGGTGCAGGATGTGCGCAACGTGAGCGGCCGGATCGGCGGTAGCGATGTGCTGGTACAGGCGGGCCGCGATGTCGTGAACGAAACGGCAACCTTTGATGTGGCTCATCAGTTCAGCACGCATAGCCTGACGGGCAGCGTGACGAGTACGGGAGTCGAGGCGATCGGCACGATATCGGCGACGAATGGCGCGACGGTTATCGCCGGGCGTGATGTGAACCTGACGGGGGCTTCGATCCAGGCTGGCGGAAATGCGGCGATCAGCGCGGGGCGCGATATCAATGTCGGCGCGACGACGCTGACGGCAACGCGGGACGTGGGTACTCGCGACGGTCTTAACGGCAGTCACGACAAAGCGGTGCAGAACCTAGGCAGTTCGATCGTGACCGGTGGCGATCTGGTGACGGTGTCAGGCCGCGACACGACGCTGACCGCGGCGACGGTTTCGGCAACCGGCCATGCGGCGATGATCGCCGGCAACGGTCTGACCGTCGCGGCGGTGAAGGATGCCTACGAGCACAGCGAGCAGTCGATGGGCGGCAAGCGCTCGCAGTAT
>DASXXR010000229.1:0-2129 GCA_036502945.1 Paraburkholderia sp. | reverse complement strand
TTCTTCTTCACGATGGCCAGCACGGCGACCGGGATATAGCCCTGCAAGTACGGTTGCTGGTCGATCGCGAACTGGATCGTGCCGTCCTGGATGCCCTTCGCAATGTCGCTGTCGAAGTCGAACGTGGCGAACCAGATCTTGCCCGCGAGGCCCATCTGTTGCAGCGCCTTGAGCGTCGGATCGGCCGACAGCGGCCCGAGCGTGAGCACCGCCTGGGTGTCCGGATGATTGCGCAGAAAGGCGCTCACCTTGGACTGCACGCCGGTGGGATCCTGGCCGGCGTCGAGGGTCGAAGTCTTGAAGTCGACGCCGATCGCCTCGGCAAAGCCACGGCAGCGTTCGAACGAAGCCGGGTTGGTCGCGTAGTGGTTCACGCACAGGAACGACTTGATGCCCGCCGCCTTCGCCTTCTCGCCCGCTGCCTTGCCGGCGGTGTATTCGGGCTGTCCGACGTGCATGATCGCGCCGAGCTTCGCGCTTTGCTCCTCGGTGCCGGAGTTGATCGTGACGAGCGGAATGTGTTTCTCGGTGACCTTGGAGATCGAACTCTTGAGCACGTCGAAGTCGGCGATCGAGACGATCACGCCGTCGTAGTTGCGCGCGGCGGCCTGTTCGACCAGACGCGCCATATCGGCGATGTCGCCGTTCGGCGGATTGCGGTAGTCGGTCGTGACGTTGAAGTCCTCGTCGGCCTGTTTGATGGCGTTCTTGATGGTGTTCCACCACGAGTCCGAATCCGGCGCGTGGCTGATCAGCACGAAGTGGGCGTCAGCCGCGCGGGCGGCCGAGGCCGCGCCGAATCCCGTCGCCAACGTCAATGCCGTCACCAGAATCCTGAGCGTAGCCTTGCCCTTGCAAAGTCTCATTGTCTCCACCTTTCTCGGTCTGTCGTTATTGAAGGGAGCGTCTGGCGGCGGCTTTCCATCCGCGTACTGGCCGGCGCATGTCCACCGAAGCACCATCGCTCACGACCAAGATTAGGTCATCTTCCGAAGCGTTGCAATGAAAATTTCATGACAAATAAAAATGGAAAATACATTCCATTTGGCATGGAGCCTGCCTATAATCGGCAGCGTCGGGAGGCCGTGCGCAGGCGCTGAGCGGCGTCTGCCGCACTGCAATAAAGCACTTGAGAGAGAGTCATGGCGGAAGAGAGCACCGAAGAATTGCCGAGCGTCGAAGAATTGATGCAGCGCATCGCGGAAAACTACGAGGCGTTGCCGCGTCAGTTGAAGAACGTCGCGACCTATATCGAACAGAACCGCTCGAGCGTGATGGTGGATCGCACCAGCGACATCGCCGCGAGCTGCGGCGTGCATCCGTCCGCCGTGGTGCGGTTTGCGCAGCGCTTCGGCTTTTCCGGGTTCTCCGATCTGCAGGCGGTGTTTCGGCAGGCTTATACGGGGCAGGGCACGTCGTCGCCGAGTTATCAGCAGAGGATTCGCAAGCTGATCGACGAGAAGCCGGGCGCGTTGTCCGGCGGTGCGGTGGCGCGCGAATTCATCGCGGCGTCGCGCGGCGGTCTCGAAGAGCTCGAAGCGGGACTCGACGACCAGCAGTTCGACGCCGCCGTCAAGATGCTCCAGCAGGCCGACAACATCTATGTGATCGGCGTGCGGCGCTCGTTTCCGGTGGCGAGCTACATCGTCTACGCGTTGCAGCACACGCCCAAGCGCGTGCATCTGGTGTCCGGTTTCGGCGGCATGTACCGCGAACAGATTCGCAGCGTGAAGAAGGGCGACGTGGTGATCGCGATCAGCTTCGCGCCGTACGGCAAGGAAACGCAGTACTGCTTGCGCGTCGCCCATCACCATCAGGCGAAGACGCTGGTTATTACGGATAGCCAACTATCTCCGCTGGCGCGCTACGCGAGCACGCAGCTGTATGTGAAAGAGGGCAGCGCGTTCGCATTCCGCTCGCTGACCAGCACGATCTGTTTGTGCCAGGCGTTGTTCATCGCGCTCGCGTACAAGCTCGAATTGAATGTTGAAGAATCCAAAGACACCGGAGGATACGATGACTGACGCGGTAAAGAAGATCGACGTAGCGGTATTCGGCGCGGGGCGTATCGGCAAGATTCATGCGGCGAATCTCGCGCGGCACCCGGGCGTGCGGCTCAAGTATGTGGT
>DASXXR010000228.1:0-3197 GCA_036502945.1 Paraburkholderia sp. | reverse complement strand
CGCTGCTCGAACCCCGTCAAGGGAGGCGAGCGCGCCGGATTACTTCTTCTCGATGAGATCGCCGCTCAACGATTGGATATACGCGGCGATGTCCTGCATGTCGCTGGGCGACAGGCTCTGCACCTGCGCCTGCATGATCGGGTTGTTGCGGCCCAGATGCGGATTGCCGGTGCCCATCTGATACTGGCGCAGCGCCCAATAGATGTAGTCCGCATGCTGCCCCGCGAGCTTCGGATACTCCGGGCTGATCGGGTTATTCAGCTTCGCGCCGTGACAGGCCGCGCAGTTGTGGCTCTCGGACAGCACCTTGCCGTTGGCCGCGTCGGCCGCATGCGCGGCGTTCGATGCGACGACGAAACCGGCCAGCGCCAGCGACGCGCATGCCGTCTTGAACACTGTGTGGAGTGCGTGTGGGTGCTTCTTCATGAATTCTCCTGGCCCGCGAAATGGAATGACCGAGCGACTGGCTGAACGAGCGCGGCCGGTCATTTGTCGGGGTTGTTCTTCGAAGAGGGTGTTTGTGCGGCGTAGTACGCGGCGATGTCCGCGATGTCCTGATCCGACAGGGAAGTTGCAACGGCGCGCATCGTGTCGAAATGGCGGTCGCCCTTCTTGTACGCTTGCAGCGCGTTCCTCAGATAAGCGGCGTTCTGGCCGCCGATGATCGGCACCCGATAGACTTCGGGGTAAGCCGTCCGGTAGTCGGGAATCCCGTGGCAGCCGATACACATCGCGACCTTGCCCTGGCCCGCTTTCGCGTTGCCGACCACGTCCGCTGCCTGCGCACTGGCCGCAAAGCCCGCGATGACCGTTAGCGCCGCGATCACGACGTGTTTGCCGACGAATTTTTTCATAGCTCTTGTAACCTGGCTTGAGGGGAAACGGGCGCTCACAAAAAGGCGACGGCCCGCGCCGTCATTCTTGTTGGGTCGCCACGCAGGCCAAAAAAATCGGCCCAATTGTACCGCGCCGCCGCGCCAGGCGTCCACCGGACGGCCAACAGCGGGGTCGGAGCGCACCCGGCGCGCCACGCGCCGGCCTTCCAGGCGCCGTGTGCGCGCGTTCCATCCAGTTGTCCAAACGCCGGCATCCGCCACGTCAACTGGCCGCGTCGATTAGCCGCATCCGGGATGCGCGAACCGCGCCCAGTCGCACCGGCAGCCGCCCCGCGCAGCCTGCAAACACCCTGAGCCCGCCGCGTCCAGCCCAGCAGGCCTTCTGACTTATACTGGGCTTTTCCCCCGAACGAGCGTCCCGCCATGCGTTTCGAAGGCTCATCGCAATACGTCGCCACCGACGATCTCAAGCTCGCGGTCAACGCCGCGATGACGTTGAAACGCCCGCTCCTGATCAAGGGCGAGCCCGGCACCGGCAAGACGATGCTGGCCGAAGAAGTCGCGGCGGCCCTCGGCATGCCGCTTCTGCAGTGGCATATCAAGTCCACGACAAAAGCTCAGCAAGGCCTGTACGAATACGACGCAGTGTCGCGGCTGCGCGACTCGCAGCTCGGCGACGAGCGTGTGAAGGACATCCGCAATTACATCGTGAAAGGTGTGCTGTGGCAGGCGTTCGAAGCAGACGAGCAAGTCGTGTTGCTGATCGACGAAATCGACAAGGCCGATATCGAGTTTCCAAACGACCTGCTGCGCGAGCTCGACCGGATGGAGTTTTACGTGTACGAAACGCACGAGCTCGTGAAAGCGAAGCAACGGCCGCTCGTGATCATCACGTCGAACAACGAAAAGGAGCTGCCGGACGCGTTCCTGCGCCGCTGCTTCTTCCACTACATCAAGTTTCCCGAGCCGGCGACGATGCAGCAGATCGTCGAGGTGCACTACCCCGGCATCAAGCAGGAATTGCTGCGCGCGGCGCTGGAGAGCTTCTTCGAGCTGCGCAACGTGTCGGGCCTGAAGAAAAAACCGTCCACCTCGGAACTGCTCGACTGGCTGAAGCTGCTGCTCGCGGAAGACATTCCGCCGGAAGCGCTGCGCTCGACCGACCACAAGCAGATCGTGCCGCCGCTGCACGGCGCGCTGCTGAAGAACGAACAGGACGTCACCCTGTTCGAGCGGCTCGTCTTCATGAACCGCAATAATCGCTGAGCGTGCGGGCATTGCGCATCCAGCACGCTTCATCGTCGCGGAGAACCCAGCATGCTGATCGACTTCTTCTATACGCTGCGCGCGGCGAAGCTGCCGGTTTCGGTCAACGAATACCTGACGCTGCTCGAAGCGCTGAAAGCGAACGTGATCGCGCCGTCGCTCGACGAGTTCTACTACCTGTCGCGCATGACGCTCGTCAAGGACGAGCAGTACTTCGACAAGTTCGATCAGGCGTTCGGCGCGTATTTCAACGGCATCGAAGCGACGGCGGAACTTGCGCTCGATGTACCGCCCGACTGGTTGAAAAAGAAGCTGCAGCGCGAACTGACGCCTGAACAGAAGGCGCAGATCGCAGCGCTGGGCGGTCTCGACAAACTGCTGGAGCGCCTGAAAGAGGTGTTCGACGAACAGAAAGCCCGCCACGAAGGCGGCGGCAAGTGGATCGGCACCGGCGGCACGTCGCCGTTCGGCAACGGCGGCTACAACCCGGAAGGCATCCGCATCGGCGGCGAGGGGTCGGGCAACCGCACGGCGGTCAAGGTGTGGGAAGCGCGTGCCTACCGCGACTACGACGATCAGGTCGAGATCGGCACGCGCAACATCAAGGTTGCGCTGCGGCGGTTGCGCCGCTTCGCGCGCGAAGGCGCGGCCGACGAGCTCGATCTGCCCGACACGATCCGCAGCACCGCCGCGAACGCCGGCTGGCTCGACCTGAAGATGGTGCCCGAGCGGCACAACAACGTGAAGGTGCTGATGCTGCTCGACGTCGGGGGCTCGATGGACGACCACATCCGGCGCACCGAAGAGCTCTTTTCCGCTGCCAAGGCCGAATTCAAGCATCTCGAGTTCTATTACTTCCACAACTGCGTGTACGACTTCCTGTGGAAGAACAATCGCCGCCGCCACGCGGAGCGCATGCCGACGTGGGACGTGCTGCACAAGTTCACGCCGGAATACAAGCTGATCTTCGTCGGCGACGCGACGATGAGCCCTTATGAAGTGCTGCAGCCGGGCGGCTCGGTCGAATACAACAATCACGAAGCGGGCGCCGTCTGGCTGCGGCGTCTCGCCGATCATTTCCCACGCCACGCGTGG
>DASXXR010000227.1:0-3187 GCA_036502945.1 Paraburkholderia sp. | reverse complement strand
ATGGCCGCTGCCGAGCAGTAGCATGGTTTCCTGCTTGAGGTCGGTCGGATCGATTTTCGGCCGCGTCTCCCATGCATGGCCCGACGGCAGCGCGACGACAAACGGCTCGTCGTATAGGGGCCGCAGCATCAACCCGGTTTCGGGAAACGGCAGCGCCATGATGGCGACATCGATCTCGCCCTGCTTGAGCAATTCGATCAGCTTCAGCGTGAAGTTTTCCTGCAGCATCAACGGCATCTGCGGGACGCGCTTGATCATCTGCTTGACGAGCGTGGGCAGCAGATAAGGTCCGATCGTATAAATCACGCCGAGCCGCAGCGGTCCGACCAGCGGATCCTTGCCCTGCTTCGCAATTTCCTTGATCGCGAGCGTCTGTTCCAGCACGCGCTGCGCCTGCGTGACGATCTGCTCGCCGATCGGCGTGACGCTGACTTCGCTCGTGCCACGCTCGAAAATCTGCACATTGAGCTCGTCTTCGAGCTTTTTGATCGCTACCGACAGCGTCGGCTGGCTGACGAAACACGCCTCGGCCGCGCGGCCGAAATGCCGCTCGCGGGCTACCGCGACGATGTATTTCAATTCAGTGAGCGTCATTGGGGACCAATCAGAGCAATGAATTCGATAGGTTTCAGTTATACACCTATGGGGCCAATTCGCCAACCTTCAGACGTGCCGCACCGCCTGTAGCGGCCCGCTGCGGCCGGTCCCTACGCTTTCAGGTACTGCTCGCGCGCGCCCAGCCAGCGCGCCAGATGCTGGGTAACGACGTCCGGATATTCGCCGAGCAGCCGCGCGGCCGCTTCGCGGGCCGGTTCGATCAGCCAGCCGTCCTGCTGCAGATCGGCGAAACGCAGCATCGCCGCGCCGGACTGGCGCGCGCCGAGAAATTCGCCGGGGCCGCGAATGTCGAGGTCGCGGCGGGCTATCTCGAAGCCGTCGGTGGTTTCGCGCATCGTTTGCAGCCGCGCGCGCGCGGTAAGCGACAGCGGCCCTGAATACAGCAGCACGCACACCGACGCCGCGCTGCCCCGCCCGACGCGCCCACGCAACTGATGCAATTGCGCGAGGCCGAAGCGCTCCGCGTGCTCGATCACCATCAGTGAAGCGTTCGGCACGTCGACGCCGACTTCGATCACCGTCGTCGCCACCAGCAACTGCACTTCGTTTCGCGTAAACGCGTCCATCACGGCGGCCTTTTCCGCGGGCGCGAGGCGGCCGTGCACGAGTCCGACCTTCAATTCCGGCAGCGCGGCGATGAGCGTCTCGCAGGTTTCGACGGCGGTCTGCAACTGCAGGGTCTCGCTCTCCTCGATCAGCGGACACACCCAGTAAACCTGGCGCCCGGTCAACGCGGCTTCGCGCACGCGGGCGATCACCTCTTCGCGGCGCGCGTCGGCGACGAGCTTCGTCAGAATCGGCGTGCGGCCGGGCGGCAGTTCGTCGATCGTCGACACGTCGAGGTCGGCGTAATACGTCATTGCGAGCGTACGCGGGATGGGCGTCGCCGACATCATCAGTTGATGCGGCTGGAAAGCGCGCGCGCCGTCGGCGGCGTTCTGCGCTTTCGCGCGCAGCGCGAGCCGCTGCGCGACGCCGAAGCGGTGCTGCTCGTCGACGATCACGAGCCCGAGACGCGCGAATTCGACCGTGTCCTGGATGATCGCGTGCGTACCGATGACGAGTTGCGCGGTGCCGAGCGCCGCGGCTTCGAGCGCGGCGCGCTTGTCTTTGGTCTTCAGGCTGCCGGCGAGCCACGCCACCGTGACGCCGAGCGGCTCGAGCCAGCCGCGCAGCTTGCGTGCGTGCTGTTCGGCGAGAATTTCGGTCGGCGCCATCAACGCGGCTTGATAGCCGGAGTCGATCGCCTGCGCGGCGGCCAGCGCCGCGACGACCGTCTTGCCGCTGCCGACGTCGCCCTGCAAGAGCCGCTGCATCGGGTGCGGCTGCGTCAGATCGTGTGCGATCTCCGCGCCGACGCGCTGCTGCGCGCCGGTCAGCGCGAACGGCAGCGCCTTCAGCAGACGCGCGACGAGCGAGCGGGTGGCGTCGGCGTCGCCGGCACGACGCGGCATCGCGGGCGCGGCACGCGTGCGGCGTTCGTCGTGCGCGCGCTTCAACGACATCTGCTGCGCGAGCAGCTCTTCGAACTTGATGCGTGTCCACGCCGGATGCGTGCCGTCGATCAGCGCGGTTTCGTCCGAATCGGCGTTCGGGTGATGCAGCGTGCGCACGGCCTGCATCAGCGGCGGCAGGTCGAGCGGCTGCAGATAAGCCTGTGCGACCGGCTCCGGCAGCAGTTCGGGCAACGACGCGCGCGACAGCGCGCTGTCGATCGCCTTGCGCAGATAGGCTTGCGTGACGCCCGCGGTGCTCGGGTACACCGGCGTCAGCGCCTGCGGCAGCGGCGTGTCTTCATCGACGACGCGCACTGCCGGATGCACCATCTCCATCCCGAAGAAGCCGCCGCGCACGTCGCCGCGCACGCGCAGCCGGACGCCCGGTGCCATTTGCTTGACCTGCGAACCGTAGAAGTTGAGAAAGCGCAGCACGAGTTCGTCGCCGGCATCGTCGCGCAATTTCACGAGCAACTGGCGGCGCGGACGGTACGCGATCTCGTTGTCGAACACGACACCTTCGGTTTGCGCGATGCCGCCCGGCAGCAGTTCGCCGATCGGTGTGAGCGACGTTTCGTCCTCGTAGCGCATCGGCAGATGCAGCACCAGGTCTATTTCGCGCGTGAGGCCAAGCTTCGCGAGCTTGTCCGCGGTGCGGGTCAGAACGGGTTTATCCGCCGCCGGCTTCGCGGGTTTCTCCGCGGTCTTCGGCTTCACCGGCTTCACCGGCTTCACCGGTTTTCCGTCGCCCGCGTCCGCTTGCGCCGCGTTGCCGCGCGCGGCGCGGCGCTTCGGCGCGACGCTCACTTCATCGGTATCGGCGGACGGACGGCGTTCGGACAAGGGCATGAGTCGCTTCGCAAGTACAATATCGGCTTTCAAAGTTATCGCGGCCTGCGGGACGCAAACCGGATTGCAAACCCGGCGCGGAGTTAAGACCACGTCACGAGACCACGGCGCAGGCCACCGCGCCGGTCGCGCGGCAATGTCCCGCAATCATAGCCGCTCGCCGCGTGGCAACGGTTCAATTCCGCTTCTTTCGCACGCGCTTCATCCCTGTTCCGTATCTAGCC
>DASXXR010000226.1:0-6929 GCA_036502945.1 Paraburkholderia sp. | reverse complement strand
CGTTGCGCATGCACTCGAATCCGGTCATCAGGTTTTCCTGGTGTCGTGGCGCAATGCGGATGCATCGATCGAGCACAAGACGTGGGACGACTACGTCGGCGAGGGCGTGCTGACGGCCATCGACACTGTGCGGCAAATCAGCGGGCGCAAGCAGATCAACACGCTCGGCTTTTGCGTCGGCGGCACGATGCTCGCCACCGCGCTCGCGGTAGCCGCGGCGCGCGGCGAACATCCGGCGTCGTCGCTGACGCTGCTCACCGCGATGCTCGACTTCTCCGACACGGGCGTGCTCTACCTATTCGTCGACGAGGCGCACGTGCAGATGCGCGAGCAGACCATCGGCGGCAAGAACGGCACGCCGCCCCGTTTGATGCGCGGCGTCGAGTTCGCGAACACGTTCTCGTTCCTGCGCCCGAACGACCTGGTGTGGAACTACGTGGTCGACAATTATCTGAAGGGCCGCACGCCGGTCCCGTTCGACCTGCTGTACTGGAACAGCGATTCCACCAGCCTGCCCGGGCCGATGTACGTCTGGTATTTGCGCAACACGTATCTGGAGAACAGCTTGCGCGAACCGGGCAAGCTGACGGTGTGCGGCGAACCGGTGGATCTGTCGCGGATCGACGTGCCGACCTTCATCTACGGCTCGCGCGAAGACCATATCGTCCCGTGGCAAACGGCGTATGCATCGGTGCCGTTGCTGACGGGGCCGATGAAGTTCGTGCTCGGCGCGTCGGGGCATATCGCGGGCGTCATCAATCCGCCCGCCAAGAACAAGCGCAGTTACTGGGTCATGAGCGGCGAAGCGAAGGCGTTGCCCGAGCATGCCGACGACTGGTTCGGGCACGCGACTGAAACGCCCGGCAGCTGGTGGCCCGAATGGACGGCGTGGCTCGACCAGCATGCCGGCAAGAAAGTGAAGCCACGCGCCGAAGCCGGATCGGCTCAATACCCGGTGATCGAACCGGCGCCTGGGCGTTATGTGCAGCAACGCGAATAACGGCAAAGCGAGGTTCGCTCGCACGATGCAGCGCATGTGTCGCGCATCGATCTGACTGACCGGATTTTTAACCTGATGACGGGACTTCGCGGCGCGACTGGCCGCGGCACCGGAGGAAATCGAAATGACTGACGTAGTGATCGTATCGGCGGCCCGGACGGGCGTCGGCAAATTCGGCGGGTCGCTCGCGAAGATTGCGGCACCGGAACTCGGCGCCACGGTGATTCGCGCCGTACTCGAACGCGCGGGCCTGAAGCCCGAACAGGTCAGTGAAGTCATTCTGGGCCAGGTGCTCGCGGCCGGCTCGGGCCAGAACCCGGCGCGCCAGGCGCTGATCAAGGCCGGCCTGCCCACGGCGGTGCCGGGCATGACGATCAACAAGGTCTGCGGCTCGGGCCTGAAGGCGGTGATGCTCGCGGCGAACGCGATCATTGCCGGCGACGCGGAGATCGTCATCGCGGGCGGCCAGGAAAACATGAGCGCGGCGCCGCACGTGCTGCCGAATTCGCGCGACGGTTTCCGGATGGGCGATGCGAAGCTGATCGACAGCATGATCGTCGACGGCTTGTGGGACGCGTTCAACCAGTACCACATGGGCATGACCGCCGAAAACGTCGCGAAGGAATACAGCATCACGCGCGAGCAGCAGGACGCGTTTGCCGCGCTTTCGCAGAATAAGGCGGAAGCCGCACAGAAGTCCGGCCGTTTTAATGATGAAATCGTGCCGGTCCAGATTCCGCAGAAAAAGGGCGACCCGGTGTCGTTCGCTTCCGACGAATTCGTGCGCCACGGCGTGACGGCTGACGCGCTTGCCGGGTTGAAGCCGGCGTTCTCGAAGGAAGGGACGGTGACCGCTGCGAACGCATCGGGCATCAACGACGGCGCCGCCGCGGTGATCGTGATGTCGGCGAAGAAGGCTGAAGCGCTCGGGCTCAAGCCGCTCGCACGCATCAAGGCTTACGCGAATGCAGGGGTGGACCCGAAAGTGATGGGCATGGGCCCGGTGCCAGCTTCGCGCCGCTGTCTCGAGCGCGCTGGCTGGAGCGCCGGCGATCTCGATCTGATGGAGATCAACGAAGCATTCGCCGCGCAGGCGCTCGCCGTGCATAAGCAGATGGGCTGGGACACGTCGAAGGTCAACGTGAACGGCGGCGCGATTGCGATCGGCCATCCGATCGGCGCTTCCGGCTGCCGTATCCTCGTCACGCTGCTGTATGAAATGCAAAAACGCGACGCGAAGCGCGGGCTGGCGTCGCTGTGTATCGGCGGCGGGATGGGTGTGGCGCTGGCGCTCGAACGTGCGTGATCGGAAGCGATCCGGAAAGCGGCAAGCAACGAAAGCAAGCAAGCGGAAAGAAGCGTAGCTGAGCGCTTCCGATGTAGTTCGCCACCGCGGGAACTCATGGGCCGGCTCGACGTCCGAGCCGCTCCGCCAGCCGGATTGAAGGCGGTGGACAGGCACCAGCAAGGGAAGCAGGAGGCTGCCGGCCGGCGCTTCCAGAAACGATAACGGAGTCAGATCTATGTCACAGCGAATTGCATACGTAACGGGCGGCATGGGCGGCATCGGCACGAGCATTTGCCAGCGCCTCCACAAGGAAGGTTTCAAGGTGATCGCCGGCTGTGGCCCGAATTCGCCGCGCCGCGTGAAGTGGCTCGAAGATCAGAAGGCACTCGGTTTCGATTTCATCGCGTCGGAAGGCAACGTCGGCGACTGGGAGTCGACGAAGGCCGCGTTCGACAAGGTGAAGGCCGAAGCCGGCGAGATCGACGTGCTGGTGAACAATGCGGGCATCACACGCGATGTCGTGTTCCGCAAGATGACGCATGAAGACTGGACCGCGGTGATCGACACCAATCTGACGAGCCTCTTCAATGTGACGAAGCAGGTGATCGACGGCATGGTCGAGCGCGGCTGGGGCCGCATTATCAATATTTCGTCGGTGAACGGCCAGAAAGGTCAGTTCGGTCAAACGAACTATTCGACTGCGAAAGCCGGTATTCACGGTTTCACGATGTCGCTTGCGCAGGAAGTGGCCACGAAGGGTGTGACGGTCAACACAATTTCGCCGGGCTACATCGGCACGGACATGGTGAAGTCGATTCGCCCCGACGTGCTCGAAAAGATCGTCGCGCTGATTCCGGTGCGGCGTCTCGGCAACCCGGAGGAAATCGGTTCGATCGTCGCGTGGCTGGCTTCGGAAGAATCCGGCTTTTCGACAGGCGCCGACTTCTCGTTGAACGGCGGTCTGCATATGGGCTGATCCACGAGGTGCCTCGCCGAAAAGCGGGGAACTGCATGGTTCAGGTGTTTCTGGCGGCGTCTCGCGTGTGCAATCCCGTTGCGTGCGACGGACGCCGTTTCCGCGCTGTGCTGGCGCTTAAAGGCGTTACATGACCACTACTACAAAGAAAACAGCCGAACGACTCATCAAGAAATATCCGAACCGTCGGCTGTACGATACGGAGACCAGCACCTACATCACGCTGACCGACGTCAAGCAACTGGTGCTGGATCAGGAGGAATTCAAGGTTATCGATGCCAAGAGCAACGACGACCTGACGCGCAGCATCCTGCTGCAGATCATTCTTGAAGAGGAGAGCGGCGGCTTGCCGATGTTCTCGTCGATCATGCTGTCGCAGATCATCCGCTTCTACGGTCACGCGATGCAGGGAATGATGGGCACGTACCTGGAAAAGAACATCCAGGCGTTCATCGACATCCAGAGCAAGCTTGCGGATCAGTCGAAGGGCCTTTACGAAGGCAAGACGATGAACCCGGAAGTCTGGTCGCAGTTCATGAACATGCAGGCGCCGATGATGCAGGGGATGATGACCAGCTACATCGAGCAGTCGAAGAACATGTTCGTGCAGATGCAGGAGCAGATGCAGAACCAGGCGAAGTCGATGTTCAGTACGTTTCCGTTCACGCCGGCCACGCAGCCGAATGCGGAGCCGGAGAAGAAGTAGCGGCTCGGCGCCACGTGAGCGCTGCGCGTGTCTGCCGGTCGGGTGCTGCCTATGCGAACGAGATCACGAGTTTCTTGCCGCAAGCGGCGGCATACTTGCGCAGCGTCGCGAACGAAGGCGAATGCTTTTCGCTTGCCAGCGACGCTTCGAGCCGCGATACCGCGGAGGCCGTCGTGCCCATGCGTTCGGCGATCTGCGCCTGCGTGAGCCCGGCGTCGCGCCGTGCCGACAGGATGACGCGCAACGCGGCGTATTCATCGTCGAGCGCGTCATAGACTGCGCGCACGCCGGGTTTGGCGAGCAGACGCGCCGTGTCGGCCTTCGTATGGGCGACCGGCGCGAAGCCGCCGGTGCGTCCAGCGGGTGCCTTGTTAGCCATCATGTATCTCCTTCAGCCGCGCACGGGCGGTGCGCAATTCGTTTTGCGGCGTCTCCTGCGTTTTCTTCACGAACGAGTGCAGGACAACGACTTGCTTCTCTACATGCGTGCAATAGAACACACGCCCGATGCCTTCGCGACCTCGCGGACGCAATTCGAACAGCCCGTCACCCATTGCACGGGAGTGCGGCATGCGCAGGTCCGCGCCGAACTCCTGCATCAGATCGACCAGCCGCAAATAGCTGGCGAGAATGCCGGCTGGTAGTGCAAAGACATCGCGTTTGACCCGTTCGTTGAAATAGACGACGGACCATGTCATAGGCGGATATTAGCAAATTTGCTACATTTGCGCAAACGGCCGTTGCACGTTGAGGCGAACGATCTCATTTCCGTCGATGTCCTTTCGCAGGTTCCGGCTGCGGGTAAAATGCGGTCTAGAAGTATATCTCCGGGGTATGCCCACGCCCCCGCAACCGGATGTAAAAAGTTGAAAAATCTTTCAGAATCAAGCACTAAGACTTCCTCGTCGCCGAAAGTAGGATTCGTCTCACTCGGCTGTCCGAAGGCCCTCGTCGACTCGGAACAGATCATCACGCAGCTGCGCGCCGAGGGCTACGAGATCTCCAGCACCTATGACGGCGCCGACCTCGTCGTCGTCAATACATGCGGCTTTATCGACGAAGCCGTGCAGGAAAGCCTCGACGCCATCGGCGAAGCGTTGACCGAAAACGGCAAGGTGATCGTCACCGGCTGCCTCGGCGCGAAGAAAAGCGCGAGCGGCACGGGCCTCATCGAGGAAGTGCATCCGAAAGTGCTGGCGGTCACGGGCCCGCATGCGCTCGGCGAAGTGATGCAGGCGGTCCACAACCATTTGCCGAAGCCGCACGATCCGTTCATCGATCTGGTGCCCGTTGCCGGCGTGAAGCTCACGCCGCGCCACTACGCCTACCTGAAAATCTCCGAAGGCTGCAATCACCGCTGCACGTTCTGCATCATTCCGTCGATGCGCGGCGACCTCGTGTCGCGCCCGGTCGCTGACGTGATGCTCGAAGCGGAGAATCTGTTCAAGTCCGGCGTCAAGGAACTGCTCGTCATCTCGCAGGACACGAGCGCCTACGGCGTCGACGTCAAGTACCGCACGGGCTTCTGGAACGGCAAGCCGATCAAGACGCGTATGACCGACCTCGTCGGCGCGCTCGGCGAACTGGCCGCGCAATACGGCGCGTGGGTGCGTCTGCACTACGTGTATCCGTATCCGAGCGTCGACGAAGTGATTCCGATGATGGCCGAAGGCCCGTTCAAAGGCCACGTGCTGCCGTATCTCGATGTACCGTTCCAGCACGCGCATCCGGAAGTGCTGAAGCGGATGAAGCGCCCCGCGAACGCCGAGAAGGTGCTGGAGCGTGTGCGCGCATGGCGCGAGATTTGCCCCGATCTGACGATTCGCAGCACGTTTATCGCGGGCTTTCCCGGCGAAACGGAAGCGCAGTTCGAAACGCTGCTCGAGTTCATTCGCGAAGCGGAACTCGATCGCGTCGGCTGCTTTGCCTATTCGCCGGTCGAAGGTGCGAGCGCGAACGAGCTCGACGGCGCGCTGCCCGACGAAGTGCGCGAAGAGCGCCGCGCGCGTTTCATGGAGGTGGCGGAGCAGGTGTCGGCAAAGCGTATTGCGCGCAAGGTCGGCAAGACGCTGAAGGTGCTGGTCGACGAAATCAATGCCGACGGCGGCATCGGCCGCACCGCAGCGGATGCGCCGGAGATCGACGGCGTCGTCTACGTCGCGCCGGCGGTCAAGGCGTCGAAGCGCTATAAGGTCGGCGATTTCGTCTCGGTGAAAATCACCGGCGCCGACGGCCACGATCTGTGGGGCGAGGTCTAGCCGATGGCGAACGACTCGGCCGCCGCCACGCCCGAGATCCTCGCGCTCGGCGAGGCCATGGTCGAGTTCAACCAGTCGCAAAAAGATCAGCCCACTTATCTGCAAGGCTTCGGCGGCGACACGTCGAACTTCTGTATCGCTGCTGCTCGCCAGGGCGCTTCGGTGGGTTTCGTATCGGCCGTCGGCGGCGACCCGTTCGGCCGTCTGCTGCTCGATCTGTGGCAGCGTGAACAGGTTGCGACATCGTTCGTGCGCGTCGACGAGCGCGCGCCGACCGGTGTCTACTTCGTTTCGCACGAACCCGCCGGACATCGGTTCGATTATCTGCGCGCAGGCTCCGCGGCGAGCCGTTATGCGCCGCACGATTTGCCGCTTGAAGCGATTGCCGCGGCGAAGATCGTGCACTTGTCCGGTATCAGTCTTGCGATCAGCGTGAACGCGTGCGATGCGGCGTTGGCCGCAATCGACCATGCGCGCGCACACGGCGTGCGCGTGAGCTTCGACACGAACCTGCGTCTGAAGCTCTGGCCGCTCGCGCGAGCGCGCGCGCTGATGCTCGAGGCGATCCGTCAGGCGGACATCTGTCTGCCGAGCTGGGATGACGTCACCGAACTGACCGGTTTGACCGGTCGCGATGAAATCGTCGATTTCCTGCTGGCGCTTGGGCCGAGCGTCGTCGCGCTGAAGCAGGGCAGCGAAGG
>DASXXR010000225.1:0-8404 GCA_036502945.1 Paraburkholderia sp. | reverse complement strand
CACGCGCATGGTCGCTGGCAACGGCATCGACGCGGAACTGTGGACCCTGCACGGCGCGTCTCACGCGTGGGCGGGCGGCAATGCGCGAGGAAGTTACACAGACCCGACCGGGCCGGATGCGAGTGCTGAAATGCTGCGTTTCTTTCTCGATCATCCGCAAGGATAATGAACGTCGCGTCGAATCCGGGGCTAAGCTTCGTCAGCGACGACGAGCGGGTGCACCATCAGCGCACAAGCTTCGTTGCCTTGGCCCCGGCGCTGCGGTTTATGGCTCACATCCTCTTTCAGGCCACTATGTCGAAACTTCGCTGGGCCAGAACACCGGTCATTCTCCTGGTGACGCTTGTCCTCATGATCGCCGGTGTGGCGGTCGCCATCTCCATACTCGGTCTCATCGTGGAGTGTCTGCATTTGCCATAGACCAGGGCCGTCAGTTACCTATTCCTCTGGCTTCGAGTTCCGTCATTATCTGGTGGGCTACCGTTACACGGTCTTCGCCATGGCCATTCTGGCAAACAAAAACGATCCGATCGCGCGCGTTCCCGGTGGCTTGCCGCTTATCTCGCGGCTTGCGACTGGCTGAACCACGCGTCGTAGTTCGTGGCGCCGAGGCGTGCGTTCGCGCCGGGAACAAGCGTGTCGTCCTTCAACTCCGCACCGGAATACAGAGCGTGCGTATCCTCGACGACCTTGCGCGAATCGTGCGTCGCGCTCAGGAAGCGTTGTATCAGATCGGCAAGCCGCACCCGTTCCGGACCTCCAATTTCGACAACCCCGTCAAGCGGCTCGCCAACCGAAAATCCGGCCACCGCCGCAGCCACATCGTCCGAAGCCATAGGCTGGAAAAATGCCGGAGGCAACCGGACAGTCCGACCGTCGCTGCCCCCTTGGGCGATACCGCCCAGAAACTCGAAGAACTGTGTTGCGCGGACGATCGTGTACGGCACGCCCGATTCCCGGATCAACTTTTCCTGCACGATTTTGGCGCGGAAGTAGCCACTTTGCGCGAGCCGGTCGGTGCCCACGACGGACAGCGCGACATGATGCTGGACGCCCGCGGCAGTCTCGGCAGCCAACAGGTTTCGGCCGGATGTCTCGAAGAAGGCAAGCACGGCTGCGTCTTCGAACGATGGCGAATTGGCGACGTCGACCACGACCTTCGCGCCCGCCATTGCTTCGGCCAGGCCTTCGCCCGTCACCGTGTTGACGCCTGACGAAGGTGAGGCCGCAACGACGTCATGACCACGCGCGCGCAGATCCTTGACGACTTTGCTGCCGATGAGCCCGGTGCCGCCGATTACAACGATCTTCATGATCCTTCTCCATGCGGTGGCGTGCGGCCGCCAGGCCGCTCACCGATTTTCCATTCCGGCATGCGCTACATACGGTGTGGCATTGCCGGTGTTTTGCCGGACCGGCCGCGACTCGCGAGGCCGCCGTACTGAACCAAGCATAGGCGCACATTTCTCCATGCAGTAGAACCGTCGAGGGCCGCACCGTGTTGCATCAGGAACATCAATCAGGGCGTGGATAACGTGGTCATCGGGGTCATCGGGGTCATAGAGGTCATCGTGGTCAGACACGGCAGGTCGAGCGCCCGCGTGTGCTCAGTCATATAGTCGATGAACACGCGGATTCTGGCGGGAAGATGCTTGCGGCTGAGGTAACAGAGATAATGCCCGCCGTCGTCGGGCGTGTGCTGTGCGAGACAGACGATCAATCGCCCCTCCTGGAGCAGATCGCAAACCTGATACGCGGGCAATTGCGCGATGCCCTGTCCATCGATCACCGCGCGCAGGATCAGATCCATGTCGTTGAACGTGTGTTGTGCAGACGGCTGGCGCCTCTGCGCAATACCGTCCACTTTGAATTCCCATTCCCTGACGCGGCCCGACGCCGTGCGAAAGTTGATGCAGCGATGATCGGCCAGTTCGTCGATATGCTGCGGCAAGCCGTGAACCCGCGCGTATGCGAGGGATGCGCATACGATCATCTGCATCGGTATCAGCTGCCTTGCCACGATGTCGCTGTCTTCCATGCGCCCGTCGCGAAACGATACGTCGATGCGATCGGAGGTGAAGTCGACGGGGCGGTCGTTCAGCAGCAGCTCCAGTGCGATCCCGGGATATTGCGCGTGAAAGCCCTGTAGCAACGGTGCAACTATCCTGCGTCCGAAGCCGGGCGTCGAGCAGATGCGCAGCTGGCCTCGCGGCGGCCCGTTGCGCAGTTCGCGCATGTCTTCCAGTGCCCGAACGATACGCTCGACGCCCGGCTGACAGTTCTCATAGAAGAGTTCGCCCTCGTGCGTTAGCGATGTGCTTCGCGTAGTACGCAGAAAAAGGCGCGCGTCGAGCTGGGACTCGAGCTTCTGCACGTTGCGGCTGACCGCGGAGCGGCCGATGCCGAGGCGCTCGCCCGCTCGGGCAAAGCTGCCTTCGGTTGCGACGGCCAGAAAAGAAACGACGCCGGCGTAACTGGTGGCGAAACTGCTTGCCAACGCGTCGTCGACGCCGGCGACAGATCGGCGTGGGCGATCGTCTGACATGAAAGCGCAAGTCGTAGGGTCCATACCCGACTAGACGTATGAGCGCCGCCGGTTGTGACATGACCGGCTGTTTTTTCACGTCGGACGAATGGGCGTTCAGACAGCCTTATTTCTCGGGCACGAGGACAGGGGCACCCTTGTCCTTTAGCAGCAGCACGAGAAACTTTGCCGGTTGGGTGCTGCTCGCGTTGCGCCCGACCGTGTGGACATCGTTCGGACCTTCATAGAAGGTCTGTCCGGGCGTCAACGTGACTTCCTTGCCGCCCTTCACCTGCATCACGATGGATCCTTCCAGCACATAAATGAAACCGTGCGCATGATGTCGATGGACCGGATCGACGGCCCCAGGCGGATATTCGACGACGATCATCAACGCTTCCTTGCCCGGGTAATCGTCGAGCGGCTTCGTCATCAGCGGCGTAACGATCGCGTCGGGCGCCGCGGCGCAGGCGTCGCCCATCAAGCCTCCCGCGACGAGCAGCATAGCCATTGTGGTTTTCTGCAAGCGAACCATGGTGGATTCCTCCAGGAAGCGGCCCGCTCGCGAAGGCCATTGACGAAAAGATAGCAGCACGCCGACGCTCAGGCGAGGTTCGCCTTGTCGAGGCCGAATGCCTTGTCGGACGAACCCGGCACGGTCTTGAACGCGACGTTCGCACGGTTCCAGCCGTTGATCGCCATCACTTCGAACGTCAGGTCGGAAAGCTCCTTCTCGGACAACTGGCTGCGCACGCGCTCGTAGAGGTCGTCAGGCACGCCGTGCTCGGGCAGGCTCGTCAGCACCTCCGTCCATGCGAGCGCGGCACGTTCGCGCGGCGCAAAGAGGGGCGACTCGCGCCACGTCGCGAGATGATGCATGCGCAGTTCGCGCTCGCCATGGATGCGCGCTTCCTTCACGTGCATGTCGACGCAAAATGCACAGCCGTTGATCTGCGACGCACGGATCGAAACGAGGTCGCGGATCGATTCTTCGATAGCACTGTCCTTTAGCAGAGTGCTGAGTTCGATGAGCTTCTTGAACAGCTCGGGGGATTGCTGAGCGTAGTTGATGCGCTGCGTCATGATTTCTCCAGGCGACGATGAAAGAGACACCCGTGCTGGCCGGGTGCCGATAACGGCATTGAGCCGCCAGCAGCCATCGTAGGTTTGCGTGCTGTGCCGCGGTAGGTATTCAAGCGGGCTCACGGTGTTGCCCATTCCGCACCAATCGGCGCCGATCGGCGCCAATCGGCGACACGAGTGGTACACGCGCGCCGGGCACGGATCAGCGCTCAACCGCCGCCGTATGCCGCGGCGATGCGCACCAGTTTGTCGGGGTTGCGTTGAACGTGGATACGGACGATGCGCTCGCCGTCCGTTTCAAATGACTGCGCCGATTCGAGCTTGCCTTCAATAAAACGTAGTAACGCCCACTGGCCATTGAGTTCGGCAAGTTCGATGCGAAGTTCGCTGCCATATCGGCGCGATGCAGCGAAGAGAAGCTGGGCGATGCGCCGGCCGCCCACCATCGGTTGTGCAAAGCTGGGCACCTGGCCTCCGCCGTCGCCGAGCAGTACGGCATCTTCGGCCAGCAATGCGTTGATCGCCGCAAAGTCGCCACGCTCGAGCGCATGCGCGAAGATCTGCAGCAGATGAAGATGAGTCTCGCGCGACACGGCGAAGCGCGCACGTTCGTCGCGCAGTTGTGCTTTTGCGCGGCTCACCAGTTGACGGCACGCGGCTTCTGTCTTGCCGATTGCTTCAGCGACTTCGTGATAGTCCGCGTCGAAGACTTCGCGCAGCAGGAACGCTGCGCGTGCTTCGGGCGTCAGCCGTTCGAGCGTCATCAGAAAAGCCACGGATACATCGTCGGCGCGCTCCCTTACCTGTTCGGGCGTAGCCGGCGGTTCGGTCATTTGAGGTTCGGGCAGCCAGATGCCGGTGTAGTGGTCGCGTTGAATCTTCGCTGCGCGCAGCCGGTCGATGGACAGTCGAGTCGTGACCGACACGAGCCACGCTTCCGCGTTGTCGATGCCTTCCCGGGCCGCTGCATGCCAACGCAGCCAGACGTCTTGCACGACGTCTTCGGCTTCGGCAACCGACCCTAACATTCGATAGGCAATTTGCTGCAGCCGCTTGCGAAGCAGGCTAAAGGCATGTACGTCGTCGTCCATGGACAGGTTTCCTTGCTAAACGGCACAACCCACGTACGAACGGGCTGTTCACCGCGCATATTGCCATGAACGTGAAAACGCCTGACACACCTGGCGCTTGCCATGCCGAGCGGGAGAGCTGGGTGGTTTTTTCGAATGGTTGGGACAGCAGGTGTACGTCGACAACCGGGAACGCAACCGGCGACAGACGCGGCCGCAAGGCGACCGGAGGCGGCGAGCAGCGCCCGGCGGCAAGCGCCGCCGGGGGACCACTCATTCAATACGCCCGACTCAGGCCTTGGCCTTCAATGCGAGGCGGAACTTGTGCAGCAGCGGCTCGGTATAGCCGCTCGGTTGCTCGCGTCCTTCGAAGACCAGTGCGCAAGCCGCCTTGAACGCCAGCGACGCGTCGAAATCGGCGGCCATCGGCTGGTACTGCGGGTCGCCCGCGTTCTGCTGGTCGACTACCTTGGCCATGCGCCGGAAGGTGTCTTCGACGAGCTCGCGCGTCACCACGCCGTGACGCAGCCAGTTGGCGATGTGCTGGCTCGAGATGCGCAGCGTCGCGCGGTCTTCCATCAGGCCGACGTTGTTGATGTCCGGCACCTTCGAACAGCCGACGCCCTGGTCGATCCAGCGCACCACATAACCGAGGATGCCCTGTGCGTTGTTCTCGACTTCCTGGCGGATTTCGTCGGCGTTCCAGTTTGCCTTCTCGACCACCGGGACCGTCAGCAGGCCGGCAAGCAACTCGTCGCGCACGTTGGCATAGCCGGTGCGCTCGAGTTGCTGCTGGACCGCCTGCACGTCGACCTGGTGATAATGCAGCGCATGCAGCGTGGCGGCGGTGGGCGACGGCACCCAGGCCGTATTGGCGCCGGCCTTCGGATGGGCGACCTTCTGCTCGAGCATCGCGTGCATCAGGTCGGGCATGGCCCACATGCCCTTGCCGATCTGGGCGCGCCCGCGCAGGCCTGCGGCAAGGCCGGCCAGCACGTTGCTGCGCTCGTAGGCGGCGATCCATGCGGTGGACTTCATGTCGCCCTTGCGCAGCATCGGGCCTGCTTCCATCGACGTGTGCATTTCGTCGCCGGTGCGGTCGAGGAAGCCCGTGTTGATGAAGGCGACGCGTGCCGATGCTTGCGCGATACAGGCGAGCAGGTTGACGCTGGTGCGGCGCTCCTCATCCATGATGCCCATCTTGATCGTGTTGCGAGCGAGGCCGAGCAGGTCTTCGACACGCTCGAACAGTTCGCTTGCGAACGCGACTTCGGCCGGGCCGTGCATCTTCGGCTTGACGATGTAGATCGAGCCGGTGCGCGAGTTGAGCTTGTGCTTGCGGTCGTGCAGGGCGCACAGCGTGGTGATGACCGCATCGAGAATGCCTTCCGGAATCTCGTTGCCGTCCCGGTCCACCACGGCCGGGTTGGTCATCAGATGGCCGACATTGCGGATGAACAGCAGCGAGCGGCCGTGCAGCGTCAGCGTCGAGCCGTCGGCGCGGCGGTATTTGCGGTCGGCATTCAGGCGGCGCGTGAAGGTCTTGCCGTTCTTCGTCATCGCTTCGCTGAGGTCGCCGTTCATCAGGCCGAGCCAGTTGCGGTAGAGCTGAACCTTGTCGTCGGCGTCGACCGCAGCGACCGAATCTTCACAGTCGATGATCGTGGTGACGGCTGCTTCGAGCAGCACGTCCTTCACGTGGGCCGCGTCCGTCTTGCCGATCGAGTCGGCCGCGTCGATCTGGATTTCGAAGTGCAGGCCGTGATGCTTGAGCAGGATGGCCGACGGTGCGGCTGCCTCACCTTGGAAGCCGATGAACTGCGCCGGCGTGCGCAGCGCGGTCTTGCCGCTTTTCAGCGCGATCACCAGCTGGCCGCCTTCAATGGTGTAGCGCGTCGAGTCGGTGTGCGAACCGTTGGCGAGCGGTGCGGCCTCGTCGAGGAAGGCCCGTGCGCGGGCGATCACGCGTGCGCCGCGCACCGGATTGAAGCCGGCAGTCTTGCCTGCGCCGTCGGTTTCGGGAATCGCATCGGTGCCGTACAGCGCGTCATAGAGGCTGCCCCAACGCGCGTTGGCCGCGTTCAGCGCGTAGCGCGGATTGGACAGCGGCACGACCAGCTGCGGGCCAGCCTGCTCGGCGATCTCGGTATCGACGTCGGCGGTCGTGGCTTGCACGCGGGACGGCGCCGGCACGATATAGCCGACTCCTTCCAGAAAGTCGCGGTAGGCCTGCAGATCGCGCACGGGGCCCGGATGGGCGCGGTGCCAGGTGTCGAGCTCGCGCTGCAGGCGCTCGCGCTCGGCCAGCAGCGCGCGGTTCTTCGGTGCGAGGTCGTGCACCAGGGCGTCGAAGCCGGTCCAGAACGCTGCGCTGTTCACGCCGGTGCCCGGCAGGACTTCGTTTTCGACGAACTGGTCGAGATTGGCGGCTACCTGCAGTCCGTTTCGCTTGGTCATTTGAGTCATTATTGCTGCATCCTGTCTGTCTGCTGTCTTCGAGAGGGCGGGCGAGTTTCCCGTTGTATCCCGTTAGTTGGCGACGCTTTGCGCGCCGGCCCGGGCGACCTGCGCGTCCTGATCCGCCTTCACGCCTGACACGCCGACGGCGCCGACCACCTGGCCGTCCACCACGATGGGCACAGCGCCTTCGAGCATGCCGGCGAGCGGCGCGCTGAGGAACGCGGTGCGGCCGCCGTTGATCATGTCCTCATACTGCTTCGATTCACGGCGGCCGAGGGCAGCGCTGCGGGCTTTCTCAGCGGAGATGTAGCCGCTGATCGGCGCGCAGCCATCGAGCCTGAGCAGCGCGAGAGGATGGCCGCCGTCGTCGACCACCGCGATGGTGACGGCCCATTTGTTTTTCTCGGCCTCTGCGCGTGCAGCGTCCAGAATGCGCGTCGTTTCGGCAACGGAGAGCGTGGGCTTACTCAACATATTCCATTTTCCTTTCGATGATAGGTTGGTTGTACAACAGATCCCGTTGACGTCGCCCAGCCCGCCACGTTTTCGGTGTGGACCGGACGGGTGCGTTCTGAACGTCTGCACTCGCAAACTCGATCGGGATATTCTCGGGGAACTGCAAGCAGGTCTTCGGAACCGGATCAAGGCAGCCGGTGCCCGCAAACGTGTCCAGAATGATGAACCGGAGTTGCGCGTTCATCGTCCGGCTCGCTGGGGGCGCGGGTAACGACTGTCCTTGGTAGATCGAAATGGTACGTGAACCTTTCATGTTGCCTGAGCAATGCTGCCGGCTTAGCGGCATTCGCGTGCAGTGACAAACAAAACTTGAGTTTGCTGCCGAGGGTACCACTTTGGAATGCTTTTTGTGTATCTCGCCGGCCAGTCAATCCGGGCGGGCGAATCGTTCCCTGACAGTCTGTGCCGCGCGGCTTTCCGATCTGTAAGGACTGCGCGTGTGGTTCTTTCGCATGGGCGGGCGAGGCGTCCCGGTTCGCTGGAAAGTGTTCGTTCGCAGAACGGGCTAACGAGCCCGTTCTGAAGCAGTCGGCCTCAGGCCGCCGGCAATCCGCGTTTGCGCAACATCGGCGCGGCTTGCGGATCGCGGCCGCGGAAAGCGCGGAATGCGGCGCGCTGTTCGCGGCTGTCGCCGGCGCTGTAAATGTAGCGTTGCAGCTTGTCGGCCAGGATGGGGTCGAATGCGTTGCCGGCTTCTTCGAACGCGTCGAACGCCTCGGCCTCCAGCACTTCCGCCCACATGTAGACGTAG
>DASXXR010000224.1:0-8726 GCA_036502945.1 Paraburkholderia sp. | reverse complement strand
TGCCTCGTGTGCAAACGCGCCTCGGCCCCACTCGTCGGAGGTGGCTTCGAAGCCGGTCCACAGCCGCGCCAGCGCGCTGGCGTGAAGGTCGTGTCGGTCGGGCGGCAACTGGGCCAGCAGCCCGAGGTCGGTCTGGACCCGCCGCTCGAACGAGCGGACGTCCGATGGATAGCCGGTCAGCGCGAGCTCTTCGAGCTTCGCGCCCAACTCTGCGTTGTGCGCGTCACGGCTCGCGTTGCCGGCGCCGGTGTCATAGCGTGCCAGCAGTGTTTCCAGTTCGCCGACACTCGGAGCACTCGTGCCATGCACAGCCGGCTGCTGCTGCGCGGTATCGCGTGTGCCGGACGAAGCGGCACGTGGGATGTTCCGGTGCGGTTCGTTGTGGGGCAGATGGAGTTTCTTCGAACCTCGGCGGTCGGCTTGCGGGATGGCGGGCAGGCGCGGCGAATCCGCTTCGTCATAGCCAGTGGGCTGCGTGAAAGAGACGCTGCTGATCGAGGATGTCGTCATGGGCAAACCCTGTTGATGGAGGTGGCTCGCCGTTGCGTACCGGCGGAGAGCACCTCTATCAAAGCAGAGTCGGCATCGCGCGATGCAATACCCGCGTAAGGATTTGCAGCGGCGCATCCGTGATGCAGCTAGGCGCGCGAATCGCGTTCGACGATCCATTCATGCGCGGGATCGTTCTTGAAGTGCCACACGCGCTGTGCGCCGGCCATCACGTTCAGATAGTACGAATCGTATCCATACGGCACGACAACGGGATGATAGCCGCGCGGCACCATCACGATGTCGTGGTTTTCGACGGCCATCGATTCGTCGATATCGCGCTCGTCGGTGTACACGCGCTGAAACGCGAACCCTTGCTGCGGATCGAGCCGGTGGTAATACGTCTCTTCGAGCGAGCTTTCGTGCGGGACGTTGTCGGTATCGTGCTTGTGCGGCGGATAGCTCGACGCATGCCCGCCGGGCGTGCGCACTTCGACGACGAGCAGTGACTCCGCTGCCTGCGTTTGCGGAAGGATGTCGCACACATAACGGGTGTTGAGCCCTTTGCCGCGCGTCGAGCGCTTCATCGTCGCGGGTTCGATCAGCCGGGCCGCGTGCAGGCCGGTGGCAGGCGCGCTCGCGACGCCGACTTCCGCGCGGCGTTTCGCGCGAATCGTTGTGCGCGCACCCGGCGGCAGATACACGGCATAGGGCGCGCTGTCTTCGAACACGCTGTCGCGCGAACCGAGATCGCTCCAGCGCGTGGCATCGCTTTCGATGTCGACGGTTCCCGCAAGGACGACGATGCACACTTCGCGCGCCGGTTCGAGAACATGCACGACTTCATCCGGCTCCAGCCGGTACGCGGCAAAGCCGACATACCGCCAGCCCGCGGAGTCGGGTGTGACGCGCGCGATGGTCTGGCCTTCGCGCTGGGCCTTGACGAGCAGACTCATGTTGCCTCCATTGCGGCAAGGAGCGGCGCATCGACGAGCGAGCGCAGCGTCCGGTAGCCTTTCTGCGCATACGCGTACGACGGCGCGACAGCCGGATCCTGCTCGGCCTCGACGATGAGCCAGCCGCGATACCCATGCTGCTTCAGGCGCGTGATGATCCCCGCGAAATCGACTGCGCCATCGCCGGGCACGGTGAACGCGCCGTTGATCACCGCGTCGAGAAAACTCCAGTTGCCGTTGCGCGCGAGTTTCATCACCGCGGGCCGCACGTCCTTGCAATGCACGTGGCAGACCCGGGCGATGTGCTTCTCCAGCACCTCGACCGGATCGCCGCCCGCGAACGTGATGTGGCCGGCGTCGAACAGCAGGCCGACGGCGTCGCTGGTTTGCGCCATCAGGCGGTCGACGTCGGCGGGCGTTTCGACGTACGCGCCCATGTGATGGTGATACGCAAGCCGCACGCCGTGGCTCAACGTATAGCGCGCGAATTCGTCGACACGTTTCGCATACGCTTCCCACAGCGCATCGGTGAAAAAGCGCGGCCGCTGATACAGCGGCACCGGCGAGCCCTGAATCGTATCGGCGACTTCGCCATACACCATGACGGTTGCGCCGTTCTGCGCGAGCAGATCGAGATGCGCGCCGACCGCGTCGATTTCCTCCGCGACGCTGCGCGTCGCGAGCCGTCCCGAATACCAGCCCGACACGAGCGCGAGATCGTATTGCGCGAAGAGCGCCTTCAAAGCCTGAGGTTCGCGCGGAAACTTGTTGCCGAGCTCGAAGCCTTGATAGCCGATCTCGCGCCCTTCGGTCAGCGCCACTTCAAGCGGCGTTTCGCCGCCTAGCGAAGGCAGGTCGTCGTTCATCCACGACAACGGATTGATGCCGATGCGTACTTCGAACGGAGTCATGCGGGCTTCCTCATTCATTGACGGACGGGCCGGCAGACTTGCCGCGCGCGGCAAGCTGGGCTTCGTATCGGGCGCGGGCTTCGCGCACCCCGGCGCGCGCCGACACTTCCGGCACGGCGACTTCCCACCACCAGCCGCCGTCGTCGGTGGTGCGCGCGGCGTCGGTGTCGATGCTGACCACGTAGGTGCGGTCGGCGGCGCGGGCGCGCTGCATCGCCGCTTCGAGTTCCTGCACGTTCGCGACATGCTCGGCCTGCGCGCCGAGTGCGCGCGCATGCGCGGCGAAGTCGACCGTGGGCGCGCCGAGCGGGCCCTGCGCGCAGTCGTCGAACAGGTTGTTGAACGGCGCGCCGCCGCAGGCCTGCTGCAGGCGGTTGATGCAGCCATAGCCGCGGTTGTCGAGCACGACGACGATCAGCTTCGCGCCGAGCATCACCGAAGTCGCGATCTCGCTGTTCAACAGCAGATAGCTGCCGTCGCCGACCATCACGATCACTTCCCGTTCGGGCCGCGCGAGCTTCACGCCGAGTCCGCCGGCAATCTCGTAACCCATGCATGAATAGCCGTATTCGACGTGATACGCGCCGGGTCGCCCGGCGCGCCACAGCTTGTGCAATTCGGCGGGCAGCGTGCCGGCCGCGCAGACGACGATGTCATCGACCGGCGACTGGCCGCTCGAGCGCTGCACGGCGCCGATCACGTCGCCTTCGTACGGCAGCGTGTTGTCGCGCGGCGGCGCGTGCGTAATCTTGCCGACCGTGTCGCGCCATTCGGTCGCGAGCGAGCGCGCTCGTGCGCTCCATGTGGGATCGGCGCGCCAGTCTTGCAGCTGCGCACCCAGCGCGTCGAGCGCACCGCCCGCGTCGGCCTCGACGACCTGTCCGCGATGCTTGAGCCCGTCGAACGGATTCGCGTTGATGCCGATCACGTCGGCCTGCGTGAACAGCGTGTTCGAGCCCGTCGTGAAGTCCTGCAAACGCGTGCCGACCGCGAGCACGCAATCGGCTTCATGCGCGAGCGCGTTCGCGCCGGGCGAGCCGGTCACGCCGAGTGCGCCCACGTTAAGCGGATCGTCCCACGCGAGCGCGCCTTTGCCGGCCTGCGTCTCCGCAACCGGGATGCCGTGTGCGGCGGCGAACGCGCGCAAATGATCAGCCGCATGGGCGTAGAGCACACCGCCGCCCGCGACGATCATCGGCCGCTTCGCTTTGACGAGCCGCTGCAGCGCAGCTTCGATTTCGTGCGCGACCGGCGCGGGTGCATGGAATGGCACGACGCGCGGGGCGAAGAAGTCGGCCGGAAAATCGTACGCGGCGGCCTGCACGTCCTGCGGCAACGCAAGCGTGACCGGGCCGCACAACGCGGCATCGGTGAGCACGCGCAGCGCGCGCGGCAGCGCGCTCAGCAGTTGCGCGGGATGCATGATGCGGTCGAAGTAGCGCGACACCGGCTTGAATACATCATTGGCGGAGATGCCGCCGTCGTGGAAATCTTCGACCTGCTGCAGCACCGGATCGGGCTCTCGCGACACGAAAATATCGCCCGGCAACAGCAGTACCGGCAGACGGTTCACATGCGCAAGCGCGGCGGCGGTGACGAGATTCGTCGCGCCCGGGCCGATCGACGTGGTCACGGCCATCATCCGGCGGCGGAAATGCGCCTTCGCATAAGCGATCGCGCTGTGCGCCATCGCTTGCTCGTTGTGCGCGCGCAGCGTCGGCAGGTCGCTGCGGTATTGATACAGCGCTTCGCCCATGCCGGCCACGTTGCCGTGCCCGAAGATCGCAAACACGCCGCCGAACAGCGGTTCGGTGCCGCCGCCGTCTTCAGTGACGACGCGCTGCGCAGCGAGATAGCGGACGATGGCCTGCGCCGCGGTCAAACGGATCGTGCCGCTGGTGCCGCTGGTGCCTTGTGCGGACGTTTGCGCGGCATCGCCCGCGGACGCCGGATCATGATGCAACACGCGCTGGTTCATGCCGCCTGCTCCTGGTGGACAGTGCGCGGGCTGCCATGACGCGCGGGCTGATTGCCGCGCGTCGCACGCCACGACGCGATCAACGTTTCAAAGGTATGGCGCACGCGCGCGATCAGTTCAGGATCGTCGATTTCGCCGGCGAGCCACGCGCGGCTCGGCTCGTGAAAAATCGTGCGGCCGACCGTGAAGCCGCGGCACGTCGCCGAAGCTGCGGCGGCGCGAAAGCCTTCATCGAGTTGCTCGACCGGCGCCGACAGTCCGAGCAGCACGACGCCGCGGCAATGCGGATCGCGTTCGGCGATCAGCGCGTCGACGGCTTGCCATTGCGTCGCATCGAGCGGCGCGAGCTTCCACCACTCGGGGTAGATGCCGAGGTTGTACAGGCGTTTCAACGCGCGGTACACGATGTCCGGGTCGGACGGCAAATGCGCATGCTTCGGCGGAATCACTTCGAGCAGCAGTTCGTGGCCGCTTGCCTGCACCGCGTCGTACAGCGCGCGCAATTGCGCTTCCTGTTCGAGCCGCTGTTCGATGGGCTCATCCGGGTGATAGTGGACGAGACACTTCGCGATATGCTCGCGCGGCCAGCTGGCGAGCGTCGTGCCGATCGAGCGGCCGTGATCGAACACGAGCGGCACCGAGCCGGGCAGTTCGACCGGGCGACCGATCCACCAGCCGCGGCCGGTGGCGTCGTTCAGCGCGTCCTGGCCATAGCGGTCGTCGATCAGCACGCCGATGCGGCCTTGCAGCCCGAGCGCCGCTTCGGTTTGCGCGACTGCTGCGACGAACAGGCCCTTCAGTTGCGCGATCCGCGCTTCGTTCGCGCCGGTCTGCTGCGCGAGTTCGAAGAACTGGTTGCGATGGTCGAACGCGAAGCCGAGCACTTCGTCCCATTCCTTGCGCGCGGGCGTCACGCGATGCAGCCGCGCAAGCGTCGCGTCGCGGTCGGGGCGACGCATCCGTTGCGGGTCGGCTTTCGCTTCGGTCAGAAAGTAGTCGAGTTCGGCGGGTGTCGGCATCGCGGGCGCGCAGCCGTGGCGCGAGACGACGAGCGCGCCGCTCGCATTCGCGGCGCGCGCGCACGCGTCGAGCGGCTGATCGCGCAGCCAGCCGGACAGGAAGCCTGACGCGAACGCATCGCCCGCGCCGAGCACGTTCAGCACTTCGACTTCGACGCCGCCGTGGAGCGGCGCTGCGTCGAGCTGGGCCGGCACCGCACCGTCGATGATCTGGCAGCCGAGCGGCCCGCGCTTCACGATCAGCGTGGCGGACGTCACCGCGCGCACCATGCCGAGCGCGTCGATCAGATCGGTCTTGCCGCCGGCGATGCAGAACTCTTCCTCGGTGCCGATCACGAGATCGAACAGCGGCAGGATGCCCTGAATATGCGCGCTCACGCCTTCGTTCGCAACAAAGCGCGTCTCGCCGTCGGCCTTGCCGGTGAGGCCCCACAGCACCGGCCGGTAGTCGATGTCGAGCACCGTGCGCACATCGTTGCGCCGCGCGAATTCGAGCGCGCGGCGACTCGTGCGGTTCACCTGCCCGGTCGAAAAATGCGTGCCGGTAATCAGCAGCGCTTTCGACGACGCAATAAAGGCCTCGTCGAAATCGTCTTCGTCGACGGCCATGTCCGCGCAGTTCTCGCGATAGAAGATCAGCGGAAACGTATCGCGGTCCTTGAGACCGAGCAGCACGAGCGCGGTCAGCCGTTCGCGATCGATCCGCACGTGGCTGACGTCGCAGCCTTCGCGGGTCAGCGTCTCGGTGAGAAAGCGGCCTATGTGGTCGTTGCCGACGCGCGCGAGCATCGCCGATGCGAGGCCGAGCCGCGCACAGCCGAACGCGATGTTCGCCGACGAGCCGCCCAGATACTTCGCGAAGCTCGACACGTCTTCGAGCCGCGCGCCGACTTGCTGCGCGTACAGGTCGACGGCGAGGCGGCCGAGGCAGATGATGTCGCGGCTGCGGCCGGGGGCGAAGCGATTGATCGCCGGTGCCGTGGAGGTGCTGGTAATAGCCATGAAATGTCCTGAATGTCGGGGCGTCGGTAGGGAGAGCAGGGGGCCAACTACAGCGCGGACCGTGATGTCAGATCGTCGCCCCTTCCAGTTCGCCGATCATTTTCTGCATTTCGGCGCCGCCCGCCATCATGTCGAGCACTTCATCTTTGGTGATCGTCTCTTTCGTGTAGGTGCCGAGCGACTTGCCGCGATTGAGCAGCGTGAACGAATCGCCGATCGGATACGCGTGGTGCACGTTGTGCGTGATGAAAATCACCGAGATGCCTTTCGCGCGCGCCTTGTGAATCAGCTTCAGCACGTTGAAGCTTTGCTTCACGCCGAGCGCGGCGGTCGGCTCATCGAGAATCAGCACGCGCGCGCCGAAGTGAATCGCGCGCGCAATCGCGAGACACTGGCGCTCGCCGCCCGACATCGTGCCGATCGGCTGATGCGGATCGCGCACGTGAATGCCCATTTCCGCGAGCTTGTCGCGCGCGGTTTGCGCACTCGTTTCGAGGTCCATCACGTTGACGAAGCCGAACAGCTTTTTCTGCGGCTCGCGCCCCATGAAGAAGTTGCGCGCCACCGACAGCAGCGGCACCAGCGCGAGATCCTGATAGACGGTTGCGATCCCCAGGTCGAGCGCGTCTTTAGGCGACTCGAAATGCACCGGCTTGCCGTCCACCCGATACTCGCCGGAAGAGGGCGCATGGACGCCTGCGAGCGTCTTGATTAGCGTCGATTTGCCCGCGCCGTTGTCGCCGAGCAGGCAGTGCACTTCGCCGCGCCTTAATCGCAACGTGACGCCGGACAGCGCGATCACCTTGCCGAAGAACTTGCTGACGTTTTCGAGCGCGAGGATGGTGTCGCCCTGATCGGGCGCCGGGTTGAGCGTATCGGACATGTTCGTCTCCTCGTTTCGATTACGATTGCGCGACGCGGCGGCGCACATAGTGGTTGAACAGCACCGCGAGCAGCAGCATCACGCCGAGAAACACGCGGAACCAGTCGGAGCTGACATCGGTATAGGTAATGCCGATCTGCACGACACCGAAGATCAGCGCGCCGAAGCACGCGCCCACCACCGAGCCGTAGCCGCCCGTGAGCAGCGTGCCGCCGATCACCGCGGCGATGATCGCTTCGAATTCCTTTTGCAGCCCGCGGTCCGCGGCGGCCGAGCCGATATCGCTCACCTGCAGCACCGCGAACAGGCACGAGCAGAACGCGGTCAGCACGAACAGCGAAATCTTCACGCGCCGCACCGGCACGCCGACGTTTTTCGCTGCATTCGCATCGCCGCCCACGGCGAGAATCCAGTTGCCGTAGCGTGTTTTCGCGAGCACGAACGCGCACACCGCGGCGAGCGCGAACCACCACAGAATCACCTTCGGAATGCCCGGTACGAGCGGCTGGCCGTTGTCGAGCAGCGTGCCGACACCCATGTGCGCGAGGCTCGTGAAGAGACCGTGCAGCGCGACGCCGTGGAACAGGAAGTTGGTCACCGCGTCGTTCTGCGCGAGGTCGCCGACGCCGGAGATGATCGTGCGGTCGGCCACCATGATCGACAGCGCGAGCGTCAGGCCGCGCAGGATGAACAGGAACGCGAGCGTGACGATGAACGACGGCAGCCGCGTGCGCATCACGAGGTAGCCGTTCAGCGCGCCCAGCGCCATCGAGCCGGCGAACGCGAAAATGATCGCCGCCCAGATCGGCCAATGAAAGTAGACGGCGGGAATCGCCACCATCATGCCGGCGAAGCCGATCATCGAACCGATCGACAGGTCGAACTCGCCGGCAATCATCAACAGGCACGCGCCGACCGCGAGAATGCCGAGATACGCGGATACCTGCGACCAGTTCATCACGCCATCGAGATTGAACATGCCGGAGTGGCCCGCGCTGATCGCGAATACCAGGAACACCAGCACGGCGCCGGAAATCGCGGCGAATTCCGGCCGGTTCAGCAGATGGCCAACCCAGGATTCCTTGCGGACGCGTTCGTCGCCCGGCGACGCTCCCGCCTGAGGCGTGGACGGCGCGTCGTCGTCATTCGGCGCGTCCGCTGCGTGCGAGGGATAGTGTTTGCCGGCTACGCCCATGATGTCTCCTTGATGCCCGGCTTTCGACATTCACATGAAGGGGTCAGTGAACGGAAAGCCGGTAAAAGACGCGGCCGGGAGCGGGGCTGCGAAGGCGGAGCGAGGTCCGCCGGTGCCGCGCTTGGGTAAGGTGCGCCCGGTACCGCGTGTGCTGGCTTAAAGGAAAATGCGCGGAAAATGCGCGGAAGTTAGATCAGCGGTACTGGCCCGCGTACTTTATGACCTTGTCGAGATTTGCCTTCGTGATGAAGCCCGGGCCCGAACGGATGTCCTTCGGCCCATACGACGGTTCG